>JBJEWP010000159.1:0-35121 GCA_051885115.1 Stenotrophomonas sp. | reverse complement strand
GTGCGGCGCGCTCAGGCGCCGTGCACCACCTGTGCCGGCAGGGCCATGGCCCGCTGCACCGCGGGACGTTCGGCCACCTGGGCATGCCAGCGGGCCATATGCGGGAAGGCAGCAAAATCCGGCGGGCGCTTGGCGTACACGTCAATCCACGGCCAGGCCGCCATGTCGGCAATGGAATACTCCTCCCCGGCCAGGTACGGCACCTGGGCCAGGCGCTTGTCCAGCACCCGGTGCAGGCGGCGCACCTCGCTGTCATAGCGTTCGATCGCATACGGCACCGGGTCCGGGGCGTACACGGCAAAGTGCCCCATCTGCCCGCTCATCGGCCCCAGCCCGGCCATCTGCCACATCAGCCACTGGTTGACCTCGGTACGCGAGCGCAGGTCGCGGCCACCGAAACGGCCGGTCTTGTCGGCCAGATACTGCAGGATCGCACCGGACTCGAACACGCTCAGTGGCGGCCCGCCATCGGCCGGGGCATGGTCGACGATGGCCGGGATCTTGTTGTTCGGCGCAATGGCCAGAAACTCGGGGTGGAACTGGTCCCCGGCGGCAATGTTCACCGGCAGCAGGCGGTATTGCAGCCCGGTTTCCTCCAGCATCAGGGTGATCTTGTGGCCATTGGGGGTGGGCCAGTAATGCAGATCAATCATTGCGGCACTCCTGCGCACTAACGGACCACGAGCCTAGCACCGCCACGCTGGCGCAAATGGCCCGGCTGCCGATATTCTGCGCCGCTGTTTTCCCCACGTTGTTCCCCACATGACTCCCTCTTCCGGCAATACCCGCTCTCCCTTGGCCTCGCTGATCTTCGCCTCGCGCTGGCTGCAGCTGCCGCTGTACCTGGGGCTGATCCTGGCCCAGTGCGTCTATGTGTTCCTGTTCGGCAAGGAGCTGTGGCACCTGATCCACGACGCCGGCAGCATGGGCGAGCAACAGATCATGCTGATCGTGCTCGGCCTGATCGATGTGGTGATGATCTCCAACCTGCTGGTGATGGTGATCGTCGGTGGCTATGAAACCTTCGTCTCGCGCCTGCGTCTGGATGACCACCCGGACCAGCCGGAATGGCTCAGCCACGTCAACGCCTCGGTGCTGAAGGTCAAGCTGGCCCTGTCGATCATCGGCATTTCCTCCATCCACCTGCTCAAGACCTTCATTGCGGCCGGCTCGCTGGGCGGCATGCCGCTGTGCCCACCGGAGAAGATGAGCATGGCCGCCTCACAGATCGGCCAGTCCACCTGCGCGGTGCTGACCGCTGACGGCGTGTTCTGGCAGACCATCATCCACTGCGTATTCATCCTTTCGGCAATCGGCATTGCCTGGGCCGACCGCCTGATGCACCCGGCCACCGGCCACGGCACACACTGATCCGCGCAAGCCTTCAGCAGCCGGCCGCCAGCCTTTCCGGGCCGGCGGCCGGCTTTTTTGTCGGCAAAATTTCGTGACGCCCATCACGTTGGAATGGGCATGTATTGCCGCCGGCAGGCCATTTCGCTCACTATTCGTTCACCTTGCGGCAGCTGTGCGCTGCTGCAGGCCATGACGGCCGGCCCGTCGGGCCCACCTGCGTGGCCCGGGCACGGCCCGACCCACGCCATCGCCAGGTCTACGCTTCAAGGGGAATTGAAATGTCGCACCTCACCATCACCGGCAGTGCACGGCCACTGCTGACCATGCTGCTGCTCACCGGCCTGGTCGCCTGCTCGGGCAGTGATCAGGCCGCCACCGAACCCAGTGCTCCACCCGCTGTGGCCGAAACCACCGCCACGGTGTCGACAGATCTGAACCTGGACGAGCTGCGCGACAAGGCCAGCGCCGCCCTGCGCGAGAACAGGATGTATGCGCCGGCCGGCGACAATGCGATCGAGTATTACCTGGCGTTGCAGGAAAAGGACCCACACGACCCCTATGTGGCCAGCGCGCTGACCGACCTGCTGCCCTACACCCTCACCGCCGCCGAACTGAACATCAGCCGCGAGGACTTCGACGAGGCCAACCGCTTGGTCGCGCTGATCGAGAAGGTCAATGCCCAGGCCCCGGCCCTGCCGCGACTGAAGCAGGCCGTCGCCGATGGCCAGTCGCTGGTGGCCCGCCGCTCCGACGCCGAAAACCAGCGCGCCAAGCGCGAGGCCGAACAGCGTTCGGCGCAGCAGGTGGAGCAGCAGCGTCTGGCCCAGCAACAGGCCGCCGAAGCCGCCGCCGCCCGCCAGCTGGCGGCCCTGCAGCAGGCCTCGCGCGAGGCCGCCGCACGCGAACAGGCTGCCGCCAGCGAACAGCAGGCCGCCGCCCGCCGTGAGGCCGAGCAGCGCGCGGCCGCCGAGGCCGCCCGCCTGGCCGCTGCCACCCGGCAGACCGCCGCTGCCGCACCAGCAGCCGCACCGACCCTGCGTGCGGTCAGTACCCCGGCGCCGCGTTACCCGGCCGATGCCCTGCGTTCGGGCACCGCCGGCGAAGTGTTGATGGAAATCACCGTCGGCACCGATGGCTCGGTCACCAGTGCCCGTGTGCTGCGCTCGCAACCGGCACGCATCTTCGACCGTGAGGCCATGAACGCGGTACGCCGCTGGAAGTACGAGCCGATTGCCGCACCGACCACGGTGCGCCGTACCCTGGCCTTCAGCCCGCAGAACCAGTAAGCAGCAGGCAATGCGGCAAACAACAACGGCCCGGTTTCCCGGGCCGTTGTTGTTGCTGGGTGATACCGCCGGCAAGCCGGCCGCTTCAGCCGGAGATGGCCAGCCGTTCCTGGTTGTAGCGCCAGACCGTGGCCAGCCACAGCAGCAGCGACAGGGCGATGCCCGAGGACAGGTACACCGCCCAGATCTGCCAGGAAACCGGCTCCTGACGGATCACCTTGATCAGCATCTGGTTCTGCGCCAGGAACGGCACCGCGAACTGCCACAGCGCGCTTTTGATCGGGTACACCATCAGCGCATAACCGGGGAGCATCGGCAGCAGCATCAGCCAGGTCATGTGGCTCTGCGCCTCCTTCAGGCTCTTGGCGCTGGCCGAGAGCAGGGTCAGCAGGGTGGTGCCGATGAACAGCATCGGCAGCATCACCAGCAGCATCTGCAGCATGGCGGCCAGGTTGAGCTTGAGCATCTGGCCGATGCCGCCACCGGCCACCTGGGCCGATATGCGGAAGGCCAGCAGGGTCAGCAGCAGGGTCACCAGGCCGATCACGCAGGCCGCGGCGATCTTGCCACTGACAATGGCCGAGCGCGAGGCCGGGGTCACCAGCAACGGCTCCAGCGACTGCCGCTCACGCTCGCCGGCGGTGGTGTCCATCACCAGGTAGGCACCGCCCAAAAACGAGGTCAGGGTCAACAGCACCGGCAGCAACACCGACAGCAACACCCCGCGCTTGGCCTCGGCGGTGGCCAGGTCCTGGCGGGCAATGTGCAGCGGCCTCACCACCTGCGAGTCGATGCCACGGGCCACCAGGCGCAGGGCCGCGACCTGGCCGTCATAGGCCTCCAGGGCCCGGCGCAGGCGCAGGGTGGGGATCTCCGCATCGCGCCGGGTGCTGTCCTGGATGATCTCCACCAGGGCCGGTTTGCCGGCATGCCAGTGCTCGGCAAAGGTCGGCGAGATGCGCAGGGCCACATCCACCTGCTGGGCATGGATGGCTGCCTCCAGGTCGGCCGGCGGGGCCACCGCATGCAGGTTGGCCGAAGCCAGGAAGGCCACCAGGGTCGGCGCATGTTCGGCACCGATCACCGGCACCTGCAACGGCCCTTCCAGCTGGGTGCGCATGCGCGCATCGGAGAGTTTGCTCATGCCCAGGATCAGCACCGGGTACAGCAGCGGCGCCAGCAACAGGCTCAGGGCCAGGGTGCGGCGGTCACGCGACAGGTCGCGCAGCTCCTTGACCATCACCGTCCACACGGTTCGCAGCAGGCTCATGCGTGCAGGCCCTCCTCCGAGCCGATGACACTGACAAAGGCATCTTCCAGGTTGGCATGGCCGGTCTGCGCACGCAGGGCATCGGCACTGCCGGCCGCCACCACGGTGCCCTTGGCGATCACCACGATGTGGTCACACAGCGCAGCCACCTCCTGCATGATGTGGCTGGAGAAGATCACGCAGCGCCCTTCCTGGCGCAGCTCCTGCAAAAAACCACGCAGGCCGCGGGTGGTCATCACGTCCAGGCCGTTGGTGGGCTCATCCAGAATGACGTTGCGCGGGTCATGCACCAGCGCGCGGGCAATGGCGGTCTTGGTCCGCTGGCCCTGGGAAAAACCCTCGGACTGACGGTCCAGGATGTCGCCCATGTCCAGCGCGCGCGACAACACGCCGATGCGCTGCTCGATGGCCGACTCGCTCATGCCATGCAGGCGGCCGAAGTAGGCGATGTTCTCGCGCGCAGTCAGGCGCTTGTAGATGCCACGCGCATCGGGCAACACGCCAAGCTGGCGGCGCACTGCCATCGGGTCACGCGCCGCGTCGATGCCATCGACCACGACCTTGCCCTGGTCCGGGGTCATCAGGGTGTAGAGCATGCGCAGGGTGGTGGTCTTGCCGGCACCGTTGGGGCCGAGCAGGCCGGTGATCTGGCCATCGGCAGCGGCAAAGCCGACATTGCTCACCGCCGTCACCGTGCCGGTACGGGTCTTGAACTGCTTGTGCAGGTTTTCAGCAACGATCATCAGTCAATTCCTGAGCGGCAGGGAGCTCACGGCTCCCAGCCATTGAAAGAGGTGAACGGCAACACCGGACGCAGGTTGTCCAGACAGCTGGCATCAAGCGCGGCCGCATCGGTGCTGTCCAGGAACTGCGCCAGCAGGCCGGGCATGCAGCCCACCCCGAGGGTGCCGTGGCCCTGCCCGCGCGCTACCAGATGGCGCCCATGCGGCAGCTGTTCGAGCACCGCATCGCCATAGGCCGGCGGGGTCACCGGGTCCACCTCACCGGACAGCAGCAGCGCCGGCAGGTCACTGGTCAACGGCGTAGTGCTGGCGGCATCGGCAGCCACATGCGGCCAGACCGGGCAGGCGGCGTACATGTACTGCACCATGTCCTGCCCGAGCAGGGTGCCACTGGCATCGACCTTGCCCAGGCGGTGGAAATCCTCGGCGCAGATCACCGACCACTGCATGCCGCGGTTGATGCTCTCGGACATGTTGGCGCTGGCCAGCCGCGACAGGGCGGCCAGGCTCTCGTAGCGGCCGGCACGGGCCTCGTCCAGCACCACCGGCAGCAAGGCCGAGGCCTGCGGCATGTAGGAGAAGGCAAACGCCAGCCCGGTCACCGCATCGGCGGTCAGGGTCTGGCTGTGCCACTGTGCGGTGGCCGGGTCACGGAAGCCGACCTGGCGCGGCTGCGCACGCAGCCCGTCCACCACCTGCTGCAGCTGGCTGAGCAGGTCGTCCGGGAAGCGCTTGGCGCAGGCCGCGTCGGCCTGGCACAGCTGCGACTGCAGGCTGATCGCACGCTGGAAGGTCTGCGCGAACTCGGCCCCGACCACCAGGTCGTTGGGCACCACGCCATCCAGGATCACGCTGCGGGTGTGCTGCGGATAGCGCGCGGCGTACTGCTGGGCCACCCGGGTACCGTAGGAACTTCCGATAAGGTTGACCTGGGCCACCCCCAGCGCCTGGCGCACCGCATCCAGGTCATCAATGGCCTGGCCGGTGGTGTAGAAGCGGGTGTCGGCGCGGCCTTCCAGCCCGGCATGGCACTGGCTGATCCAGCGGCGCAGGCCGTCGATGTCGATATCGCTGGCCTGCGCCTCGTCGATTTCCAGCGGTTTGCCGTCGCCGTCCACACAGGCCAGCGAATTGGAGCCACCGGTGCCGCGCTGGTCGATCAGGATCACATCGCGCTTCTTCAGCACCTCGGCCAGCGCTCCCTGCAACATCCCGGCCACTTCGGTGGCCGCCTGGCCCGGGCCCCCGGCCAGGAAGAACACCGGGTCGGCGCTGCCCAGCTGGTTGTCCTTGGGCGGCAACCAGGCGATGTTCAGATCAATCTGCCGGCCCTGCGGTCGGTCCGGATCCTCTGCCACCGACCACTTGCCACACAGCGCCTCGACCGTGACCGCCACCTGGCTGCCTTCCAGCGTGCACGGCGCAAACGCCACCTGGCCATACAGGCGCTGGGTTGGCGAGGCATCGGCCGGCGCGGCACTGCCGTTGTCATCGCAGGCGGCCAGGGCCATACAGGCCAGCACCAGCACGCTGCGCTTGAAAATTCGCATCTACGCTCTCCTTACTGCGTTGCTTTCCCGCCTGTGCCGGCAGTGGCCGTGCATCGCAGCCGATGCCTTGCCGTTGCGCCAGCATCAAGGCGGGCATCCAAAGATCCATCCGCCAACTGCCCACATCCCGCTGCCCGGCCAGTGCATGGCAACAGACACCGCCGTTGCTTGCCTGCCAGCGGACACCAGCGATCACCTGCCACGGCAAATCCTGACCTCCGGCCCGGGCAACCGGCGCTGTGGCGCGGCGGGCGATCGGGTTTGTCGATGGACAGTGACCGATACCCGACAGGGCGTCAATGCAGGTGACCGCCAGGCTGCGGCATCGGCGCGTGTGCATCCTACGCACGACCTGCCGCCCTTCCCTGTGCCACTCCTCACGGATGCAGGCGGCCGTGCTTGTCAGGGTCTGCACGCAGCGCCCGAGGCGCGGCGATCCATCCCCGCAACCTGCCTGCAAACGCCCTGCGACACGCCAACCTGAATATGCGCGGCACGCCACTGGCCTCCCCCCTCAAGGTTGCTTTGCATGTCTGCGCACCACCCGCGTCTGTGCCTCACTGTCCTGTCCAGCTTGATGCTGGCCGCGCTTGCTCCGCTGGCCCAGGCCAGCACCCCGGCCGACCCGGCCGTGTTGATGATTTCCATCGATGGCCTGCACCCGGACTACATCACCCAGGCCGAGCGTTACGGTGTGCAGGCACCGGTATTGCGCCGCTTCCTGGACCAGGGCGCCTATGCCCAGCGCGTGATCAATGTCACCCCGACGGTGACCTACCCCAACCACACCGCCCTGGTCACCGGTGGCTCGCCGCAGGAGCACGGCATCTACACCAATACCGTGTTCGACCCGATGGGCCTGGAGGCCGGGGCCTGGAACTGGTACGGCAGCCAGATCACCGCACCGACCCTGTGGGATGCGGCCAAGGCCAAGGGCATGACCACCGCCGCCGTGCTCTGGCCGGTATCGGTGGGCCATCCGGCCATCGACTACAACGTGCCCGAGTTCTGGCGCAACAAGCGCCCTTACGACTACCAGCTGATGAGCGCCGTCTCCACCCCGCGCGGCTTCCTGCAATCGGTGGAGCAGCACACCGGCCATCGCTACCACGCAGGCAAGGACGGCCTGGAGCTGGACGGCAAGTCCACCGCGGTGGCATTGCAGATGCTGGCCCAGGGCAAGCCGCAGCTGCTCACCGTGCACCTGGTGGCCCTGGACGGGGCCCAGCACGAGCACGGCCCGCTCAATGCCCACTCGCTGCCGGTGCTGGAGCAGGTCGATGGCCTGGTCGGGCAGATCATCAGCGCCCACCGCCAGCTCTTTGCGCAGGGCACGGTGGCCATTGCCTCCGACCATGGCTTCCACCCGGTCAACCACCTGATCAACCTCAATGCGGCCTTCGCCCAGGCCGGCCTGATCAGTTTGGATGACGCGCCCAGCCCGAAGGTGCGTGACTTGCAGGCCTATGCCTGGAATTCCGGCGGCAGCGCCTCGGTGGTGCTGAAGGACCGCAACGATACCCAGACCCTGGCCCGGGTCGAACAATTGCTGGCGCGGCTGGCCGCCGACCCCGCCAACGGCATCAAGACCGTGCTGCGCGGGCACGATGCCATCGCCGACGGGGCCCTGCCCCAGGCCAGTTTCCTGGTCGATGCCCATGGTGGCCATGCCATGGGCGGTGCCCTGACCGGGCCGGTGGTGACCCCCACCGCACGCACCACCGGCGCCCATGGCTATCGCAACAGCCACCCGGAAATGAGCTCGGCACTGTTCATCAGTGGCCCCGGGATCGAGGCCGGCCGCAACCTGGGCACGATCGACATCCGCCAGATCGCCCCGACCCTGGCCGCCCGTCTCGGCGTGGACCTGCCCAGCGCGCGCCAGCCGGCCCTGCAGCTGGGACAGGAATAACCCCCGATTAGTTGTTAAAAGCCCGTAAATGCGCGCGTTCCGTCAACATTTTCCTTGAACGGAAAATGAAACCGGAAATCTGCATTTGCTTTTCACACTGTTAATGTTTGCCCCCCTTTTCACGAGGTAGATGTCTTGCGCTCTGAAGTTTGCCCGTTGGCTGCCGGCATCGCCGTGGCCCTGCTCTGCCTGTCGACCGCCGCACAGGCCCAAGCCACCACGGATGTTGCCCCGACCCCGGCCAGCTCTTCCGCGCAAGCCGTTGCTGCTGATGCCGGCAGTGATGCCGCCACCCTGGACAGCGTGGTGGTCACCGGTTCGCGCATTGCCCGCCCGGAGCTGGTCACGCCGATGCCGATCAGCGTGGTGCGCATGGACGAAGCCCTGCGTTTCGGTGCCACCGATGCCTACAGCGCCCTGGCCCAGAACCCGGCCATCGGCGTAGGCACCAGCCTGGCCAGCGGCCCATCCGGCTGGGATTCGGGCATCGCCTCGATCAACCTGCGCAACATGGGCACCAACCGCACCCTGACCCTGATCGACGGCAAGCGTCGCGTCTCCAGCTCGGCCCGCTCCTCGGCGGTGGACATCAGCACCATCCCGCTGGGCATGATCGAGCGGGTGGAAGTGGTCACCGGCGGCGCGGCAGCGGTGTACGGCGCCGATGCGGTGACCGGCGCGGTCAACATCATCACCAGAAAGGACATCGAGCAGACCACGCTGTCGGCCAACGCCGGCCTGTCCGACCGCGGCGATGCCCAGCACCACACCCTGTCTGCGGCCAGCGGCTTCAAGTTCGCCGATGGCCGCGGCCGGGTCAGCCTCGGCGCGACCTATGCGCGCAACGATGCGCTGTACCGCGCAGACCGCTTCGACTGGCGCGACCAGCCGATGACCCTGCCCAACCCGGCCAACACCGGCGCGGCCGACGGCATCCCCGACCGTGCCCATGTCTGGAACTACCGCCAGCATTACTACGCCTACGAGCCCAATTTCTGGCTGGCCGACGAGCAAACCCGTTACATGCTCACCGACGGCGGCAGCATCCGGCCGATGGTGTATGACATCTACCTGGACAAGGCTCCGTCGCAGTTCTCGTTGGGCAGTGGCGGTGATGGCCGCAACCTGACCGACATGCACCAGCTGTTGGGCGGCAATGAGTCCACCTCGGTAATGGGCCGGGTCGATTTCGACATCAGCGACAACCTCTACTACGGCGCCTGGTTCAACTACGCGCGCAGCCATTACGACGGCGCCGGCACCTACTACCGCGACGACACCCGCACCACCTTCATGGGCGTGGGCAGTGCCAAGGCCTACCTGGACAACCCGTTCCTGCCCGGTTCGATCCGCCAGCTGATGCTCGACAAAGGCCTGACTTCGCTGAGCATCGACCGCACCTACGGCAACTTCCCGGTGCGCAGCGAAGACCACCACCGCAAGACCCTGACCGTGGGCAGCGAGCTGGGCGGCCGCTTCAGCGATTACGTCGGCTGGAACGTGTTTGCCCAGTACGGCGAGGTCAACGACCACGCGGTGCAGGGCAACGTGCCGGTGAAATCGCGCTGGCTGGCCGCGCGTGATGTCACCACCGGGGCCAATGGCCTGCCGGTCTGCCGCGACGAGGCCGCACGTGCGGCCGGCTGCATCCCGCTGAACATCTTCAGCACCGAAAAACCCGCACGCGAACTGCTGGACTGGGTGCTCGATGACCGTGACGAATACCGCACCACCACCCAGCTGGTGGCCGGGGCGGAAATCAGCGGCACCGCCTTCACCCTGCCGGCCGGTTCGCTCGGTTTTGCCCTGGGTGCGGAATACCGCAAGGAAACCCTGAAAAACACCGATGACCCGCTGGCCCTGTCCGGCGAGCTGGTCTACGGCGGCGGCCCGGGCGCACGCTCGCAGCTGGACGAAGGCTTTGAAGTGGGCGAAGTGTTCGGCGAGCTGCTGGTGCCGGTGCTGGCCGACAAGGCCTTTGCGCGCCGCGTCGATCTGGAGCTTGCCTACCGCTATTCGGACTACACCACCGTCGGGGCCACCAATGCCTGGAAGGCCGGCCTGATCTGGGAACCGATCGAAGGCCTGGCCATCCGCGGTGTGCGTTCGCGCAGCGTGCGTACGCCCAACTTCGGCGAGCTGTACGAGCCGGTGTTCACCAGCACCACCACCGGTTCGATCACCGATCCGTGCGAGGCCGGTGACTACCACGCCTCGCCGACCCGCGCCGCCAACTGCCTGGCCCTGGGCGTGACCACGCCGCTGCCGGACATCAAGACCGGCCCGCACATCACCACCGGCGGCAACCCCGACCTGGCCCCGGAAACCTCCGACAGCCTGACCATCGGCTTTGTCTGGCAGCCCTCGTTCCTGCGCAACTTCGACCTGACCGTGGACTACTGGGACATCGACATCACCGATGTGATCACCCAGATCTCCTACACCAACATCCTGCGCCTGTGCGTGGACCTGCCCAGCATCAACAACCCGTACTGTGCCGCGCACGGCCGCAACCAGACCCCGGATGTGCCCACCAGCGAACACGGCATCACCCTGCCGGCCGGTGCCCCGCTGTGGGTCAAGGCGCAGCAGGCCAATGTCTCGCGCCTGTACGCCCGTGGCATCGATGTCGGTGCCAACTACCACGTGGACATCGGCCCGGGCCGCCTGGGCCTGCGCTTCACCGGCACCTGGCTGCGTGACAACGTCACCGAAACCACCCCGGGCATTGCATCGGGCAACGTGGTCAGTGATGGCAGCTATACCAACCCGCACTTCCGCGCCACCCTGGCCACCAGCTACGACCTGGAAAACTGGGGCATCGCCCTGAACACCCGCCACCACGGGGCCGGCAAGGCCGATGTCAACGCCACCTCGGCCGAGCAGTACGACAACAATGACGTGCCTTCGCGCACCTACTACGACCTGTCGCTGCGCTACCGCCTGGGCAAGGGCCAGACCCTGAACCTGGCGGTGCAGAACCTGGGCGACACCCTGCCGCCGTACATGGGCTTCGGCGAGCCGGGCATCTACGCCAACAACACCGTGTATGACGTGGTGGGCCGCAGCTACAGCCTGAGCTGGAACTGGAACTTCTGATCCTACGCTGAGCCACGGCGGCCGGGCAGGCTTGGCCACCGGCGATCAACCGCCCCGTAACCCGGGGCGGTTTTTCGTTGTGTGCTGGTATCGCTGCGCCCCGGGCGGCGCACCTGCTCAGGCCGACTGGCTGAGGTATTTCTCGCGGCGCAGCCGCGGCATGCCGAAACCGGCAGCGCGCAGGGCGGAAAAGCCGGCATCGACCATGCCCGGGTTGCCACACAGGTAAGCAATGTCATTGCCCGGGTCCGGCTGCAGGGCCGGCAGTTGGTCCTGCACATGGCCTTGCACCGCCCCGGGCATATCCAGCGGCCACTGTCGCGAAATGCAGGGCCGGTAGGTGAACCCCGGCTGCTGCGCCGCCAGCTCGATGAATTCACCGGCATAGGGCAGCTCGGCCTGGCTGCGCGCGCCATGCAGCAGCACCACCTGGCGGCCTTGTTCCAGCAGTGGGACCAGCTGCGGCAGCATGCCGCGGAAGGGCGACACCCCGGTGCCGGTGGCCAGCAGCAGGTAGCGCCGGTTGCTGTCGCTGGCCGGCAACACAAACCGCCCCAGCGGCCCACTGGCCGAAAACACACTGCCCGGCAGCGCGCAGGCCAGCTGGCCGGCGGCCAGCCCGCCGGGTACCAGGCTGATGGCCAGCTCGAACTGGTGGTCGCTCAAGGGGCGGTCACTGCGGCTGGACAGCGAGTAGCTGCGGCGCTGGGCATTGCCTTGGGCATCGACCAGGTTGAGCTGGATGAACTGCCCGGGCTGGTGCAGCAACGGCTGGCCATCGGCACGGGCAAAACGCAGGATCAACAGGTTCGGCGCTAGCTGCTCGCGCCCGGTCAGGAGGATGTCAAAGGCTGGCGACACGGCAAACAGAACACTGTGTGACACCGGCCCTGCCGGCAAGGCCACCTATAATAGCCGCCGATTTGACCGCTTCCGGCCCGAAGGGCCAAAGGCCTCCCGGTGTCTGCCACTGCTACCGCTTCCCCTGATTCTCCTGCCCTGCGCGTACGCGGGCTGACCAAGCGCTACGACAACGGCGTCCAGGCCCTGAAGGGCATCGACCTGGAAGTCGCCCCGGGTGATTTCTTCGCCCTGCTCGGCCCCAACGGTGCCGGCAAGTCGACCATGATCGGCATCATCTCCTCGCTGGTGAACCTGAGCGAAGGCTCGGTGGAAGTGTTCGGGGTGGACCTGCAGCAGCAGCGCGGCGCGGCCATGCGCCTGGTCGGCCTGGTGCCGCAGGAAATCAACTTCAACCTGTTTGAAAAGCCGATCGACATCCTGGTCAACTACGCCGGCTTCTACGGCATCGACCGTGCCACCGCGCTGGTGCGCGCCGAAGAAGAGCTCAAGCGCGCCCACCTGTGGGAAAAGGCGCAGATGATCAGCCGCACGCTGTCCGGTGGCATGAAGCGCCGGCTGATGATTGCCCGCGCGATGATGACCCGGCCGCAGCTGCTGATCCTGGACGAGCCCACCGCCGGTGTGGACATCGAGATCCGCCGCGACATGTGGCGGGTGCTGGAACAGATCAACCGCGATGGCACCACCATCATCCTGACCACCCATTACCTGGAAGAAGCCGAACAGCTGTGCCGCAACGTGGCCATCATCGACCGTGGCCAGATCGTGCAGCAGGCGCCGATGCGCGAGCTGCTGGCCACCCTGGACGTGGAAGGCTTCGTGCTCGATACCGACGGTGACCTCCCGGCCAACCTGCCGGTCATTGAGGGGGCCAGCCTGGTGGTGCGCAATGCCCACACCCTGGAACTGGACAAGCCTCGCGCGATGGACCTGGTTGGCGTGTTCACCGCGCTGGGCCAGGCGGGGGTGCAGGTGCGATCGATGCGTACCCGCTCCAACCGCCTGGAAGAACTGTTCGTGCGCCTGACCGGCAAGAAGGATTGACCCGATGACCACCACCGTTTCCACCGGCCGCGCCAACCTGGTCGCGCTGGGCACCATCATCCGCCGCGAGGTCAACCGCATCCTGCGCATCTGGGGCCAGACCCTGGTGCCGCCGGCGATCACCATGACCCTGTATTTCCTGATCTTCGGTGGCCTGATCGGCAGCCGCATCGGTGAGATGGGCGGCTACTCGTACATGCAGTTCATCGTCCCCGGCCTGGTGATGATGAGCGTGATCCAGAACAGCTACGGCAACATCGCCTCCTCCTTCTTCGGCGCCAAGTTCGGCCGCCACATCGAGGAACTGCTGGTCAGCCCGATGCCCAACTGGGTGATCCTGGCCGGCTATGTGGCCGGTGCGGTGCTGCGCGGGCTGATGGTCGGCGGCATTGTCATGGTCATCGCGTGTCTGTTCACCGATGTGCGTGTGGCCCACCCGTTGATCACCCTGTCCACGGTGCTGCTGGGTGCCACCATCTTCGCCCTGGCCGGCTTCCTCAATGCGGTGTATGCCAAGAAGTTCGATGACATCGCCATCGTGCCGACCTTCATCCTGACCCCGCTGACCTACTTCGGCGGCGTGTTCTATTCGATCACCCTGCTGCCGGGCTGGGCCCAGGCCGCCACCCACGCCAACCCGATCTTCTACATGGTCAACGCGTTCCGTTACGGCCTGCTCGGCACCTCGGACGTGCCGCTGTGGATCGCCTACGCGCTGATGCTGGGCTTCATTGCCGCCCTGGCCAGCGTGTCGCTGTGGTTGCTCGGCCGCGGCACCGGCATGCGCAGCTGACGTGAGCACGGTCACAGAGTGAAAGCAAAGCCGGGGCCTGCGAGGGCCCCGGTTTTTTTCTGTTGTTATGCTCGCCAGCGCCGCGGCATTGCCGCTTCTGCTCTGCAAAGGAATGAACAGCATGATCCTGCGTACCGCACCGCTGCTGTTGGCCGGCCTGCTTGCCGGCGGCACCGCCAGCGCCCAGAACGCCAACCCGGATACGAGCGCCCCGGTGGATTCGGCCAGCTTCGAGGTCCCCGAAGATGCACTCGCCGAACAGGGCTATGTCACCGCGGCCCTGGTGGCCAACATGCGCGTATGCGGTGCCGGCGAACAGCCGCTGACCGTGTTCTACAACCACGAAAAGCGCCAGGCCCTGAGCGATGCCGGCGGCCAGGCCGGTGCCGGCCAGCGCTTTGACCAGGGCTTCGTGCTGGGCAGCCAGCACATGCAGGTCGTGCGTGAACAGCAGCAGCTCAAGCCTGACCAGGCCACCTGCCAGGGTCTGGCCCAGCGCCTGCGGCAGGCGCTCTGAGCCTGCCTGATCACTCATCAACCGCTGGCGTGATACCGCTGGCGGCCATGATTGCGCGCCGATTCCCCGCCGTCTGCCGCCCTTTGCCGTTGTGGCAGCCATGACTCACATCCCGAGGAAGCCCCCCTGTGCACAAGAACTCCGCCATCAAGGCAGCCTCTGCCCTGCTTGTTCCCGTCCTCCTGCTCAGCGCCTGCGGCGGTGGGCAGCCGGAAGGACCGGCGGCTGACCCGTCAGCGCCACTTGCCAACGCTGTGCCGGCTGAAAACAGCGCAGAAGGCGCACAGCCGGCCGAGGCCGCCCCCGCTGCGCAGGGGTTTGACATCAACACGGTGGCGGTCAGTGATGCCCCTCTGGGCGCATTTCCGTTCATCCAGCTGCCGCAGGGCTACCAGGCCATCAAGGTGATCGAAAAGCGCTTCGAGCGCTTTCCGTTCTATACCGGCGACCGGGTGGAATGGGTGGAAGGGCAGATCTGGTCGGCCGGCCTGCGCCACGATGACAGCGACCTGTACGCACCGATGGAAGTACAGGCCAACCTGGATGCGGTGATGGCCGCAGCCGGTGCCCAGCAGGTCTTCCGTGGCCAGATTCCCGGGCCCATGCACGATGAGGTCAAGGCAGAAAACAGCGCCCTGGCTGGCGAATACTATTTCGGCTACCGCGCGTGGTACTCACCGCGCTACACCAGCTGGGTCATCAATCGCGGTGACCACCAGATATGGGTCCAGTCCGGCTCGGACAACACTTCCGGTGGCCTGGTGGTGATGCAGACCAGACCGGCGGTGATTACCGCTGCCCTGCTGCCGGCCGATGCCCTGCAGCAGGCGCTGGCACAGGCCGGCAAGGTCGACATCCAGGTCAATTTCGCCACCGACAGCGCGCAGATCCTGCCGGCCTCGCAGCCACAGATCGCCCAGGTCAGCCAGCTGCTGGCATCCGACCCGGCACTGCGCCTGGCCATCAATGGGCATACCGACAACAGCGGCAGCAGCGCGCACAACCTGCAGCTGTCACAGCAGCGCGCTGCCAGCGTGGTCGCCGCCCTGGTGGCGGCCGGCATTGACGCTGACCGCCTGCGCGCCGAGGGCTTCGGTGATACCCGACCGCTGGCCGACAACAGCACTGCCGAAGGCAAGGCCAAGAACCGCCGGGTCGAACTGGTCAAGCAGTAGCCCAACCACTCCCCCTGACGCAGCGGATTGACCCCTGACTGCCGTTTCTGAAGAAGATTTCACTGCGCACAAAAAGGATGCACCGATGAAAACTGCTGTTGCCTTGCTTGTTCCCGTACTCCTGCTCAGCGCCTGTGGTGGCGGTCAGCCGGAAGGACCTGCTGCTGACCCGTCAGCGCCACTTGCCAACGCTGTGCCGGCTGGAGACAGCGCGGAAGGCGCACAGCCGGCCGAGGCCGCCCCCGCTGCGCAGGGGTTTGACATCAACACGGTGGCGGTCAGTGATGCCCCTCTGGGCGCATTTCCGTTCATCCAGCTGCCGCAGGGCTACCAGGCCATCAAGGTGATCGAAAAGCGCTTCGAGCGCTTTCCGTTCTATACCGGCGACCGGGTGGAATGGGTGGAAGGGCAGATCTGGTCGGCCGGCCTGCGCCACGATGACAGCGACCTGTACGCACCGATGGAAGTACAGGCCAACCTGGATGCGGTGATGGCCGCAGCCGGTGCCCAGCAGGTCTTCCGTGGCCAGATTCCCGGGCCCATGCACGATGAGGTCAAGGCAGAAAACAGCGCCCTGGCTGGCGAATACTATTTCGGCTACCGCGCGTGGTACTCACCGCGCTACACCAGCTGGGTCATCAATCGCGGTGACCACCAGATATGGGTCCAGTCCGGCTCGGACAACACTTCCGGTGGCCTGGTGGTGATGCAGACCAGACCGGCGGTGATTACCGCTGCCCTGCTGCCGGCCGATGCCCTGCAGCAGGCGCTGGCACAGGCCGGCAAGGTCGACATCCAGGTCAATTTCGCCACCGACAGCGCGCAGATCCTGCCGGCCTCGCAGCCACAGATCGCCCAGGTCAGCCAGCTGCTGGCATCCGACCCGGCACTGCGCCTGGCCATCAATGGGCATACCGACAACAGCGGCAGCAGCGCGCACAACCTGCAGCTGTCACAGCAGCGCGCTGCCAGCGTGGTCGCCGCCCTGGTGGCGGCCGGCATTGACGCTGACCGCCTGCGCGCCGAGGGCTTCGGTGATACCCGACCGCTGGCCGACAACAGCACTGCCGAAGGCAAGGCCAAGAACCGCCGGGTCGAGCTGGTCAAGCAATAAAGGGCATTGGCCCGGTTGATCAAAAGCCACCGCTTGCGGTGGCTTTTTTCATGCATGGCCCGGGCCGTCAGGCGAATGGCGCACGACCGGCATGGCGAAAATGCAGACCCGGCAAAGCGTGACGCAGCACACCCTCAATGCAAAAGACGCATCACAACACCGTCAATTGATCGGCGCTTTGTATTGAACCGTTCACAAACCACTCATACGCTGCCGGCCGTCGCGACAAGGAAACGCACGTCGGCGGCATCCCGCACGTCCAACCACGCCAGGGGAACACCGGCTGGGCACAAGCCACAAGCCTTACTGGCACAAGGAGAACCCGCATGAGCATCAACCGTCGTTTGGGCCGCAAGCAGCGCGGCCAGGGCATGACCGAATACATCATCATCGTTGCACTGATCGCCATCGCCGCGATCGGCGTGTTCACTTTCTTCGGCGGCACCGTGCGCGCCCAGGTCGCAGGCATGGCCAATGAACTGGCGGGCAAGGAAGGTGACGCTACCCAAATGATTCAGCGTGCTGGCAATGCAGCCGGTGACGCCAAGGCCGCAGCCCAGAATGACAAGGGCCTGAGCGATTACAACCAGAAAAAGTAAGCACTTTGATCCCGTTGCTCCTGTGTTGATGGGAGCAACGGGATGCATCAAGACGCCGCCCATTGCGAGAAGGAAACTCCATCGTGCGAGTACGCCCGAACTGCCGTTACAACCACTCAAGCAAACATGAACGCGGCCAGGCGTTGATCCTGTCCGTGGCGTTCGTGGCGGTACTGAGCGTGGGCGTGCTGGTGATGTTCAGCAACCAGCAGAGCCTGGCGCGCAAGACCCAGCTGGTGAATGCCGCCGATGCCGCTGCCTACAGTGTGGCCGTGCAGCAGGCACGGGTGCTCAACTTCGCCGCCTATGGCAACCGTGCCCGCGTGGCCAACGAAGTGGCCGTGGCACAGATGGTGGGCATGTATTCCTGGCTCAACCAGGTGCACAAGACCTCGCGCAGGATCAAGACCACCCTCAATGCCATTTCCTGGGTGCCCTACATCGGCCAGGTAGCGGCGATGCTGGCCCGCGTTTTCCAGGCCATCGACGTGACCCTCGGCCGCGTGCGGCCGTTGATGCGTCAGGCGTTCGATCTTGCCATCGTGGGCCTGGATGCAATCAATGGTGCCCTGGCCAACGGCACCCGGCTGCTGTTCAACACCGCCACCCGCAGCGTGGATGCAATCAAGTTCGCCGGTCAGATCGTGGAAGCCAATGCCCCCGGAGCGCGCCTCAGCGCGGCCGGCAGTGCCCAGCTGACCACCCAGCTGCACCAGGCCTTCAACACTTTCACCACGCTGCACAAGATCCCGCAAAGCGGCACCTCCACCGGCGCCGACCGCTTCCGCAACGTGGTGATGAAGTCACGCGACCGCTTTTCGCGTACCCGCGACAAGGACGCCGGCTTGTGGCCGCTGCGCCTGAACCAGGCCGGTGGCACCGACATGGTCGGCTACAACCAGTGGGCGGCGGTGGACACGCTCTCCCTCGAAGTTTCAGTACCACCGCCCAAGAATGACTTCGATGTGCCGCTGGGCTGGGGCGGTGCGCAGGCGGTACAGCGTTACCAGAACCAGAGCTTTTTGTGGGGCATCAACAACGGCAATGGCTGGCGCGACGCGTGGGATGGAAACAAACTCCACCGCCCCTACGGTGATGCCCGCCGCCAGACCGGCCGCACCCTGGTGCGCAATGCCAACCGCGACCCCAACGTGGGTGGCCAGCGCAGCGGCAGCTTCTTTACCGGCCAGGGCACCTATACCGGCCTGCGCGACTACTACGACGTGGCCGATGGCAAGGGCACCAACAGCAACAACGACCCGCGCAACAACAACGCCGACAAGGATGGCGTCGGCCCGGTGTTCACCCTGCACGTGCAATCGGCCCAGGCCCTGTCGCGCACCAGCCCGCACATCGACGGCATGGGTGCCGGGCAGATGGCGCTGACCGACAAGACCCATGGCGGTGATGTCAGCGCCCTGGCCAGTGCCCAGGTCTACTTCAACCGCCCCTTCGCCTTGACCACCTTTGCCCGTGGTGACCGCAAGCTGGAGGTCGGCAACCTGTTCAACCCGTACTGGCAGGCGCGCCTGGTGGAAACCCCCACCGGCATTGCCAGCCTGCTCGGGGCCATGCCGTGAGCCAGTATCTGCCCATGGCCACACCGGCACGCCAACGTGGCCAGAGCCTGGTCGAGGTGGCCATCGCCTGCCTGGTGGTGGTGCCGCTGTTGCTGCTGGTACCGATCCTGGGCAAGTACGCCTACATGCGCCACACCGCCGCGCAGATGACCCGCGCCGCTGTCTGGGAAGCCAGCGTGGCCGATCCGGGCACAGTGCCGGACCAGGCACGGGTACGCCACCGGCTGCTGGCCCGCTTCTATGCCGGCCCTGATGCACTGGTCGACTCCACCGTGAGCACCACCAACGGCAGCGTGCGCCTGGGCGATGCCATGCTCAACACCTATGCCAACCGGCCGCTGCTGGAAGCTGACCGCATCACCCTGCAACCGTATGCCAATGCTGCCGACAGCGGCTTTCTGGGTTCCATCGGCTCGGTGCTGTCGGCCCTTCCCGGCGACTTTCCTCCCAACCGCAATGGCCTGGTGACCGCCCACAGCCAGGTCAAACCGGACCAGCTGCGCTACCGCAACGGCAGCACCAACCGTTTCCTCAACCCGTTTGACAGCATGCAGGTCAGCATCGACACCCGCAGCACCCTGCTGGTGGATGCCTGGAATGCCTCCGGGCCGGGCAAGTGGAATGACAAGAACCCAATGCGGCGTTCGGTGGTCAGCCAGGTACGTTCGCTCAGCCCGACCGCCGCCCTGGCCGAGTACGTCCCCGAGCTGGACTTTGTCAGCGAACTGCCGATCTTCGGCGTGATTGGCGACCTGGATATCGGCCTGGTCGAGCCCGACGTCACCCCGGTCGACAAACTGCCGCGCAATGCGCCGGCCAAGTAAGCGCGACAGCATGCGACGCTCCTTCTCCTTTGCCCCTGCCCTGACCCTGACCCTGGCCCTGGTGCTTGCTGCGGCACCGGCATGTGCCGGCAACTGGCCCAGCGTGCCGTTGCCGGACAACGCCCAGGGCGAGCTGGTGTCCAGCCACATGGTGCACAACAACGTGCCGATGCGGGTGTCGCGTTTCCAGACCACGCTGACACCAGCACAGGTGATCGGCTTCTACCAACGCCACTGGAAGGGCCAGGCCAAGGTCACCGAGTTCGGCGACCGCCAGATCATTGCCTATCAGCAGGGCGGCCACTTCATCACCCTGGATGTGCGCGGGGGCAGTGCCGGCAGCCAGGTGCAGCTGGGCATTACCGAGCTGCTCGACCGCGAACCCGGCAACCCGCCCGGCCATGGCTTTCCGCAGCCCGATCGCAGCCAGGTCATTTCCGATACCCGCTACCAGGACACCCCCGGGCGGACCATTGCCCTGGAATCGCCGCAATCGGCCTACCAGGCCTGGGAGTGGTACCGCGCCAGGCTGCAGCAACAAGGCTGGAAAGAGGATGGCGAGCACCGCTGCAGCGTGATGGCCAGGCAGTGCCAGGCCGGTTACCAGCGCGGCAACGAGGTGCTGTCGATGACCTTCAACCGCACCGAGCAACACACCGAAATCGTCGCCAACCAGATGCGCAGGTAAGCCCATGCCCCCGGTCACCTTCCGGCGTCACCAGCGCGGTGCTGCCACCGTCGAGTACTGCATTGTCGCCGCCCTTGCCGCCCTGGTGCTGCTGGCCCAGCCCAACGTGATCAGCCAGCTGATCGATGCGTTGCGCGATGCCTACACCAGTTTCACTTATGCCTTGTCGCTTGGATGGATATGAAAGCCGTAAAACTGCAACTCAACCGCAACGTGGTCTTCCTGTTGGTGGCCCTGCTGATCGGCGTTCTCGCCGCGGTACTGGCCGTGAGTTACGTGCAACGCACCGTGAGCGCGCGCACCGCCGTGCCCGAGGAAATCACCATGTCGGTGGCCGTGCCGACCCGGGATATCGCCGCCGGGCAGATCCTGCAAGCCGATGACCTGGCCGTGCGCCCGGTCTCCCCGGACCTGGTGCCGGCCGATGTGATCACCCCGGACAACTACGAGGAGCACCTGGGGCGGATGTTGCGTGCACCGATCCGTCAAGGCGCGCCGATCAGTGGCGCCGCCCTGGTGCCGCTGTACGAGCAGTTCTCGGCGGTGATTGCCAAGGGCAATGTGGCCTACACCCTGAGCGTGGACGAGAACAATTCGATCTCCGGCATGGTGATCCCCGGCGACCACGTCGACATCCTGCTCACCGTTGATGATGACAAGCACGGTGCACGGGTGATGCCGCTGCTGGAAAACGTGCTGGTGCTGGCCACCGGCACCCGCGTCGGCGAGACCCCGCTGGACGAATCCAATGCCGGTTATGCCAGCGTCAGCCTGGAACTGTCACCAGCCGATGCCCAGCGCCTGACCGTGGCCGACAAGGCCGGCAGCCTGCGCGTGATGCTGCGCCAGACCGAAGACCGCCGGCCGTTCCTGCTCGATGAAGTCACCCAGAAACAACTGTTGGGCGCTGGCGATGACGACCAGGCCGGCGTGCAGTACATCCTTGGAGGAAGCAACTGAGTCATGTTCAACCGTAACGCCAAGCGACTGCGTAGCGTCGCCTGCCTGCTGGCCTGTGTCGGAACTGCCGCCCACGCTCAACAACTTCCTGCCCCGGCCACGGCGCCGTCCGCGGTGCAACCGATGGCGGTGTTCGCCCTGCCACAGGCCACTGCCCCGGCTCCCGCCGCCGGCAACAACAGCCTGGTCCCGGCACGCAACTTTCCATCCCCGGCCACGGCCGCGCAGACCCGGCAGGCCCATGCCAGCGCGGTCCAGCCGCTGCCGGCCCGATTGAACCTGTTCCCCGGGCAGACCGTGGTGCACAGCATCGGCGGTGCACTGAAGCGGGTGGCGGTGGGCAACGGCGAGATTGTCGATGTCACCAATATCGGCCGCAACGAAGTCGTGGTGATCGCCAAGAAGGAAGGCAACAGCACCCTGCACCTGTGGATGGAGGATGGCCGCCAGTACAGCGTGCCGATCGTGGTCGGCACCGCCAATGCCCATGCCGTGGCCGACACCGTGCGCATGCTGCTGGCCGACATGGACAACATCCAGGTGCACGTGATCGCCGACCGCGTGGTGGTCACCGGCAAGGATGTGCATCCGGCCCTGCCCACCCGCCTGAAGGACCTGAAGGACATCTATCCGCAGCTGCTGGACTTCACCTCGGCCGACCCGGTGGGCATGCGGCCGATGGTGATGATGGATGTGCAGATCATGGAGTTCAACACCACCGCCCTGGAAGAGCTGGGGATCAAGTGGGACAACGTGATCAACGGCCCCGGCGGGGCCTGGCTGAAGGACATGCAGCGCAATGACTACTTCCGCTTGATGCCCGACAGCGCCCCGTTCAACACCCTGGACAACCTGCCCAGCCGTCTGCCCGGCACCCTGGGCTACTTCGGCATTGCCACCTCGATCACCTCGCAGATCAACCTGATGATGAACCAGGGCAAGGCCGTGCTGCTGGCCAGCCCCAAGCTCAGCGCACGCTCCGGTGGTTCGGCCAAGTTCCTGGTCGGCGGCGAGGTACCGGTGCCGATCCCGCAGGGCTTTGGCCAGTACAGCATCGACTTCAAGGAATACGGCATCAAGCTGGACATCGCCCCGGTGGTCAACGGCAGCGAGGAAATCTCCACCACCCTGCTGGCCGAAGTCAGCCGCATCGACCCCAGCGTCAGCGCGATGGGCGTTCCCGGCTTTCTGACCCGGCGCAGTGAGTCGGAGATCAACGTGCGTGCCGGCGACACCATCGTCATTTCCGGCCTGGTCGACAGCCAGGCCGCGCAGAGCGTGGACAAGCTGCCGCTGCTGGGCGACATCCCGGTGCTGGGCAAGCTGTTCCGCTCCGATGCCTTCCGCGGCAACAAGACCGAGCTGGTGATGTTTGTCACCCCGCGCATCATCACCCCCGGTTCGGAGTTGAACCAGCAGATGATCGATCAGGGCGAATCGTTCCGTCAGCAGGGCCTGCAGCAGTTGCCGCCGCGTCAGCAGGAGTTCGTGCAGTAACCATGTTCAGGATCCTTGTCGACACCCCCAACCGGGAACAACGCCAGATCCGCTGCCTGCACAACGAGTGCGGCATCGGCCGCGGTGATGCCAACCTGGTAATGCTGCAGGGCTGGAGCATCGGCCAGCAACATGCGCTGATCCGCCGCCTGGGCAGCGGCCTGCACATCGAGCAGCTGGAAGGCCGTGCAGCGGTCAGCATCAACGGCAAGCGCATCAACGGTCTGCAGGGCCCGTTGCAGGACAGCGACCGCATCGAGATCGGCGACTACCGCCTGCAGGTGATCGACGAGGCACCACCGGCGCCGGTGGCTGCGCCAGCGCCAGAGGCCACGCTGCAGGTGCCCGCCCACGACCTTGCTGCCAGCGCAGCGGAGGCGGTCAGCCCCGACATCGCACCAGCCGGCCAGCAGATCGCCCATCCCGCCGAGCTGCCGCCGGACATGACCAGCTACCGGGCCAGCGTGCACAAGGCCCTGGTCAAGCAGATGGACCTGCGCCGGGTGGATGTGCGCGGGATGGATGACGAAACCCTGCGCAGCACCACCATCAAGCTGATTGACGATGTGCTCAGCCGCGAATTCGCCGACCTGCCCAAGACCGTCAACCGGCGCCGGCTGGCCAAGGAGGTGCTGGACGAGGCGATCGGCCTGGGGCCGCTGGAAGACCTGCTTGACGATCCAACGGTGACCGAAATCATGGTCAACGCGCACGACATGATCTTCATCGAGCGCGGCGGGCAGATCGTCAAGTCGGCGGTCAACTTCACCGATGACCGCGCGGTGCTGTCGGCCATCGAGCGCATCGTCACCCCGCTGGGCCGACGCATCGATGAAAGCTCGCCGCTGGTGGATGCGCGCCTGAAGGACGGCTCGCGCGTCAATGCGGTGATCCCGCCGGTGGCCCTGCGCGGGCCGTCGATCTCGATCCGAAAGTTTCCCAAGCACAAACTGGTGGGCGAGGACCTGGTGCGCTTCGGTTCGTTGTCCCCGGCGATGTTGCAATTCCTGATCATGGCCGTGCGCGAGCGCAAGAACATCGTGGTCATCGGCGGTACCGGTTCCGGCAAGACCACCCTGCTCAACATCCTGTCCAATTTCATTCCCGATACCGACCGCGTGGTCACCATCGAGGATGCGGCCGAACTGAAACTGGTGCAGCCCAACCTGGTGGCACTGGAAGCGCGTCCGCCGAACATGGAAGGCAAGGGCCACATCTCCATCCGCGACCTGGTCAAGAACGCACTGCGCATGCGCCCGGACCGTATTGTGGTCGGCGAATGCCGCGGCGGCGAGGCGCTGGACATGCTGCAGGCCATGAACACCGGCCATGAAGGTTCATTGACCACCGCCCACGCCAACAGCCCGCGCGAGGCGATCTCGCGTATCGAAGTGATGGTGATGATGGCCGGCATGGAACTGCCGATGAGTGTGGTGCGCGAGCAGATCGCCTCGGCGGTGGACCTGATCGTGCACCAGAAGCGCTTCCCCTGCGGCTCGCGCAAGGTGGCCCACATTTCCGAGATCACCGGCATGGAAAGCGGCACCATCCAGCTGCAGGACATCTTCGCATTCCATACCCGCGCCAGCAGCGGCCCCGATGGCAAGGTGGTCGGGGAGTTCCGCGCCACCGGTGCGGTGCCGGAGTTCTACGAAGAGCTGGCCAACCGCGGCGTGGCGGTGGACCTGGGCATCTTCCGCAACGCGGAGAACACCCCATGATGCTGTGGCTGGTGGCCGCGATGGCCTTTGTCAGTGTCAGCCTGCTGGCCGTGGTGGCAGTACAGGCCGGTGACCGTTTCATGGCCCGCTACCGGGCCAGCTTCATGGACCAGGCCAAGCTCAACCTGGCCGACATGTTCCTGTTCGTCAACGAGGGGGCCTTGTTTGCCGCGTATGCCGTGGCCCTGGTCGGTATCCCGCTGCTGCTGTGGCTGCTCAGCGGTGGCTGGTTCCTGCCGGCGGTGGCCCTGGTGCTGCTGGCTACGGTACCGCGCCATGCCTACCGCTTGCTGCGCCAACGGCGCATCAACAAGATCCAGCAGCAGCTGCCCGATGGCTTGATGATGCTGGCCAGCAGCCTGCGCGCCGGCGTCGGCTTCAACCCGGCACTGGAAACCCTGGCCAAGGACGGCGTACCGCCGCTGGCCCAGGAGCTGTCGCTGGTCCTGCGCGAGCAGCACATGGGCGTGCGCACCGAGGAGGCGCTGGAAAACTTCGCCAAGCGCGTGCCCCTGCCCGACTCCAAGCTGTTCGTGGCTGCGGTGTGCATTTCGCGCGAGGTCGGCGGCAACCTGGCCGAAACCCTGGCCACCCTGGCCGAGACCCTGCGCCGCAAGCTGATGATGGAAGGCAAGGTCAAGGCATTGACCTCGCAGGGCAAGCTGCAGGGCATCGTGATGGCCCTGCTGCCGGTGGGCATCGGTGGCTTTCTGTACTTTGCCTACCCCGAAACCATGGGCGGGCTGCTGCACGAGCCAATCGGCTGGGGCCTGATTGCAGTGTGCTCGGTGCTGGAATTCATCGGCTACAAGTTCTGCCAGAAAATCATGGCGATCGACATATGACCTGGATACTCGTACTGGTCGGCCTGGCCGCCGCCTCCACTGTAGTGTTGACCCTGCTGGGCATCCGCGGCCTGTTGCAGGCGGTGCCGGTGGTGGACCGCAACTACCAGGACCCGCTGCCGCCGGTGCTGCGCCTGCTCTGGCCGCTGGTGCAGGCGGCGACCCAACTGATCGGCCCGCGGCTGTCGGCCGCACAGCTGGAAAGCGCCCACAAGCGCCTGCAGGCCGCCGGCCAGGATTACGTGCTCAGCCCGGAAGAGCTGTATGGCACCCGGGTCGTGGCAGCCATCGGCATCGGCCTGCTGCTGATGCTGTTCCCGCTGGTGATGGGCAAGCTGGACCCGGTGCTGCTGGTGATGTGCTTTGCCTTCGGCCTGCCACTGGGCTGGCTGTACCCGCTGATGTGGATCGGTGAGCGGCGCAAGCTGCGCAGCAAGCTGGTGGTGCGTGACCTGCCGACCTTCCTGGACTTCATCACCATGAGCGTGGAGGCCGGCCTGAACATCACCGGGGCCATCGAGCAGGCGGTGCTGCGTGGCCCACCCGGCCCGCTGGGGCAGGAATTCGCGCGCATGCTGCGTGACCTGCGCGCCGGCCTGCCGCGTGCCGAGGCACTGCGGCGCATGGCCGAACGCATGGACATCGCGCAGATCACCAGCTTTGCCAGCGCGGTGATCCAGGCCGACAAGGTCGGTGCCAACCTGAGCGAATCACTGCGTGCCCAGGCCATGCAGCGGCGCGAGGAGCGCTTCCTGCAGGCAGAGAAACTGGCCCTGGAAGCACCGGTCAAGATGATGTTCCCGCTGGTGGTGTTCTTCTTCCCGCAGGTGTTCTTCGTGCTGGGCTATTTCATTTTCAGCGAAGCACGCCGGCAGGGGTTGCTGTAATGCAGCGCCTGGCCCTGTACCGGCAAGGTCACTGCCTGCTGGCCGATGTGAGCCATGCCCGGCGCTGGCACCAGCGTGCCCGTGGCCTGCTGCTGCGTGCACCGCTGCAACCCGGGCAAGGCCTGCTGATCGAGCCCTGTGCCAGCGTGCATACCTGCTTCATGGGCTATGCGCTGGACCTGGTGTTCCTGGACCGCGCGCAGCGGGTGCTGGGCTGGCGCGAAAACCTGCCACCGTGGCGTGCCGCCGGCCTGCGCGGTGCCCATGCCACCCTGGAGCTGCCGGCCGGCAGCCTGGCAGCCCTGGGCCTGCAGATCGGCCAGGCCCTGCACTGGCAGCCCTCCCCCGTCGCCGAATCAGCGGCCGCCACCGGTATGGAGACCCCATGAACCTGCATCCCCGCCTAGCCCGTCACCAGCGCGGCCAGTCCATGGTCGAGTTCTGCATCGTGGTGCCGCTGTTCCTGTTCCTGCTGCTGCTGATCCTGCAGATGGTGCTGATCTACCGGGCCAAATCCACCCTGGATTACGCCACCTTCCAGGCCGCGCGTACCGGTGCGGTCAGCGGCGCGGACCCCAAACAGATGCGCGATCGCCTGGCCACCGGCCTGGCACCGCTGTGGACCCACTCGCCGGATCTGGGCGGTGTGGCGGCAGCGCGGGCCAAGACCCAATCCGAGGTGCTTCTGGGCCACGCCACCCTGGAAGTGATCAGCCCGACCAAGCAGATGTGGAACCAGTTCCGCGAACGCCAGTACGACGGCCGCCTGGCCCTGCCCAACGACACCCTGCAATACCGCAACCGGGCCATCAACCCCCAGACCAATGTGCACATCCAGGATGCCAACGTGCTGCGCATCAAGGCCCAGTACGACTTCCCGCTGATCGTGCCGTTTGTCGACCGGGTCATCGTCGGTGCCTCGCGCCTGCTCAGCGAAGGCCCGGATACCCGCCTGCGCCGCGACCTGATCAGTGGACGCTATCGCCTGCCCTTGGTCAGCAGCGCCGAAGTGCGCATGCAAAGCCCGGTGTACGAGCAGAACAACCTGCGCTGAGGCGCGGCCTTTGCCGGTGCAGCCAACGACGCTGCGCACCGCAGCAGGCAGTGGCAACTGTGCTGCCTGCCCATCTCCACATGCCCTCCTCGCCCCTGCACACACGAACAGTGCTGCAGCAGCCTTGCCGCACAATGCGCTGAAAGTTGCCTGCATCCTGTGTGTGCGATGCCCCCCAGGCCTGCCACCGACGCCTGTCCATCACAGCAGGAACCAAGCCGCGTACAGCGCCCGATGCCCCCCTGCGCACATGACGGCTTGCCATTGGCCCCAAGGCCGACCACTGATTGCTGCTATCACCGTGTACAACAGGCACACGCCTGTGGAGACACAGCACAACGGCCGCCAAGGCGGCCGTTGTGCATCAGTACGAGCAACCGCCCAGGGTCAGACCTGGACACCACCGGTGGCCATGCGCGGCTGTTCTGCCTGGCTGCGCTCGGCTTCCTTGAACTGGTTGGCGTTGGCGTCGATGCTGCGCGAACTTTCCAGCAGGCTGTGCTGGTCGGCCTGGGCGGTGACCACCATGCCACGCCGCATCA
The DNA here is from genome assembly GCA_051885115.1 of Stenotrophomonas sp. Lineage (GTDB taxonomy): Bacteria > Pseudomonadota > Gammaproteobacteria > Xanthomonadales > Xanthomonadaceae > Stenotrophomonas. The sequence goes on along the minus strand of JBJEWP010000159.1, from coordinate 7,204 downwards.
CCATGTCGCCCATGCCGGTCTCCACCGGGAACAGGGAACGTCCATCGGCACTGATGCGTACCTGGTCAATACGGGTCAGGCCACTGGCATGGGCATCCACGGCCACATGTGCCGCGGCACGATCCAGACGGGCCGCATCCGTGCCATACGGCGCCGGATCAAGACCGGCCAGCTTCTCACGGGCCTGCGCAAACAGACTGTGCTGCGGATGCTGCGGGTCGCTGAGCAGGACCTGGTCACGCGCCTGCTCCAGTGCCTGGCGGGTTTTCGGCCCGACAATGCCATCCACCCCCAGCCCCATGTCCTTCTGGAAGGCACGAACGGCAGCGTCGGTATCCGGGCCGAACACGCGGTCCGCCGCCAACGGCTTGCCCTTGGCATCGGTATAGCCCAGCCCCGCCAGTGCAGACTGCAGCTGCTCCACGGCCGGACCCCTGGCCTTGAGCTGCAGCAGCGCCGGCTCGGCCGGGCCGGAAGCACGCGGCTGGCCCGGCAGTGCCGGTTGCGCCGATACCGCCTGGCCGCGGATCAGATCCCGTGCTTCATGCAGCGGATCGGTGGCAAACAGGGCCACGCCACGCGCCTGCTTGTTGGCCAGGTAGCGGTCCAGCGAAGACAGCTCCACGCCCTCACCACCACGCGACTGGCTGACCTTCAGCTGCCCGTCGGTGGGGTCACGCACCACCATCACGATATGGTCGATGCCCTTGTAGCGGCCGGCATCCCAGCTCTTGGCCCCATTGTCCTCGCCAATGATCATGCCTTCGCGCATTGCCGACGCCGTCACCTGGCGACCTTCCAGCAATACGCCCGAGCTCTTCTGTGCTTTCTGCACGATCATGGCCGCGCCATCGTAGCCGGGGCTGAACTTGTCGCTGGAGGAGAAGATTTCCTTGCCGGCCTTGCGGTTGATCTCGTCCATGGTCGCGTTCTGCAGACGCACCACCCAGCCGGAACAATCCACCTTGCCCTGATCCGGGTTCTTCTCCCCCAGGCCGTACTTGACGTGGTCGTACTGCAGGGTCAACGCATGGGCACGTTCCAGGGTCATGCCGCTGTGGGCAGCCGCCGGCGGCGTCACCGCCGGCGCCGGGCCCGAAACCGCCGGGGAACCGCCGACCACCGGGGCAATGCCCTTTTCCGGAATGCTGATGCGGTCGAACTTCACGTCCCAGTAGGTGGTGAAGGTGATGGCCAGGTCACGGTCGGAAAGCTTGCCCAGGTCACGGTGCTTCACACCGGTGAGCGTTTCCACGTCGCGGCTGCTGATGTTGTTGAGGATCTTGCTGCGGGTGTCGCTGCGTTCGAAGCTGCCCTCGTTGATGGCCTTCTGGATCGAGCGGTAGCCGTTGGCGCCCTGCTGATGGGCCATGTACATGTCAAAGCCGTCCGGCGACTCCTTGCCGGAGAGATAGTCCATGCCATTGGACTTGTGCCGGTTCAGCAGTACCTGGCGGTTGTCCAGATACAGCTGCGCGGCCGCATCGGTATTGGCACGGGGATCCAGTTCACGGCCCTCGATGCCATAGGCACGTGCCGTATCGGGTACGAACTGGAACAGCCCCTTGGCGCCCTTGGGGCCACGGCTGGCCGTTTCATCAAACGTGCCACCGGTTTCGATATAGGCAAACCGCAGGAAATCATCACGGTTGATGCCGCGCTGGGCGGCGACGTTGTCAATGATGTCCAGAACTTCGGATTTGGGGTAGTCACGTGCCATCGCGTTCTCCTGTGCGATTGCGCGGCAGCCATCAGGCTGCCGCTGCGGGTGCCAACCCGGGCCATATCCGTTGGCCCGCTACCGTCAGGTTGGTCGATAGGTTTTGGTCTGCGCATCATAACGGTATTGCACCGTTTTCTCGTCAGCATTTTCCGGAAATGCTACGGACAGCACAGGAAAAGCCTGACCAGCCTGCGCATCAATACGCAATTGACCGGTGAGGTCACGGCAGGCAAGGCGTGGATTGGCCTCGCCACAGCTGGCCGAGTTGTCACTGCCGGCTTCCAGCGTGCCCAGGTGGCGCCAGCGCTTGTCATCGGCCTGCACCGGCAGGGTCGCACTGAAATGCAGGATTTCCAGCGCACGTCCGGTAGCCCCCGGGGAGTCATACAGCGTGGGCACCACCAGCAGCAGGTCACCGTTGGACAGCGACACCGACTCAACCCGACGCTTGCCATCAACCGCATTGCCGCGGCCGTAGCCGCCGAAATGGCCGATATCCAGCTCACTTCCCTCCCAGCGCCAAGGCTGCTGGGCATCGCTGGTCAGCTCGAAGGTGGCCTGGGCCAGTACCGCCGGCTGATCGGGGTCGGGATAGGCGCTTTCCTGCTCACCGAACACCGTGGGCGAGACCCAGGCGAACCCGGTGTAGTAGTGCTTTCCCTGCGCCGTGAACTGCTGGCCATGCCAGTAATTGATCGTGGCGCCATTGGCAATCGGGTAGGACAGCGCACCATCGCCATCCACATCACTGATCAGGTACAACACACTGTCCGCACGCGGCGTCTGGACCTGGGTGACTGCCGCATCCGCGGTTTGAACCGTCATCGAACTGACCTCCTTGGCTTTACCTGAACGTTCCCCTGACTGAGCAGAATGCCCGACCGCGTCCTGCTGGCTGCACGCTGCCAGCAGCAGCCAGGTCAATGGGAGCATCAATGACAGTTTGTTCATCGCAGACAATCTTGAGGGGAACCAAGTGCAGTGTGCACAAATACCATGACGCCAGCCTGCACCTGACACAACAATGGGCCGTATGCTGATGCACGTCTCATTTTTCAACGTGACCATGCGAATCCTGATCCTTGGTGCCGGTGCCACCGGTGGATATTTCGGCGCCCGCCTGGCCCATGCCGGTGTGGATGTCAGCTTTGCGCTGCGCCCGGCCCGCGCTCGGCACATACGCGAACATGGCCTGTGCGTGCGCAGCCCGCTGGGCGATGTACAGCTGCCAGCCAAGGTGCTCAGCGCCGACCAGCTGGCCGATGCCCCGCCGTTCGACCTGGTCCTGCTCAGCTGCAAGGCCTATGACCTGGACAGCGCGATCGAGGCCATTGCACCGGCCGTGAGCCCCGTCACCACGGTGCTGCCCGTGCTCAATGGCCTGGCCCACTACCCGCTGCTGGATGCACGTTTTGGCCGTGAGCAGGTACTGGGCGGGCTGTGCTTCATCTCCGCCGCGCTGGCCGCCGATGGCGCCATCGACCACCTGGACAAACCGGCCCGGCTGACCTTCGGCGAGCGTGACAACGCCACCATCAGCCCACGGGTACAGGCCTTTGCCGATGCCTGCAGTGCGGCCGGCATCGACCATGTGGCCAGCACCGACATCGCCGGCGAGCAGTGGATCAAGTACAGCTTCCTGGCCAGCCTGGCCGGGGCCACCTGCCTGCAGCGCAGCGATATCGGCGGCATTGTTGCCCGCGAGGGCGGGCTGGATTTCATCAACGGCCTGCACGAGGAATGCCTGGCCGTGGCCGCTGCCAGTGGCCACCCGGTGCCCGAAAAAGCCATCGCCATCGCCCGCGCCAGCCTGACCCAGGCCGGCTCGCCGATGAAGGCCTCGATGCTGCGCGACCTGGAAGCCGGCAAGCCGATCGAGGCCGCGCACCTGATCGGCGACCTGGTCCACCGTGCGCACACGCTGGGGGTGCCGGTGCCGCGTCTGCAGGCCATCTGGGTCACCCTGCAGGGTTACATACCCGCCGCATGAGGCCTTGCTCACAACCCACCGGCATCACTGCCGGTGGGCCCGCACAACTCAGGCCTGCTGGCCCTGCTGCGGCCGTCCACCACGGCCGAAGCGCCGGGCAATCCAGTCGCCCAGGTCATGCAGCACGGTGTAGGTGGCCGGAATCACCACCAGGCTGAGCACGGTGGAGGTGATCAGGCCACCGATCACCGCCACCGCCATCGGCCCGCGCACGCTGGAATCGCCGGAAAAACCCAGCACGATCGGCAGCATGCCCGCGCCCATCGCCAGGGTGGTCATGATCACCGGCTGGGCGCGCTTGCGGCAGGCATCGATCAGGGCGTCATGCTGGTTCAGGCCGTGCTCGTCCTCGGCAATCACCGCATAGTCCACCAGCAGGATGGAGTTCTTGGTGGCAATGCCGATCAGCATCAGCAGGCCGATCAGGCTGGGCAGGGAGAGCATGTTGCCGGTCAGCAGCAAGGCACCGAAGGCGCCACCGGCACTCAAGGGCACCGCGGCCAGGATGGTGACCGGCATCAGCGGGTGGTTGAGCAGCAGCAACAGCACCATGTAGATGCAGACGATGCCGGCCAGCATGGCCAGGGCAAAGCCGGTGAACATCTCCACGAACACCTCGGCATCGCCGGCGGTGATGAACTGCACCCCGTCGGGCAGCTGCTGCACGCTGGGCAGCTTGTTCACCTGCGCCATCACCTCGCCCAGCGGGCGGCCATTGAGCTCGGCGGTCAGGGTGACGCTGCGCTGGCGCTGGTAGCGCGAGATGGTCGACGGCCCGCTGCCGAGCTGGATGTCGGCCACGGCGGCCAGCGGTACCGCGCCGTTGCGCCCCGGCACCCGCAGCAGGCCAACCAGGGCCGGGTTGTCCAGCGCCGATTCGGCCAGACCCACACGGATCGGGATCTGGCGCTCGGGCAGGTTGAGCTTGGCCATGCGCTGGGTGTAATCGCCACTGGTGGCGATGCGCGCGGCCTCGGCGATATCGGCGGTGGCCACGCCCAGGTCGGCAGCACGCGCCGGGTCCGGGGTGATGACGATTTCCGGCCGCAGCAGGGCCGCACTGGACTGGATCGATCCCAGCCCCTGCAGGCTGCGCAGGTCACGCTCCAGCGCCTCGGCCGCCATGCCCAGGCGCTGCGGGTCATCGCCGGCCAGCACCAGCTGCATCTTCTCGCCCGGCTCGTTGGAGATGAAGCTCAGGCGCGCACCCGGCAGGTCGGCCATGCGTTCGCGTACCAACCGCTCGAGCACCTTCTGGTCACGTTCGCGTACCTCGCCCGGGCCCCAGTCCAGGGTCAGCAGGGCCTTGCGCACCTCGCCCACCGGCGAGGCGGTGGGGTCGCCATTGTCCAGCACCCCGCCCACCGTGGTGTAGACCTGCTTGAGCTCAGGCAGATCCGACAGCAAGGCACGCGCACGCTCGGCCACCGCCGTGGTCTGTTCGATGGAGGTGCCCGGCGCCAGTTCGATGGACAGGTTGCTGCGGCCCAGGTCGGTGAACGGGATGAAGGTGGCCGGGATCAACGGCACCAGGGCCATCGAGCCGACGAAAAAGCCCAGCGCCAGCAGCAGGGTCTTGCCGCGATGGCGCAGCGCGCGGTCCACCCAGCCCAGGTACCAGGTCATGACCTTGCCCTGGCGGTGTTCGCGGTGGTCGGCCTTCAGCCCGTAGGCGGCCATCATCGGGGTCAGCAGGCGCGCCACCAGCAGCGAGAACAGCACCGCCGTGGCCGCGGTCCAGCCGAATTCGCGGAAGAACTTGCCGGCCACCCCGGGCATGAAGGCCACCGGGATGAACACCGCGGCAAGGGTCACCGAGGTGGCGATCACCGCCATGCCGATCTCGTCGGCGGCCTCACGCGCCGCTTCGATCGGGGTCTTGCCCATGCGCAGGTGGCGCACGATGTTCTCGATCTCCACGATCGCGTCATCGACCAGGATGCCGACCACCGCGGCCAGCGCGAGCAGGGTGAGGATGTTGAGCGAGAAGCCGAAGAAGTACATCACCGCGAAGGTCGGGATGATCGACAGCGGCAGGGCCACGGCGGCAATCCAGGTCGCCCGCCAGTCGCGCAGGAACAGCCACACCACCAGCACCGCCAGCAGCGCGCCCTCGTAGAGCATCATCATCGAGGACGAATACGAGGTGCGGGTCTCCTCGACCATGTCGGTGACCATGCGGATGTCGATGCCGGGGTTGTCGGCCTTGAGCTTTGCCACCGCTGCCTCGACCTTGTCGGCCACCTCCAGCTCGCTGGCCTGGCGCGTGCGCGAGACCGAGAAGGCCACCGCCGGCTTGCCATCGAGCAGGGCCAGCTGCTCGGCATCGGCGGCGCCGTCACTGATCGCGGCCAGGCTGGACAGACGCACGCTGCGGCCATCGGGCAGGGCAATGCTGTAGCCGGCCAGTTCCTGCGCGGTGGCCAGGGTGCCGACGGTGCGGATCACCTGGCGGCCGCCATCCAGCTCGACCTTGCCGCCGGCCTGCTCGACCTGGAAGCGCGCCAGCTGCTGGCTGACCATGCCGGCAGTGATGCCCCAGGCCTGCAGCGCGGCCGGGTCCAGGTCCACCCGCACCTGGCGTTCGATGCCACCCACGCGCTTGACCTGGGCAACGCCGGGTATGCCGTACATGGCCCGGGTCACATCACGGTCGACAAACCAGCTCAGCTCGTCCGGCTGCAGGTGATCGGCCACCACCGCCCAGGTCTGCAGGGCGCCACCGATATCCACCTTGGACACCACCGGCTCCTGGATGTCCTGCGGCAGGTCCATGCGGATGCGGCTGATGGCATCGCGGGTGTCATCCAGCGCCTCGGACAGCTCGGTGTCCATGTGGAACTCGAGCATGGTGGTGCTCATGCCCTCGTCCACCGAGGACATCACCCGCTTGATCCCGGGGATGGTGGCCACCGCATCCTCGACCTTGCGCGTGACCTCGGCCTCCAGCTGCGAGGGCGAGGCGCCGGGCTGGGACACGCTGACCGTGGTCATCGGCAACGAGACATCCGGGAAGCGGGCAATGGACAGATGCTGGAAGCACCACAGGCCGGCCACACACAGGATGAAGAACAGCATCAGCGACGGCAGCGGCCGCCGGATCGCCCAGGCGGAGAAATTCATGCGCCGCCCGCCTTGCCCGCTGCATTGCCGGCAGCGGCTGCGGGTGCACTGCCCGGTACCACCCGTACCTTGTCGCCATCACCAAGGAAGCCAGCCCCTTCCAGCACCACCGATTGCCCCGCCGCCACACCATCGATCACTTCGGTACGGCCATCCACACTGGCCCCGGTCTGCACCCGCACCCGGCGGGCCACGCCCTGCGCATCCACGGTGAACACATACGGATGGCCATCGCGCAGCACCACCGCCGCGCTGGGCACGGTCAGACCGCGCCCCTGGCCGACATGGATGCGCCCTTCCACATAGCTGCCCGGCTGCAGGCTGCCCGGCGCGGGCAGGTCGGCATGCACGGTGCCGGTGCGGGTCTG
>JBJEWP010000158.1:0-4657 GCA_051885115.1 Stenotrophomonas sp. | reverse complement strand
GACACCGTGATCGGCCTGAAGGGCCGCATCGTGTTCGAAGCCCCGGGCCTGGTCTCGCTGCTGACCGCCCACCGTGCGCTGGAAGATGCGGTGCTGACCAAGCAGCAGAACCGCTTCAAGCCGGAAGTGGCACGCAAGTGGGTGGAGCTGGTGTACGAAGGCTTCTACCACGACCCGCTCAAGGCCGACATCGAAGCCTTCCTGACGTCCTCGCAGACCATGGTCAACGGCGAAGTCACCCTGGAAACCCGTGGTGGCCGCGTCGATGCCGTGGCAGTGAAGTCGCCGCACATCCTCAATGCCAAGGGCGCCACCTACGCCCAGTCGGCTGACTGGGGTGTGGAAGAAGCCGAAGGCTTCATCAAGCTGTTCGGCATGAGCTCGACCCTGTACGCACAGGTCAACCGCTAAGCCGCAGTGGTGTCACCGGCGGCTCCGGAGTGTTCCGGGGCCGCTGGCACAAGGGCCGGCCTTGCCGGCCTGCCGGTATCCCCTCATTCAAGTGCTTTGACATGAATCCGTTGCTTGCCTCCACGCTGGATCACCTGCAGGCGCTGGTGTCCCATGACACCCGCAACCCGCCGCGCGCCATCACCACCGGTGGCATCTTTGATTACCTGCGTGAGCAGCTGCCGGACTTCACTGTCGAGGTTGTCGATCACGGCGCCGGTGCGGTGAGTTTCTACGCCGTGCGTGGCACGCCGAAGTACCTGTTCAACGTGCACCTGGACACGGTGCCGGATTCGCCGCACTGGTCGGCCGATCCGCACCAGATGCGCCGCCTGGAGGACCGCGTGGTCGGCCTGGGTGTGTGCGACATCAAGGGCGCGGCGGCGGCGCTGGTGGCCGCTGCCCAGGTCAGCAAGGGCGATGCGGCTTTCCTGTTTTCCTCGGACGAGGAAGCCAACGACCCGCGCTGCATTGCCGCCTTCCTGGCCCGCAACATCCCGTATGAAGCGGTGCTGGTGGCCGAGCCGACCATGAGCGAGGCGGTGCTGGCCCATCGCGGCATTTCCTCGGTGCTGATGAAGTTTGCCGGCCGCGCCGGGCATGCCTCGGGCAAGCAGGACCCGTCGGCCAGCGCGCTGCACCAGGCCATGCGCTGGGGTGGCAAGGCGCTGGACCACGTCGATGCCCTGGCCCATGAGCGCTTTGGTGGCCTGACCGGCCTGCGTTTCAACATCGGCCGGGTCGAAGGTGGCATCAAGGCCAACATGATTGCCCCGGCCGCCGAGCTGCGCTTCGGTTTCCGCCCGCTGCCGTCGATGGACATCGATGCGCTGCTGGCCACGTTTGCCGGTTTCGCCGAGCCGACCGCCGCCCATTTTGAAGAAACCTTCCGCGGCCCGAGCCTGCCGTCCGGTGACATCGCCCGTGCCGAGGAGCGCCGCCTGGCTGCCCGCGACATTGCTGATGCGTTGAACCTGCCGATCGGCAATGCGGTGGATTTCTGGACCGAGGCCTCGCTGTTCTCGGCCGCTGGCTACACCACCATGGTGTACGGCCCGGGTGACATCGCCCAGGCGCATACCGCCGACGAATTCGTCACTTACGAACAACTGGAGCGTTACGCCGAATCGGTGTTGCGCATCATCGAACAAGGCGCCTGATCGCGCCCGCCGTGCCGGCCTGCGGGCCGGTGCCCTTTGTTTACGGCCGCAGGCCGTTTTTGAAGAAACCGCAATGTCTCCTTCCCAGCAAGCCCACCGCCAGACCCGTCAGACCATCGTGCGTCTGCTGTCCTCCATGGCCAGCGCCAAGGAAATCAGCCAGTACCTCAAGCGTTTCTCCCAGCTGGACGCCAAGCGCTTTGCCGTGGTCAAGGTGGGTGGCGCGGTATTGCGTGATGACCTGGAAGCACTGACTTCCTCGCTGTCCTTCCTGCAGGAGGTCGGCCTGACCCCGATCGTGCTGCATGGCGCCGGCCCGCAGCTGGATGCCGAGCTGTCGGCGGCCGGGATTGAAAAGCAGACCGTCAACGGCCTGCGCGTGACCACACCGGAAGCCCTGGCGATCGTGCGCCGGGTGTTCCAGCAGGCCAACCTGAAGCTGGTCGAGGCGCTGCAGCACAACGGTGCGCGCGCAACGTCGGTGACCGGTGGGGTGTTCGAAGCCGATTACATGGACCGCGATACCTACGGCCTGGTTGGCGAGGTCAAGAAGGTCAACCTGGCACCGATCGAAGCGTCCTTGCGTGCCGGTTCCATTCCGGTCATCGCCTCGCTGGGTGAAACCGCCGGCGGCCAGATCCTCAACGTCAATGCTGATTTCGCCGCCAATGAGCTGGTGTGCGAGCTGCAGCCGTACAAGATCATCTTCCTCACCGGCACCGGCGGACTGCTCGACGAGCAGGGCAAGCTGATCGACTCGATCAACCTGTCCACCGAGTACGAGCAGCTGATGGCCCAGCCGTGGATCCACGGTGGCATGCGGGTCAAGATCGAGCAGATCAAGGACCTGCTGGACAAGCTGCCGATGGAGTCGTCGGTGTCCATCACCCGTCCGGCCGACCTGGCCAAGGAGCTGTTCACCCACAAGGGCTCGGGCACCCTGGTGCGTCGTGGCGAGCGTGTGCTTACCGCCACCTCGTGGGACGAGCTGGACCTGGTGCGGATGAAGACGCTGATCGAGTCCAGCTTCGGCCGCGAGCTGGTGCCGGACTACTTCGACAAGACCAAGCTGCTGCGCTGCTACGTCAGCGAGAACTACCGCGCCGCGATGATCCTCACCGACGAGGCGCAAGGCGTGTACCTGGACAAGTTCGCCGTGCTTGATGAAGCGCAGGGCGAGGGCCTTGGCCGGGCGGTATGGAACGTGATGGCCGAGCAGACCCCGCAGATGTTCTGGCGCTCGCGCAACGGCAACCCGGTCAACCATTTCTATTACGCCCAGTCCGATGGCTGTTACAAGCTGGACCATTGGAAGGTGTTCTGGTTCGGTGCGCCGGACTTCGATGCCATCCGTGGCTACGTGGAACATTGCAGCCAGCGCAAGCCCAGCCTGCAGGGGTGATGCTGATGAACCATGCAGACTGGGGCCGTGTGCCCACCCTGGCCGGCAACCATGTCCGCCTTGAGCCCCTGCAGATGGGCCATATCGACGGCCTGCGCGGGGCCATCGGCGATGGCGCGATCTGCCGCCTGGGCTATGCCCATGTGCCCGATGCCAAGGGCATGGCCGCCTATGTGCAGGAGGCCTTGCAGGCCCAGGCTGCAGGCAAGGCGTTGCCGTTCGTGGTGATCGATGCCGAGGGCCAGGTGGTGGGCTCCACCCGTTATTACGACCTGCAGCCGCAGGTGCCGAGGCTGTGCATCGGCTACACCTGGTATGCCCCGGGCGCGCAGCGCACCGGCGTCAATACCCAGGCCAAGCTGCTGTTGCTGCGCCATGCCTTCGAGCGCCTGGGCTGCATCAGTGTGGCTTTCCATACCAGCACCCTGAACCATGCCTCGCGCGCCGCCATTGCCCGTCTGGGTGCCACCGAGGAAGGTGTGTTGCGCAACCATGCCCGTCACCCTGACGGCAGCCCGCGCGACACCGTGGCCTTTTCCATCATCGATACCCAATGGCAGGACGTGAAGCGCGCCCTGCAGCAGCGTCTGGACTCGCACGCATGACTGACAAGAAATACACCCTGGGCATCGTCGGTGCCCGTGGCTACACCGGCGCGGAGTTGATCCGCCTGCTGGCCGCCCATCCGGCCATCGAGCTGGCGTTCGTGTCCAGCCGCGAGCTGGCCGGCCAGCGTGTGGCCGAGCACAACAGCGCGTATACCGGTGAGCTGCGCTATGAAAACCTCAGTGCCGAGGCGGTGGCTGCCAAGGGCGTGGATGCGGTGGTGCTGGCCCTGCCCAATGGTCTGGCCGCACCGTTCGTGGCCGCCATTGATGCGGTCAAGCCGGATACGGTGATCGTCGATCTGTCGGCCGACTACCGTTTCGATGCCAGCTGGTACTACGGCCTGCCCGAGCTGACCCGTGCCCGTGCCGCCGGCAAGCGGCGCATTTCCAACCCGGGCTGCTATGCCACCGCGATGCAGCTGGCGATCAGCCCGCTGCGTGATGTGCTGGCAGGCCCGCCGCAGTGTTTCGGTGTGTCCGGCTGGTCTGGTGCCGGCACCACGCCCAGCGACAAGAACAACCCCGAACTGCTGCGCGACAACCTGATGCCATATGCGCTGACCAACCACGTGCACGAGCGTGAGGTCACCGGCCAGCTGGGTTTCCCGGTGGAGTTCATGCCGCATGTGGCGCCGCATTTCCGCGGCATCAGCATGACCGTCAACCTGTGGCTGACCCAGCCGATGAGCGTGGAGCAGGTCAGTGAGCGCTACCGCGCCGCTTATGCCGGTGAGCCGCTGATCGAACTGGTCGAGCAGGCACCGTGGGTCAGCCATATCGCCGGGCGCAACGGCGTGCAGATCGGTGGCATCACCCTGGCCCCGGGTGGCAAGCGTGTGGTGGTGGTGGCCACCATCGACAACCTGCTCAAGGGCGCTGCCACCCAGGCCCTGCAGAACCTCAACATCGCCCTGGGGCTGGACGAGCTGACCGCCATCACCCCGTAAGCGGTTGACTGATCCTGCCGGAAGCGCACGCGTGGTGCAGTCTGTCGCGCCCGGGTGCGCTCCCACAGGTCGAGCGACACCGCTGTACTG
>JBJEWP010000157.1:1508-4702 GCA_051885115.1 Stenotrophomonas sp. | reverse complement strand
AGCGGGCCATGGCCCTGCCGGCACAGGTGGTGCACGGCGCCTGAGCGCGCCGCACGCGGTAGCATGGGCGCTTGTGGAGGCGGCCACCCGGTTCGCCATGTCGCCTGATCCATGCGCCCCTTGCTAGCCGCTGCCCTGATGATGATTGCCACCACCGCCCCTTCTGCCGTGCTTGCCCAACCGCCGGTGACCGGCGGCCTGACCCTGGAAGCGATCACCGGCCCACGGCCGCTGGCCGGCCCGACCCTGCTCAAGCCGCAAGTGGCCCCGGACGGTTCCCGGGTGACCTTCCTGCGCGGCAAGCAGGAAGACCGCAACCAGATGGACCTGTGGGAGTACCACATCGCTACGGGCCAGACCCGGCTGCTGGTGGATTCCAAGGTGGTGCTGCCCGGCGCCGAGGTGCTCAGCGACGCAGAGAAGGCCCGCCGCGAGCGCCAGCGCATTGCGGCGATGAGCGGCATTGTTGATTACCAATGGTCCCCCGATGCCCGGCGTCTGCTGTTCCCGCTCGCCGGTGAGCTGTACCTGTACGACCTGGAATCGGCCCAGGTGCGCCAGCTGACCCACGGCGAAGGCTTCGCCACCGACCCCAAGGTGTCGCCCAAGGGCGGGTTTGTCAGCTTCATCCGCGCGCGCAACCTGTGGGTGATCGACCTGGCCAGTGGCCAGCAGGTGCAGCTCACCACTGATGGCAGTGATGTCATCGGCAATGGTGTGGCCGAGTTCGTTGCCGACGAGGAAATGGACCGCCACACCGGTTACTGGTGGGCGCCGGATGATTCGGCCATTGCCTTTGCACGCATCGACGAAAGCCCGGTGCCGGTGCAGAAGCGTTACGAGATGTATGCCGACCGGGTGGAGATGATCGAGCAGCGTTACCCGGCGGCCGGCGATGCCAATGTGCGGGTGCAGCTGGGCGTGATTGCCCCGGCCGCTGGCGCGGCGGTGCAGTGGATCGACCTGGGCAAGGAGGCCGACATCTACCTGGCCCGGGTCGATTGGCGCGATGCGCAGCGCGTCACCTTCCAGCGTCAGAGCCGCGACCAGAAGCGCCTGGAGCTGGTGGAAGCCACCCTGGCCAGCGGTGCCCAGCGCACCCTGCTTACCGAGACCAGTGCCACCTGGGTGCCGTTGCACAACAGCCTGCGCTTCCTCAAGGACGGCCGCTTCGTCTGGTCCTCCGAGCGCAGCGGCTTCCAGCACCTGTACCTGGCCAGCGCCGATGGCAAGACCATCACCGCGCTGACCAGCGGCAGCTGGCCGGTGGACGAGCTGCTGGCGGTGGACGAGACGGCCGGCAAGGTCTATTTCCGTGCCGGCATCGATACCCCGCTGGAAAGCGCCATCCTGGCCACCGACCTGGCCGGCAGTGGCGTCATCGAGCGCCTGTCCAGCGTGCCGGGCATGCACAGCGCCAGCTTCGCGCGCAATGCCAGCGTGTATGTGGACAGCTGGTCCAATGCCGGCACCGTGCCGCAGATCGAGCTGTTCCGTGCCGATGGCAGCAAGATCGCCACCCTGCTGGAAAACGACCTTTCCGCAGCCGACCACCCGTATGCGCCTTACCGCGCCGCCCAGCGCCCGCAGCAGTTCGGCACACTTACCGCGGCCGATGGCAAGACCGAGCTGCACTACAGCCTGATCACCCCGCCGGACTTTGACCCCGGCAAGCAGTACCCGGTGGTCACCTTCGTCTACGGCGGCCCGGCCAGCCAGACGGTGAGCAACAGCTGGGCCAGCCGCGGCGATGCCCTGTTCAACCAGTACCTGGCCCAGCAGGGCTATGTGGTGTTCACCCTGGACAACCGCGGCACCCCGCGCCGTGGGCGTGATTTCGGCGGCGCACTGTACGGCCGCCAGGGCACGGTGGAAGTGGATGACCAGCTCAAGGGCATTGCGTGGCTGTCGGCCCAGCCGTGGGTGGATGCCAAGCGCATCGGCGTGCATGGCTGGTCCAACGGCGGCTACATGACCCTGATGTTGCTGGCCAAGGCCTCGGACAAGTACGCCTGCGGCATTGCCGGGGCCCCGGTGACCGACTGGGGCCTGTATGACACCCATTACACCGAGCGCTACATGGACCTGCCCGGCAACAACCCGGACGGCTATGCCGAAGCTCGCGTGCTGACCCACATCGACGGCCTGACCTCGCCGCTGCTGTTGATCCACGGCATGGCCGATGACAACGTGCTGTTTTCCAACGCCACCGCCTTGATGAGCGCGTTGCAGCAGCGCAGCGTGCCGTTCGAGCTGATGACCTACCCGGGGGCCAAGCACGGCCTGTCCGGGGCCAATGCGCTGCACCGCTACCGCATGGCCGAGCGCTTCTTCGCCCGCTGCTTGAAGCCGTAAATACTTCGATCTGCAGTACAAAAAAGTCCGCAGCGAACCGGCGGGCTTTTCTGCCCAAAATGGAATCTGGCGGGGGCGCAATGGACGAACTGAGGGACGGAGATGACCATCGAGCCCAGTGCATTGCGGCCATGGAGGACAAAAAGGGACGTTGCTTCGACGAGATCCACCAACGGGTTATCTGGGTAAGCGGGGTTTGGAAGCAGCACCAGCAACTATTTCAAAAGGACAGGAAAACGGCTCTGCTTCTGGAGAGAAGTGCCAGACTGTTCTTCAATATCGTCTATGAAGAGCTCTGGGACAGTGTTTTGCTATGGCTTTCCAAATTGCTGGACGAAGCCGTAACAGGTACAAACAACAAAAACCTCACCCTCGGAGCGTTGGCTGCGATGGGCAACGAGCCTGCCTTGCAAGAAAGGTACGAGTCCTTAAAGGTGCTGGCCAAGGTCATCCGAAAGCAGCGGGACAAACGAATTGCTCATCTAGACAGGCCTTATGCCTTGAGAGCGGTTCACGATCCTGATCAATTGATAGCGGCGAATGACGTGGATGCCGTTCTCGCTGGTATCCATGAGTTCATGGAAGTCTTCCGTGAATCGCATGGTATGCCCCGATATGGTTACACACAGATTTACTGGTGCGACGGAGCCGAGGAATTGGTGAAAACTCTCTGGTCAGTCGAGGCAAATTCGTGGGAGGGCCTCAAGGATCTGGGAATATATCCGCCGGAATGAACAAAGGCGCCTGACGGCGCCTTTGTTCAGTCTCCCCACAGCGGCGGATTACTCACGCGGCTGGGTCACCATCGGGGCCGGATCCGGTACCCAGATCGCCATGCC
>JBJEWP010000157.1:0-1408 GCA_051885115.1 Stenotrophomonas sp. | reverse complement strand
ACTCACGCGGCTGGGTCACCATCGGGGCCGGATCCGGTACCCAGATCGCCATGCCGGCGGCGTTCTTCTGCGTGGCCGGCACGCCCACGCCCAGGCCGACACCGCCGTGGCGGCCGTAGTTGCCACCGCCCAGGCCCACGCTCACCGGCGCGCGCTGGCTGCCCACGCCCATCAGGATCACCCCGTTGGCGCCCAATGCGGCGGCCTCGCGCTTGAGCCGGGCGATGGCGGCATCGGTCTGCCCCTGGGTGCCGAAACCGGCGGCACTGGTGGCCTCGATCTGGGCAATTTCGATGCCGCCCTCCGGCAGGCTGGCATAGACCTGGACCAGGGCCGGGTCGATGGCCGGGCGGGCCTGGCTGAGCATCACCTTCGAGGTGCTGGCGCAGGCCAGCAGCAGCGGGGCAAGCAGCAGGGCGGCAAGGGCGGGGCGCAGGTTCATGGCGGCAAGTCGCAGGTGGCAATGTCCGCATCATCACCGCAGCGGGGTGAATTGACCAGCAACCGGCGCGCCGGCCGTATAGTTCGGGGTGTTTTCCACCTCAATTGATGGAGTGCGTGCGATGGGTGTGATCAGTCTGGTCTGGGGCATCGTGGCCCTGTTGTGGATGCTGCTGGCCTTCATTCCGCTGCTGGGCTGGGGCAACTGGTTCATGATTCCGTTCGCGGCGGTCGGCGCCATCATTGCCGCCATCGGCCTGCTGTTTACCCGCAGCCAGAACCGGGGCCGGGCCAAGACCGGCCTCATCCTCAATGGCATCGCCATCGTGGTCGGTGTGATCCGCCTGGGCCTGGGCGGTGGTTTCATCTGAGGGGCGCCTGCCGGGCCGGGCTACTAACCGGCCAGTCAGTGCCAGCGCGTAGAATGAACGGGTAACTGGACGGGCCGGCTTGCCGGCCCGGTTGTTGCCCGGGCATCGGGTCCGGGCACCTGAGAGGAACCCGTATGAGCGTCCACCCGCACTACCGTCCGCGTCGCATGCGTCATGACGAATTCTCCCGTCGCCTGATGCGCGAGAACACCATCACCACCAGCGACCTGATCTACCCGCTGTTCATCCATGACGGTGAAGGCCGCATTGCGGTGGAGTCGATGCCGGGGGTGGAGCGGCTGTCGATCGACGAGCTGCTCAAGGTGGCCGCCGATTGCGTGGCTCTGGGCATCCCGGTGATCGACCTGTTCCCGGTGACCGACCCGGCGCGCAAGTCGCTGGACGGTGCCGAGGCCTGGAATCCGGATGGTCTGGCCCAGCGCGCAGTGCGCGCATTGAAGGCCGCTTACCCGCAGCTGGGGGTGATGACCGACGTGGCCCTGGACCCGTACACCACCCACGGCCAGGACGGCATCATCGACGAGGCCGGCTATGTGCTCAACGACATCACCGTCCAGGCCCTGGTGAAGCAGGCG
>JBJEWP010000156.1:0-4730 GCA_051885115.1 Stenotrophomonas sp. | reverse complement strand
TTCCCGGTCAACCCACCGCAGACCAAGGAAGGCTATTACTACCGCACCCTGTTCGAGCAATTCTTTCCCACGCCGGCTGCCGCCGAGACCGTGCCGGGCGGCAAGTCCATTGCCTGCTCCACCCCGGCCGCGATTGCCTGGGATGCCAACTTCGCGGCGATGGCTGATCCGTCCGGCCGTGCTGTGGCCGGTGTGCATGACCAGGCGGTGGCGAAGATCTGATCGCTGCGATGGCTGGGGGCTGAAACAGAACCGGGCCGCATCAGGCGGCCCGGTGTCTTGCAGCTTGGTGGTGCCGGCTCAGGCCGGCGTGCCGTCGGCTTTGTGGTAATCCGTGTAACCGTGTTCGTCGCCGCCGTAATACGTATTACGGTCAGGCTCGGTCAGCGGCAGTCCCTCACGCAGGCGCGCGACCAGGTCCGGGTTGGAAATGAAGGGCTGACCGAAGGCGGCCAGATCGATCAGGCCGGCATCGAGCAGCGACTGCGCACGTGCCTTGGTCATCTTGCCGGCCAGGATCAGCGGGCCGGGGAAGGCGGCGCGCAGCTGGGCCAGCAGGCCATCGTCAATGGCGTGCGGCTGGCCATCGGCGGTGCCGTTGTCGGACAGGTGCAGGTAGGCGAGGTTGCGTGCTGCCAGCTCGCGGGCCAGCTGCAGGTAGGTGTCGGTGTTGTCGGCATACGGCTGCATGTCGAACACAAAGCCATTGGGCGAGACGCGGATGCCGACCTTGCCGGCACCGATGCGGGCCACCAGCGCGTCCACCACTTCCAGCACGAAACGCAGGCGGTTGTCGCGGCTGCCGCCGTACTGGTCGCTGCGCAGGTTGGTGTTGGGGTTGAGGAACTGCTCGAACAGGTAGCCGTTGGCGGCGTGGATTTCCACCCCGTCAAAACCGGCGGCCACGGCATTGGCCCCGGCGTCGGCGAATGCCTGTACCAGCTGCGCCACTTCCGCAGTTTCCAGGGCGCGCGGCGGGGTGGGTGGAACACGGGCCGGGGTGCCGTCTTCCTGCACGATGAAGGCCTGGTTGAACGGGCTGTCGGCCACCGGCACTGCGCTGGCGCCCAGCGGAGCACCGCCATCGGGCTGGAAGCTGCGGTGCGACATCCGGCCCACATGCCAGAGCTGGGCAAAGATGCGCCCGCCGTTGCTGTGCACGGCATCGGTGACGGTCTTCCAGCCGGCGGTCTGTGCGGCCGACCAGATGCCCGGCACACCGATGTAGCCCACCCCGGACGGGGTGACCGGGGTGCCTTCGGAGACGATCAGCCCGGCGCTGGCGCGCTGGGCGTAGTAGGTGGCGGTGAGGGCGTTGGCGATACCGTCCGGGTTGCGCGAACGGGTCATCGGGGCCATCACGATGCGGTTGGTCAGTGGGGTGCCGGCCAGGTCAAACGGGCTGAAAAGTGTGGTCATGGGCCATTGCCAGTGCTGTGGGGGACCGGGCAAGGGTGGCACAGCGGCGCCAGGCCAGCGCCCACCTGTGCCGCAATGCACTGTTCTGTTGTGCCCTGCCGCATCGGCTCAGGGCGCGGGGCGCAGGCTCAGCCGGTGCTGTGCCGGCCCGGGCAGGAACGGGGTGGGCCGGCCGGCTTCCCAGTCATCATGGCCGGCGCCCCAGAACGGGGAGAGCGGGTGCCCGCTCTGGCCACCGGGCATGTGCACGATGCCGTCGGCCTCGTGCCCGGGCGAGACCACCATGCGCTGCGAGGCGCCGAAGGCCGGCCCTTGCACGCGCGGCAGGTGGGCATCGCCGGGCAGGGCGTGGGCGGGCATGCACAACCAGGGCCTGGCCAGCGCCGGCAGTGCCCGCGAGACCGGGTGGCAGATGGCCGTCGTGTTGCGCTCGCCCCAGCTGCGCTGGCTCAGGTCCGGCCCCTGGGCGGACAGGTCGGCTTCCAGTTGTTTGGCCACATCGGCCAGCAGGGCGTCCCAGCTGGCATGCCCGGGCGGCAGCAGGTGGGCCGGGCGCTGCTGCAGCAAGGGCCAGACCACGCCTTCCAACTGCGGCAGGCGCGGGGCCACGTAGTCATTGCCCAGGGCGGCGCGGGCCGGCGCGGTGTAGGCGCTTTCCAGGGTGTCCAGGGTGAGGCCACGGAAGCCACGGGCCAGCCGGTAGCTCACCGAATCCACCGATGCATGGCCGTCCCATTGCCGGCTGGCCGCTTCCAGCCGCTGCAGGGCCGGGTCATCGCTGCCACTGACGGTCTGCCGCAGCAGCTGCCACCAGCGCTGCATCAGCAGGGCGCGGTCATCGAGCTGGATCGCCAGCAGGTCGGTTTCGCTGAACTGCTCGCGGGCCAACAGCGCATCGCGTATCTGCTGCCCCCGTGCACCCAGGTCATAGCCACCATCGCCGACAGCGGCCAGGTCTTCGCCGCCGACCACGCGGCCATTGGCTGTCCACAGGCGCTGGTTGGCCGGGTCGATCAGGCTGGGAGCCTGGTCGGTGCGGTTGGCCCAGGGCGGGCAGGCGCCCGTTTCCGGCCCGGTGGTCATCGTCGCGGCCGGGCAGTGTGGATCGCGTGCCGGTCGGGTGCCGATCAGGCGCCAGCCGATGCGTCCGTGGCGGTCGGCCAGCAGCAGGTTCTGTGCCGGAATGCCGGAGCGGTCGGCAACGGCCAGGGCGCTGTCCAGGTCACTGGCACGGGCCATGTTGGCAAAGTCCAGGCGCACCGCGCCGGGCAGCTGGGCGGTCCAGCGCAGGGCCAGCGCACTGCCGTCGGGCCGCTGGTGCAGCAGCGGGCCCCAGTCGTTTTCTTCCACAGTCAAGGTTTGTGGTGCGGCGCCAGCCACCAGCAGGGTTTCCGCGTGCTGGCGCACGGCGGCGCGTTCGCTGGCACTGACCACGGCGAAATCGGCGGTGTCGATATAGCTGTTGGTGAAGCCCCAGGCCACATGGCCGTTGCTGCCCACAATCACCGCCGGCAGCCCGGGCAGGCTGAAGCCGCTGACATCGACCACGCCATCGGCGGCCTGGGCATCGCTGTAGCGCAGGCGCACGCGGAACCAGATATTGGGTGCGCGCAGGCCCAGGTGCATGTCATCGGCCAGAATCGCCCGGCCATCAGCGGTCAGCGCCCCGGCCACGGCGAAGTTGTTGCTGCCCTTGACCTCGTCCTGCGAGGGCGAGGTGTGTGCGGGTGCTGCGGTCGGGCCCTGGCGCAGGTCCAGCTGCTGCACATCCGGCAGCGTGGCATCACCCAGCGCCGCGCCGAACAGCGGGGCATCGAAGCTGCTGCCAGGGTGGGTGAGCAGGGCGAACAACGCCGGTGGCAGGTGCGCCTGCAGCTGGGCCAGGCCCAGCTCGCGGCTGTTGTCGCTGTCCTGCAGGTCGGCATACATGGCCAGCCCGGTCAGCACCGAATCTTCCAGCGTCCATGGCCGCGGCTGCTGGCGCAGCAGCAGGTAGGGCCAGGGGCGCACCTTCAGTGCCGCCAGCCCGTCATTGACGCCATCACGGTAGGCCTCCAGCACCGCGCGCTTGTCGCCCAGTGCCAGGGCCAGGTTGTCCTGGCTGCGCGCGCGCAGGCGGTGCACGCGCATCCTGCGGTCCATCGGCAGGGCGGCCGGGCCAAACAGCTCGGCCAGTTCACCAGCGGCCGAGCGGCGCATCAGGTCCATCTCGAAGTAGCGCTCCTGGGCATGGATGAAGCCCAGGGCGCGGGCCATGTCCTGCTCGTTGCCGGCCTGGATGCTGACCACCCCGAGCGGGTCGCGCTGCACTTCCACCGCACTGCCCAGCCCATTGAGCGTGCGTTGGCCATCCAGTTGCGGCAGGCTGCCGCGCAGGGCCAGCACGGCTGCCAGCAGGGAGGCGGCGACCAGCATCAATACGGCCGCGACGGCCCACAACAACCAACGTGACCAACGGCGCAGGCGGACGGCCATCGAGCTTTCCCCATCGGATGAATGGGCCGATTGCAGCATGCCCCCCGGCCCGGTGCAAACGCAGTGCAACTGCGAGTGATTGGCTTTTGAACATGGCCGGAAAAGATCGGGCATGATGCCCGCCATCACTGCAAGGGAGCCCCCGACATGAAAGGCAACACCGCCGTTATTGATTGCCTCAAGGCCCTGCTGCGTGGCGAGCTGGCCGCGCGCGACCAATATTTCATCCATTCCCGTCGTTACGAGGACCAGGGCCTGATGGCGCTGTACGAGCGCCTGAACCACGAGATGGAAGAAGAAACCCAGCACGCCGACGCCCTGCTGCGCCGCATCCTGTTCCTGGGTGGCAACCCGGACATGAGCCCGGTGGCCTTCGAGCCGGGCATGGACGTGGTGTCCATGCTGGAAAAGGACCTGGCCACCGAATACCAGGTGCGCGAGAACCTGGCTGCCGGCATGAAGCTGTGCGAAGAGCAGGGCGATTACGTCAGCCGCGACATCCTGCTGGCCCAGCTCAAGGACACCGAGCAGGACCACGCCTGGTGGCTGGAGCAGCAGTTGAGCCTGATCAAGCGCATCGGCCTGGAGCTGTACCAGGCCAGCAAGCTGGCCGGTGGCACCAGCGTCGGCCACTGAGCACAGCGGCTTCAGGCAACATAACAAGAACCCGGGCACTGCCCGGGTTTTTTGTGCCTCACTGGCGCTATCAAGGCCGGCTGCATCGCCATGGCCCTGCCTGCGCTGTGTGCTGGTTGGAATACAGTGCTGTATCCCAGGCTGCGATGACAGGAGGTCGTGACATGTCCGCCAGGTTTCCACATACGTTTGCCCTTGCA
>JBJEWP010000155.1:0-4793 GCA_051885115.1 Stenotrophomonas sp. | reverse complement strand
CCGCGGTAAGGAATGATGCGGGCGCTGTACAGCAGCTTGCCCGAGCTGTGGGTCTTGCCGCGGTCGTGGTCGAAGAACACACCCGGCGAGCGGTGCAGCTGGGACACGATGACGC
The DNA here is from genome assembly GCA_051885115.1 of Stenotrophomonas sp. Classification (GTDB taxonomy): domain Bacteria; phylum Pseudomonadota; class Gammaproteobacteria; order Xanthomonadales; family Xanthomonadaceae; genus Stenotrophomonas. Next base: position 4,678 of record JBJEWP010000155.1, on the reverse strand, counting down.
GCTCGGTGCCGTTCACAATGAACGTACCGTTGTCGGTCATCAGCGGGATTTCGCCCAGGTAGACTTCCTGTTCCTTGACGTACTTGATCGCCTTGGTCGAGGACTCCTTGTCATAAATGACAAGACGGACGGTGACGCGCAGCGGCGCGCCGTAGCTCATGCCGCGCTGACGGCACTCGCGCTCGTCAAAGGCCGGCTCGCCGAGCTTGTAGCCGACGTATTCCAGGGCGGCATTGCCGCTGTAGCTGGAAATCGGGAACACCGACTTCAGGGCCGCATGCAGGCCGATGTCACGACGCTTGGTCGGCTCGATGTTTTCCTGCAGGAACTCGCGGTAGGAGTCGACCTGGATGGCCAGAAGGAACGGCACCTCCAGAATCGAGCGCTGCTTGCCGAAGTCCTTGCGGATACGCTTTTTTTCGGTGAACGAATAGGACGTCATTGGGTCTCACCTTGGGTGTGCGGGTCGTGCGTCCACGGCCCGTAAGGGAATTGCAAAAATTGTCAGTTCCAAGCCGCTGGTATTGCCGGCACCAGCACGCCTTCTGTAGCTGCTTGCAACTGCCAACTCGTCTGCTTCACTGCCCTGCCCGGCGCCGAAGGCGGCCGATCATCAGGTCCAGGACTGCAGCCCGTGTTGGGCTTTTCCTTGCCATGGCAGAGGACTGCCACTTGAAACGACCAAAGGCCGGGGGCTTACGCCCCCAGCCTTGGCTGCATCGCTGCGATAAATCGATAGCGACGCAATGGAATGCTTACTTGACTTCGACAGTCGCGCCAGCAGCTTCCAGGTCCTTCTTCATCTTTTCGGCTTCTTCCTTCGAAGCGGCATCCTTCAGGACGCCACCGGCTTCTGCCAGGTCCTTGGCTTCCTTCAGGCCCAGGCCGGTGATGGCGCGGACAGCCTTGATGACTTCAACCTTCTTATCGCCAGCCGACTTCAGGGTGACGGTGAATTCGGTCTGCTCTTCAACTGCAGCGGCCGGGCCGGCAGCGGCAACGGCAACCGGAGCAGCGGCAGAAACGCCGAACTTTTCTTCGATGGCCTTGACCAGGTCCATCACTTCCATCAGGGACTTTTCGGCGATGGCGTCGACGATCTGTTCGTTGGTAAGGGACATTTTAAATACCTTTGAATTGAATTCTGGATTTCAGGTTCCGGCAAGGAACCCAGACGGGAACGTCGAAACTCAGGCGGTTTCGGCTTCGGCAGCCGGCTCGGCGACTGCTTCGCCACCACCCTGCTTCTCGCCAACAGCCTTGACGGCGCGTGCAAACATGGTGACCGGCTCGGTCAGGACGCGGGCCAGCATGGCCAGGGCCTGATCGCGAGTCGGCAGCGATGCCAACACTTCAACGTGGCTGGCCGGGAACAGTTCCCCACCGATTGCCACGACCTTCGCCTTCAGCTTGTCGTTGCCCTTGGCGGCATCCTTGATCAGGCGACCGGCTGCGCCGGGCTCCTCCAGCGAGAACGCATACAGCAGCGGACCGGTCATCTGGTCCTGTGCCACGGCGAACTCGGTGCCTTCAACAGCACGCGAAGCCAGGGTGTTCTTGACAACCTTCAAGAAAACACCGGTTTCACGAGCCTGCTTGCGCATCGCGGTCATTTGGGCGACCGTGGTGCCAGCGTATTCGGCTGCGATCAAGGAGTGAGCCTTGGCGGCAACGTCTGCCAGCTCGGCGACTACTTCTTGCTTCTGGGACAGATTGAGAGCCATTGCACTCCTCCTAGTGAAACTCCGCTTACGGCTCCTGCCGTGCGCGGTCCAAAGCGGCATCCATCCGTGCATGCCGGGAGCATCGTGGGACGCTCCGTTGGTGGTCGTTCCGGACCTGGAGTGGTGCAGCTGACCCGGGGAAACCCAGACCCGCCAAAACCAGAAAAACTCCAGAAGGGCGACACCATCTACGCAGGGTGATCGAAGGATCGATTAAGCCATGCCGGCGGACCGGCACCGCGCCTGCGGTCTTTGACGGCTACCGGCTTCACCCGCGAGGGATTCACCGACTGCCTTCAAAAGGAGCCGGACGCGCGCAGGACGCACATCCGGCCATCAAGCAATTACTTCAGGTTCAGCGACGACTGGTCGACGGTGACACCGGCGCCCATGGTCGAGCTGACCGACACCTTCTGCAGGTAGGTACCCTTGGAGGTGGCCGGCTTGGCCTTGACCAGGTCCAGCAGCAGTGCGGTCAGGTTCGACTTCAGGTCTTCGTTGCTGAAATCGATCTTGCCGATGGTGCTGTGGATGATACCGGCCTTGTCGGTGCGGTAACGCACCTGGCCACCCTTGGCATTCTTCACAGCTTCAGCCGGGTTGGCCGAAACGGTGCCGACCTTCGGGTTCGGCATCAGGCCACGCGGGCCCAGCACGGTGCCCAGCTTGCCGACAACGCGCATGGCGTCCGGGGTGGCAATGACCACGTCGTAGTTCAGGTCGCCGGCCTGCATCTTCTCGGCCAGGTCTTCCATGCCAACGGCATCGGCGCCAGCGGCCAGGGCTTCGTCAGCCTTGGCACCGGCCGGTGCGAACACGGCAACGCGGACGGTCTTGCCGGTACCGGCCGGCAGCACGGTGGAACCGCGAACCTGCTGGTCGGACTTGCGTGCATCCACGCCCAGACGCACGGCAACGTCGATGGACTCGACGAACTTGGCGCGGGCGGTGTTCTTCAGAATTTCGATCGCTTCGTCAAAGCCGTAAGCCTTGCCCGGAACGATGGCGGCCTTGATGGCCTTCTCACGCTTGGTCTGTGCCATGTGATTAACCCTCCACCTTCAGGCCCATGGAACGGGCCGAGCCCGCGATCGTACGCACAGCGGCGTCCAGGTCAGCGGCAGTCAGATCTGCCTGCTTGGCCTTGACGATGTCTTCCAGCTGGGCGCGGGTGACGGTGCCGACCTTTTCGGTGTTCGGCTTCTTCGAGCCGGTCGAGATACCGGCAGCCTTCTTCAGCAGCACGGTAGCCGGGGTGCTCTTGGTGATGAAGGTGAAGGTACGATCGGAATAGGCGGTGATGATCACCGGAGTCGGCAGACCCGGCTCCAGCTTGGAGGTCGCAGCATTGAATGCCTTGCAGAACTCCATGATGTTCAGACCACGCTGACCCAGCGCCGGACCAACCGGCGGCGACGGGTTGGCCTGGCCAGCCTTCACCTGCAGCTTGATGTAGCCAATTACTTTCTTAGCCATGATTTTTCTCCGGGTGCTGACGCCTTGACGAACAGGCTCCCCATCGGGCCGGGTATCACGCGCGTCCCGGCATCGCGTCCTACATGCAAGAAGGCCACCTTGCGGCGGCCTCCCGACTTAGCAAGCACCCCAACAAGGGGAAGCCAGCTACTTTAGCAAATTTCCAAACCCCTGCGCAAGAACCTGGGCAGCGACTCAGGACTGTTTTTCGACCTGGCCAAATTCCAGCTCGACCGGGGTCGAACGACCAAAAATCAGCACGGCCACGCGCAGACGGCTCTTGTCGTAGTTGACTTCTTCGACCACGCCATTGAAGTCATTGAACGGGCCATCAATGACACGGACCATCTGACCCGGCTCAAACAACACTTTTGGACGCGGCTTCTCGACACCTTCCTGAACGCGATCCAGGATGGTGGCAGCCTCTTCATCGCGGATCGGCAACGGACGATCGGCAGTACCGCCGATGAAACCCATCACACGCGGGGTTTCCTTGACCAGGTGCCAGCTCTCGTTGTCGATGCGCGGGATGCCGGCTTCCTCGTGGGTCTCGATCTGGACCAAGACATAACCCGGGAAGAACTTGCGCTCGGAACGACGCTTCTGGCCGGCACGCATTTCCACCACTTCCTCGGTGGGAACCAGCACTTCACCGAAACGCTCTTCCATCGCCTCACGCGCAATGCGGTCACGCAATGCCTGGGCGACCGATTTTTCAAAGCCCGAATAGGCGTGAACGACGTACCAACGCTTCATTGTTATTCCCTCAACGTCCCAGAATCCACTGGGTGAGCTTCTGGATGATGAAATCGAACCCACCCAGCAGCAGACTCAGGATGATCACCACCACAACCACAACCCAGGTCATGCGGATCGCTTCCTGCCGGGTCGGCCAAACGACCTTGCGCAGCTCGAAACGGGATTCGGAAAGAAAGACCCGGGTCGCATGCCCCATGGCGGTCAGCATGAACACTGCACCACCTGCCACCAGGCCAGCGATGACAGCCAGGCCACGGATCTGCGAAGCCCAGGCACCAAGCTGCGCCGCACGCTCGGGCGCACCGAACCAGAACCAGAAAAACAGGCCCGCGACCAGCAAAAGGCCGGCCGCTGCGTATTTAACGATATCGCCGCCATTTGCAGCGTTGTCATGCTCGATCTTGCTGTTCATCCGACTCTTGTCTTTGATAGTGGCGGCAGCCACCGGATGTGAGTCGCAAGTGGCACGCCAGGAGGGACTCGAACCCCCAACCTGCGGTTTTGGAGACCGCTGCTCTGCCAATTGAGCTACTGGCGTATATGCTTGGAGCGCTTGTTACTGCCCGCCGCTTGACGGATGTGCAGACAGGCATGACCCGCCTGCACCTTGTACACCAGGGCGGCAAGAGCCGCCACCCTGGCATCAGCGATCAACTCAGGCGTTGATCTTGGCAACCACGCCGGCGCCGACGGTACGGCCACCTTCGCGGATTGCGAAG
>JBJEWP010000154.1:0-4807 GCA_051885115.1 Stenotrophomonas sp. | reverse complement strand
TGTAGGAGCGCCTCAAGGCGCGAGCGGGGTGTTTCAGTGGCAGCTGCCGTCGCCGCGGCTGTGCGGGGCGCGGGTGCGGTAGATGTCCAGCCCGCCGGCGCGGGGGGAGTCTGCGCTGCCGGCCAGCAGCAGTTCGGCCGGCATGCTGTGGTCGCGCCCGGGGGCCTGGGTCTGGCCACGGCCATCGTTGAAGGACAGCGGCAGGGGGCCGCCGTCCTGCCACTGGCCGGCGCTGCACCAGGCATGGTGCAGGCGTGACTGTCCATCGGCCTGCACCCGGCTGACCACCGCATCGCCACGGTCGCCCAGGGCGAGCACGCCCTGGATATCGCCGGCCGCATTCAACGGCCCGTCCACCGCGCGGGCCGTGCTGCCATCGGCCTGGGCCTGCCACAGCTGCCAGTGGCCGTTGCGGTTGCTGGCAAACAGCAGCCGGCCGGCATCATCCAGCGAGGGCGAGCGCTCATCACCGCGGCTGTTGGCCGCGCCCAGTGCTTGCGCCTGTGCCGGGGCATCGGCGGGAGCGCGGTACAGGTCCCAGCCGTGGCGTCCCTGCGCCGCGAAGTACAGCCAGCGGCCATCGGCACTGAGGAAGGGGTCGCGCTGGGCACTGCCTGCCTCCACCGGCAAGGGCTGCGGCTCGCCCCAGCGTTTTTCCTGCAGCTGCGCCTGCCACAGGCGCCAGCGGCCGTCACGGTCGCTGGCAAAGACGATGCGCAGGCCATCGGCACTGACGCCGGCACCGGCCTCGTTGGCCTTGGTCGACACCCGGCCCATGCCTTCGATGCCGTACTCGTTCAGTGCCAGCGCCACAGGTGCGCAGGCTACACTGGCCAGCAATGCCAACAGGGTCGGGATCACGCGCATCATGGGGGTTCCGGCGATAAATTGGTGGCCAGTTTACGCAAGCCGGAGCCGTGTCATGACTGCACAACATGCTGTGTTTGGCCAGCCGATCAGCCATTCTCGCTCGCCCATGATCCATGCCGCGTTCGGTCAGTCCGAGGGCATTGCGCTGCAGTACCGCACCATCGAAACCGGGGTGGACACCTTCCCGGCGGCGTTGCAGGCGTTCTTCGACCAGGGCGGGCGTGGGGCCAATGTCACCCTGCCGCTGAAGGAGGCCGCTTTTGCCCTGTGCGCCAGCCATGGCACCGCCGCCCGTCGCGCCGGCGCGGTCAACACCCTGATCTGGCGCGATGGCCACTGGCACGGTGAAAACACCGACGGCAGCGGCCTGGTGCGTGACCTTACCGCCCGTCACGGGCTGGACCTGCGCGGCTGCCGGGTACTGCTGCTGGGTGCCGGCGGTGCTGCCCGCGGGGTGGCGCCGGCCCTGCTCGATGCCGGTATCGACGAGCTGGTGGTGGTCAACCGCACCCCGGCGCGGGCCGATGCCCTGGTCGATGCGATGGGCGAGCCGGGGCGGGTCATCTCGGCGTACTGGGAGGCACTGGGCGAGCAGGGCGACTTCGAGATCATCCTCAACGCCACCTCGGCTGCGCGCAGTGACACCCCGCCACCGAAGCTGCCGCTGGCGCTGGTCAACTCGCGTACCAGTGCGGTGGACCTGAACTATGGCGCCGCCGCGGTGCCGTTCCTGGCCTGGGCACGTGCGGCCGGTTGCCGCAAGCAGATCGACGGCCTGGGCATGCTGGTGGAACAGGCCGCCGCGGCGTTCCATCTGTGGCATGGTCGCCACCCCGATACCGACCCGGTCTACGCCCAGTTGCGCAGCCAGACCGGCTGATTCTTATGAAGTGAGTGGCAATGGACAGTTCGCAGTTGTTGTTTTCCCTGTTGACCAGCGTCGGCGTGCGCATGCCGGTGCTCATCGCCCTGGGTGTGGCCGTGGTGATGCTGGCCGATGCCCCGGCCGGGCGGGTGCGCACGGTGGCGCGCAGCGCGCTGGGCCTGATGATGGCCGCGGTGCTGGTCGAAGCCCTGCTCACCGTGCTGCCGTTGCTGCTGGTGATCCAGGGCAACTTCGAGGCGGTGGCCAACCTGCAGGGCATGGGCGTGGCCCGCTTTGCCGTGGCCCTGGTCCAGGCCGGTGCCTTCGTGGCCCTGGCCTGGGCCCTGGTCCACGGCCTGCGCCAGCGGCCTGACAGCACGCGCTGAGCCGGGCTTGGCCGCTCCCGGGCTGAACCGGCGCGGGCAGTCGCTGGCCGGGCATGGGACAATGCACGGCTAGCCGTAGCCAGGAAACCAACGCGTGAGTGATTCCGCGCCCGCCCCGCGCCAGCTCGACGACGCCCTCAAGGACGCCGTCCGCCAGACCTACACCCAGCTGCAGGCCAACACACCCGGCTTCAAGGTGCGGCGTGCGCAGAGCCAGATGATCGGTGCGGTCAGCCGGGCGCTGGGCAACAGCGGTGGCGTGGCCGTGATCGAGGCACCCACCGGCGTGGGCAAGTCGCTGGGCTACCTCACTGCCGGCGTGCCGATTGCGCTGGCGACCAAGAAGACCCTGGTCATCTCCACCGGCACGGTGGCCCTGCAGGGCCAGCTGTTCGAGCGCGACATCCCCAATTTCCTCAAGGCCACCGGGCTGGAAGCCACGGTGGCCCTGGCCAAGGGCCGCACCCGCTACCTGTGCACGCGCAATGCCGCCGAAGTGCAGGGCGAGGGTGGCCAGGAAGGCCTGTTCGGTGACGAGCCGGCGCTGTTCGACCGCCCGTTGGCACCGGTGGAGATCGACGTTGCCGCCCGTCTGACCCAGGCCTGGATGGACAACAGCTGGGATGGTGACCTGGACAACGCGCCCGAAGCGATCACTCCCAACCTGCGTGCCACCATTACCACCCCGGCCTCCGGTTGTGCCGGGCGCCGCTGTGCCTACGCGGCCAATTGCCCGGTGCTGCGTGCGCGCACCAAGGTGCGCGAGGCGCAGATCGTGGTCACCAACCATGCCCTGCTGCTGTCCGCGCTCAACCTGGGTGACCTGGATGCCGGCCAGCCGCTGCTGGCCCCGCCTGGCGACATGCTGCTGGTGCTCGACGAAGGCCACCACATCGGCAATGTGGCCATTGGCCAGGGCGCGGCCAGCCTGGCCCTGGATGCGATGGGCCGGCGCAGCAACCGCCTGCAGGTGCTGATCAATGCCGCCTATCGCGCGGTGGACAAGGACACCATCTCCAACCTGCACCCGAACGAGGCGATCGAACTGGCCGCGCGGGTGAGCAAGCTGCTCAAGGCCTTCCGTGACCAGGTGGCGATGGGCTGGCAGCCCAGCGATGAAACCCTGGAGCCGCAGTGGCGGGCGCCGGAAGGGCGCCTGCCGGAAGCCTGGATGCCGGCCGTGCACGAGCTGGCCGAGGACACCCGCGCGCTGTACAACTGGTTCCATGCCGCCACCTCGCTGGTGGCCAAGGGCAAGGACAAGGACGGCGCCGATGCCGGGCGCGAGAAGCTGCAGCGCAACCTGGGGATGGCCAGCGAACAGGTGCAGGCCATGCACGAGCTGTGGAGCGTGTGGAAGCGCGAGGATGCCGAAGGTGCACCGCCGATGGCGCGCTGGATCACCCAGGACCGCGATGGTGATTTCATCCTGCACGGCTCGCCGATTTCCGCCGCCCAGGTGCTGCGCAAGCTGATGTGGGACAGCGTGGACTCGGTGGTGATGACCTCGGCCACCCTCACCGGTGGTGGCGGCTTCCAGCACCTGGCCATCGACAACGGCATCCCCGAAGACGCCGAAATGATCGCGCTGGATTCGCCGTTCGACCTGGCCAACCAGGCGCAGCTGATCGTGCCCAGGTTCCCGGTGGCGCCGGACGACCGCCAGCGCCATCCCATCGAAGTGGCCAGCTACCTGGAAAAGGAGCTGGACTGGGACAAGGGCTCGATGGTGCTGTTCACCTCGCGCTGGAAGATGGAAAAGGTCGCCTCGCTGTTGCCCAGCCGCCGCCGCGAGCGGGTGCTGGTGCAGGGCGAAACGGCCAAGCAGAAGATGATCGACGAACACCTGCGGCGCACTGCTGCCGGCGAAGGCTCGGTGCTGTTCGGCCTGAACTCCTTCGGCGAAGGCCTGGACCTGCCCGGCGAGGCCTGCACCACGGTGGTGATCACCCAGGTGCCGTTTGCCGTGCCTACCGACCCGCAGACCGCCACCCTGGGCGAGTGGATGGAGCGGCGCGGCCACAACGCCTTCAACCTGATCGCCATCCCGCACGCCCTGCGGACCCTGACCCAGTTCGCCGGCCGCCTGATCCGTACCAGCGAGGACCACGGCCGGGTGATCATTCTCGATTCGCGCCTGCTCACCCGCCGCTACGGCCAACGCATCATCGACGCGCTGCCGCCGTTCAAGCGGGTCATTGGATAAACCTTGATGACTGTTGCGTTTGCTCCCTTGCTGGCCCAGTTGCAGGCCGCCGACCCGCAGCTGGCCACGCGCGGCAATGGCCTGCTCTGGGATGGCACCAGTGCCGGCTTGAGCGCGGCCGGCCTGGCCCTGCTGCGCGCCTTGCTGGACCAGCAGGCGGTGGCCCAGGCCCAGGCCGAGGTCAGCGCGGTGGCCGACATCCTGCGCCGTGACCAGAAGTTTTCCCCGCCGGGCCGGCCCTCGCTGCACCTGGTGCAGCTGCGCCGGCAGCAGGCCAGTGTGCAGCAGGCAGCGCGTGCGGCGAGGCAGGCGGCGGCAGCCAGTGCCAGCGCTTTCGTCAACCAGGCCGGCTTTACCCTCAAGCCGGGGATCGCCGCCGGCGAGTTCCTGCTCAAGTGGATTGCCCGCCTGCCGTTGTAATCCAGCGCCGGACAAGCGTCGCGGCGAGCGCCGCTCCCACAAGGGCAGGTTTTGTGGGAG
>JBJEWP010000153.1:0-4862 GCA_051885115.1 Stenotrophomonas sp. | reverse complement strand
TCGCTCCTACAACAGCAAGAGCAAGAGCGAGCGCCGCCTCAGTCGATGTTGAAGCGCTTCTTGAAACCGTTGTCGGAAAAGCCCTGGCTGACCACGCCGTCGGCGGTGACCACGACCGGGCGCTTGATCAGCTGCGGGTATTCGCGCAGCAGCAGCTTCCATTCGGCATCGCTGGCTGCTGCCTTGCGGTTGTCCGGTAGCTGGCGCCAGGTGGTGGAGGATTTGTTGACCATCGCGGCCAGGCCGCCGAGCTGGGCCGCCCATTCCAGCAGGGTTTCCGGGGAAGGCTTGTTGTCGCGGTAATCGACGAAGCTGTATTCCACACCGAAGCGGTCCAGCCACTTGGTGGCTTTCTTGCAGGTGTCGCAGTTCTTCAGGCCATGGATGGTGGCAGTCATGTGTGTTCCCTCAATACAAAACGGCCGGGCAAGCCCGGCCGTGTGGATCAGTCGGCCAGGCCGCGCAGCAGTTCGTTGATGCTGGTCTTGCCGATGGTCTTTTCGTCCACCTGCTTGACGATCACCGCGCAGTACAGCGAGTGGCTGCCGTCCTTGCTCGGCAGCGAACCGGAAACAACCACGCTGTACGGCGGCACATAACCGTAGCTGATCTCGCCGGTGGCGCGGTTGTAGATGCGGGTGGACTGGCCAATGAACACGCCCATGCCGATCACCGAATGGTGGCCGACCACCACGCCTTCGACAATTTCCGAGCGTGCACCGATGAAGCAGTGGTCTTCGATGATGGTGGGCGCGGCCTGCAGCGGTTCGAGCACGCCGCCGATGCCGGCACCGCCGGACAGGTGGCAGTGCTTGCCGATCTGCGCGCACGAGCCCACGGTGGCCCAGGTGTCGACCATGGTGCCCTCGCCCACATGGGCGCCGATGTTGGTGAAGCTGGGCATCAGCACCACGTCACGCCCGAAGTGGGTACCACGGCGGGCAATCGCACCGGGAACCACGCGCACGCCGGCTTCGCGGAACTGCTTGGCGGTGTAGCCGGCAAAGCGGGCTTCCACCTTGTCCCAGTACGGCGCCGGGCTGGCCGGGGTCACTGCCATGTCGTTGATGCGGAAGTACAGCAGCACGGCCTTCTTGAGCCATTCGTTGACCTGCCAGCCACCGTCGGCCAGCGGCTGGGCCACGCGGAACTGCCCGCTTTCCAGACCATTGACCACGCGGTTGACCAGCGGGGCCACCTCGGCCTTGATCTGCGCCGCGCTCAGCTCGGCACGGGCATCGAAGACCACTTCGATACGGGCCTTGAGCTGCTCCACGCTCAGGGCGTTGAACTGTGCGGCCAGCTTGCGTGCAGCGGTGTTGCGCGGCGCGGACTTGGCCGCCGGCAGCTTGGCCGGACGTGCCGACGGCTTGGCAGCCGGCTTGCGCAGCGCGGCCACCTTGGCGACGGGCTTGCCGGCAGCACCCTTGCTGGCAACTGCCTTGGTGGCAACAGCCTTCTTGGCAGCTGCCTTGTCGGCAACCCCCGTCTTCGCCACTACCTTGGTAGCGACAATCTTCTTGGCAACAGCCTGCGACTTGCCAGTGGCGGCCTTCTTGCCGGCCGGCTTGTTGGCTGCAGCAGTCTTGGCCACAAGCTTCTTGGCCACAAGCTTCTTGGCTACGGCCTTCTTGGCTACGGCTTTCTTTGCCACAGCCGGCTTGGCCAGGGCCTGCGGCTTGCTGGCAGCGGCCTGCTTGCCAGCCGGCTTCCTGGCCACGGTCTTCTTGGCCACGACGGCCTTGCCGGCAGCCTTGCGCACGGCCGGCTTGGCGGCGGGCTGGGCAACAGCCGGCTTGGCGGCGTCGGCCTTGGCTGCTGCCGGGGTTTTTACTGCGGTGTTGCGCGCAGCAACCTTTTTCGCCACGGGCGCTTTTTTTGCGGCCGCTTTCGGGGTGGCGGTCTTGGTCACAGTGGCGGTCTTGCGGGTTGCCATGGGAGATGGGCTCCAGTTCAACGGGGGGCCAGTGCAGCCTGCAGCGCTTCGCGCAGGGCCTGGCGGGCGGTTTCGTCCAGCGGACGGTCTTGATGGTCGGTGAGCAGGAACTGGTCCTCGCCCCGCTCACCGAAAGTGGCAATGCGCGCGTCATGCACACGCAGGTTCTGGTCGCGCACCACTTCGGCCACATCGGCCAGCAGGCCGGGGCGGTCGGATGCGACCAGGTTGAGCAGGGTGCACTGGCTTTCACCGGCTTCCGGGAAATCAATGCGCGGGGCAAAGCGGAAATGGCGCAGCTGGCGCGGCACCACCCGGCGCACCGGGCGCAGGCCTTCCAGCGGCGCGGACAGCACCCGCTGCAGGCTGGCCACCAGGGCCTGCGGGTCCGGGTCGGCAAAGCTGTCAGCCGGGCTGACCTCGAAGGTATCGAGCACAGTGTCATCCGGGCCATCGAGGATGCGCGCCCGGTGGATGGCAAAGCCGAGGCGGTCCAGGCTGATCACGATGGCCGCAAACAGGCCGTCGCGGTCGGGCGAATGCACCAGCAGCTCCAGCGCATTGGCGCCGTGCAGGATCGGCCGCGCCCGCACCAGCAGCTCACCCTGCCCCACTTCGGCCAGGGCCTGGGCCTGCCACATCAGTTGTTCGATACGGAAGCGCACAAAGGCTTCGTCGGGCATGCGTGCCAGCAGGCCGGTCACCTGGTCGGCGCTGTAGCCACCTTCGTGCAGCCAGGCACCGACCTCGCGGCGGGCCGCAGCCACGCGTGCGGCCTCGGGCAACGGCGGCTCCAGGCCTTCGCGCAGGGCGCGGCGGGTGGCGAAGTACAGGTCGGCCAGCAGGCGATCCTTCCACGCATTCCACAGCTTGGGGCTGGTGCCGGCGATGTCGGCGCAGGTGAGCAGATACAGGTAATCCAGACGCTCGCGGCTGCCGACCAGGCGGGCAAAGCCGTGCACCACCTCCGGGTCGGTGATGTCCTGCTTCTGCGCGGTCACCGACAGCCGCAGGTGCTGTTCCACCAGCCAGGCCACCAGCTCGGTGTCATGCGCATCCAGGCCATGGGCCTGGCAGAAGTCACGTGCATCCACCGCACCCAGCTCGGAATGGTCGCCGCCACGGCCCTTGGCGATGTCATGGAACAGGCCGGCCAGCAACAGCAGTTCCGGCTGGCTCAAGCGCGGCCACACCTGGTGGGCGATGGAGAAGCGCTCATCGGCCTGGCCGGCGGCGAACTGGCCGATATTGCGCAACACCATCAGCGTGTGCTGATCCACGGTGTAGGCATGGAACAGGTCGAACTGCATCCGCCCGGAGACCTGGGCAAAGGCCGGAATCCACTGCCCCAGCACCCCCAGCCGGCCCATCCGGGCCAGCGTCTGGGCAGCATCGGGCGTGCGCATCAGGCGCATGAACTTGTCGCGGGTGGCCTGGTCCACGGCGGTGTAGGCCACCATTTCATCCAGGTATTCGGCCACCGCACGGGCAGTGAGCGAGTGCAGGCCGCGCGCCTGCGGGGTGGCTGCCCACACCGCAAACAGGTCAAACAGCTCGCCCATGCGGCCATGCGGCCAGGCCGGGTCATCGGCAGCCAGGTAGCCGTTGCGCAGGCTGAAACCGCGTTGCAGCGGCAGTGGCTCGCCACTGCCGTCAAACTGCTCCTCGAAACGTTGCAGCATGCGGTCAGAGACACGGCGGATCACCGCGGCAGAGCGGTAAAAACCCTGCATCATCTTTTCCACCGCCAGGCTGCCATCGTCATCGGCATAGCCCAGGCGTGCGGCCAGTGCTTTTTGATGATCAAAGCGCAGGCGTTCCTCGCCACGACGCGCCACCAGATGCAGGCCATAGCGCAGGCGCGAGAGCACGATGCGCTCGCGCTTGAGCGCGGCCGCCTCGTCCAGGCCCACATGGCCCAGCCCCACCAGTGCCTCGATGTCACGCACGCCGAAGGCACGCAGCGACATCCAGCCCAGGGTATGCAGATCGCGCAGGCCACCCGGGCCGTCCTTGATGTCCGGCTCCAGGTTGTCGGCGGTATCGCCGAAGCGCCTGTGCCGGGCCTGCAGCTCGGCGCGCTTGGCCAGGAAGAATTCGCGTGCCGGCCACATCCGCTCCGGCGCGATGGCCGCGGCCAATGCTTTGCGGGTGGCACTGTCGGCCACCACCGCTCGCGCCTCGATCAGCGCGGTCATCACGCTCTGGTCGGCGGCAGCGGCTTCGGCGCACTGAGCCAGCGAACGCACCGCATGACTGACCGCCAGGCCCGCATCCCAGAGCATGGCAAACAGGCGGGCAATGGCCTCGGCGTGGGCGCTCTGCGCCGCCGGCTCGCCGAGCACCAGCACATCGATATCCGAACGCGGGAACAACTCACCGCGCCCGTAGCCGCCCACCGCAAACAGGCTCAGGCCGCTGTCATTGGCAATGCACTGGACCCAGGCATTGCGCAACAGCTGATCCACTGCGCGGGCGCGCAGGGCAATCAGTTTTTCAGGGTTGTCGGTCTGGCCGAAGCGCCGGTCCAGGCGCGCCTCGGCTTCCACCAGCACTTCACGTGCACGTGCTGACCAGGCCCCGTCACCAGCCGGGTCGACCTGGGCGTCGGCCCGCGTGGCAACGAGGTCCTGGGTCATACGCGGGACACTTCGCCGTCAGCCAGGGTCAGCACTTCCACACCGGTCTCGGTCACCGCGACCATGTGTTCCCACTGCGCCGAGAGCTTGCGGTCCTTGGTGACCACGGTCCAGCCGTCCGGCAGAACCTTGGTGTAGCGGGTGCCTTCGTTGATCATCGGCTCGATGGTGAAGGTCATGCCCGGCTTGAGCACCAGGCCGGTACCCGGCTTGCCGTAATGCAGCACCTGCGGCTCGTCGTGGTAGACCTTGCCGATGCCGTGGCCGCAGTACTCGCGCACCACCGA
>JBJEWP010000152.1:0-4910 GCA_051885115.1 Stenotrophomonas sp. | reverse complement strand
AGGGTGAAGCCGGCCACCACCTGGCGGCTCATGGTGCGACCTCCAGCAGCGGCAGGTTGAAGCCATCGCCATGCAACAACCAGCCCGGCTGATCGCCGTCGAGCGGACGCAGCTGCAGGCGGAACGGGGTCATCTGGCCATCAGCGGCGACCACCAGTTGCGGGGCCGGGCCGCCATCAGCGGCCTCCACCCCGGCGGCCAGGTCGGTGGCTGTCTGCAGATGCCATTGCCAGCCCGTCGGCAACTGCACCGGCTCATGTCCGGGCAGGGCGTGCCAGCGTGGCGGCTGTCCGCGCAGCTGCATGACCTGGTAGCTGCCGGCCTGGATACGCAGCCCGTGCCAATGGCGCTGGCGCTGGGTCTGCTCGCCGAGCAACGGGATCAACAGGGCCAGGTCACTGGCCTGCCCCTGCGCCTGGCGGGCCTGGCCGGCACCGGCCAGGCCCACTGCGGCAAGGGCGATGGCCAGCACGGCAATCACCACCAGCAGCTCGAGCAGGGTAAATCCACGGGCGCGCGGCATGGTCAGGGCTGGCGGCTGTCCAGATCGGCATCGGTGCCCTCGCCGCCCTGGCGGCCATCGGCGCCCAGGCTGTACAGCTGGTATGGCACGCCGGCACCCGGGGACAGGTACAGGTAGGGCCGGCCCCACGGGTCCACCGGCAGGCTGCGCAGATAGCCTTCGCGGTTCCAGTTCGGTGCGCCCTGCGCCGGGCGTGTCACCAGCGCCTCCAGGCCTTGCTGGGTGTCGGGATAGACATGGTTGTCCAGCCGGTACATCTCCAGCGCCGAGGCCACGGCCTTGAGGTCGCCCCGGGCCACGGTGACCTTGGCCTGATCCGGACGGCCCATCACCTGCGGCACCACCAGCGCGCCGAGGATGCCGATGATCACCACCACCACCATCACCTCGATCAGGGTGAAGCCCGTTTGTTGTCGTGTCTGCATCATTGTTGCGTTCCTCATCAAACCATCTGGTTAAGGCGGATGATCGGCAGCACCACGGCCAGCACGATCAGCAGCACCAGGCTGCCCATGACCACCAGCACCAACGGCTCGAACAGGCCGACCAGCAGGCCGATGCGGCTGTTCAATGCCTGCTGTTGCTGCTGGGCTCCCCGCTGCAGCATCTGCCCCAGCCGGCCACTGTTCTCGCCGGCACCGATCAGATGCATCAGCATCGGTTGCAGCGGTGCATGGGCCTGCAGCGCTGCGGCCAGGCCGCTGCCCTGGCGCACCCGTTCGGCCGCCCGGGTCAGGCCGGCCTGCAAGGAGGCGTTGCCGACCACCCGGGTGGCGATGGCCAGCGCATCCACCAGCGGTACACCGCTGCTTTCCAGGATGGCCAGGGTGGCGGTGAAACGGGTGCTGTCGCCGTGGCGCAGCAGCGCGCCGAGCACGGGCAGGCGCAGCAGCGCCGCATCCATCCGCAAACGCCAGTGGGGCTGACGGCGCAGCCGGTACAGGCCATAGCCCAGGCCTGCCACGGCCAGCAGCAGCCAGATCCAGCCGGCCTGCAGCGCGGCACTGGCACCGAGCAGGATCCGGGTCGGCAGCGGCAGCGCCTGGCCACTGCTGGTGAATACACCGATCACGCTGGGCACCACATGCCCGAGCAGAAAGGCCACCACCGCCAGCGACACCAGCACCAGGATGGCCGGGTAGACCATGGCCACCTGCAGACGCTGGCGCGCCTGTTCGGCCTGCTCCACATGATCGGCCAGCTGTTCCAGCACACGTCCCAGCTGGCCGCGTTCGCCAGCGGCCACGGTGTGCCGGTACATGGCAGGAAACGAATGGGGATAGCGCGCCAGGGCCGCGGCCAGGCCCTGGCCCTGCAGCACCGCCTCGCGCACGCCCAGCAGCAGGCTGCGAACGCGCTCGCGCCGGCTCTGCTGGGCCACCACCTGCAAGGCCTGCTCCACCGGCACCGCGGCCTGGATCAAGGTCGCCAGCTCACGCGTGAGCAGGCACAGCTCGGCACTGGAAATACGCTGCCAGCGCCGGCCCTGCGCATCGGCCTGGACCGCATCGAGCTGCAACGGTGACAGGCCACGCTCGCGCAACTGCCGGCGCGCACTGCGGGCAGTGTCGGCCTGGATCACGCCCTGGGCACTGCGCCCATCAGCGGCCAGCGCGCGGTATCGCCAGGCGCTCATGCTTCGGCCACCACCCGCATCACCTCTTCCAGCGTGGTCACCCCGGCCAGCACCTTGGCATGTCCGTCAGCCAGCAGGCTGGCACGTTGTTGGCGGGCATGCGCGATGAGCTCGTTCTCGCTGGCCCCGGCCTGGACCATGGCTGCCAGCGGCGCATCAAACACGACCAGTTCGTACAGCCCCACCCGGCCGCGGTAGCCCTGCATCTGGCAATGCGCGCAGCCACGCGGACGCATCAGCACTGGATGCTGCTGCGGATCGACCTGCAACTGCCGGCACTCGGCCGCGCTGGCCGGGCTGGGTTGGCAGCAGTGCGGGCACAGCCGGCGCACCAGGCGCTGGGCCATCACCCCCAGCAGCGAGGAGGACAGCAGGTAGGGTTCCACGCCCATGTCGAGCAGTCGGGTGATCGCCCCCAACGCACTGTTGGTATGCAGGGTGGACAGCACCAGGTGGCCGGTCAATGACGCCTGCACCGCGATCTGTGCGGTCTCGCGGTCACGGATCTCGCCAACCATCACCACATCCGGGTCCTGGCGCAGGATCGCGCGCAGGCCGCGGGCAAAGGTCATGTCGATGCGTGGGTTGACCGGGGTCTGGCCGATGCCGTCCAGGTGGTATTCCACCGGATCCTCGACGGTGAGGATGTTGCGTGTGCGGTGGTCGATCTGGCCCAGGCTCGCATACAGCGTGGTCGACTTGCCCGAACCGGTCGGCCCGGTGACCAGCACGATGCCATGCGGCCGCAGCAACAGCTGCTGCCATTGCTGCTGGTCCTGCTGCCGCATGCCCAGGGCCGGCAGGGAAAAACGACCAGCCTGTTTGTCCAGCAGACGCAGCACCACCCGCTCACCATTGGCCGCCGGCAGGGTGGACACGCGCACATCGACCTCGCGGTTGCCCAGACGGACGGCCAGGCGGCCATCCTGTGGCAGGCGTTTTTCGGCGATATCCAGGCGGGCCATGACCTTGATCCGCGACACCAGCAGCGCGGCCAGCTCGCGCCGCGGCTGGATCACATCACGCAGGATGCCGTCCACGCGAAAGCGCACCACCAGGCGCTTTTCATAGGTTTCGATGTGGATGTCCGAAGCCTGTTCGGCCACGGCTTCGCCGAGCAGGGCATTGAGCAGGCGCACGATCGGCGCATCGTCCTGCTGGGCCAGCAGGTCCTCGGCCTGCTCCAGGCCTTCGACCAGGCTGGCCAGGTCCAACTCCTGGTCCAAGCCCTCAACCATCCCCATCGCACTGGCGCTGTCCTGTCGGTACGCCTGCTGCAACAGTTGTTCGAACTGCTCGTCGGCCACGCAATCCCATTGCAGGGTGCGGCCGGCAATGCGCCTGGCCTCAGCCCGCGCCGCCAGGCTGGCATCGGCACGGTGATGCAATACCAGTCCATCGGCGCCAAGCAGCACACCCTGGTCGCGCGCGAAGCCCATCGGCAGGCACGGAACTGCCGCCAGACTCGGCAAATGGCTGGTGGATAAGGCTTTGGACATGCATCCCCCTGAGGTGGCCCTGCGCTGCACAGCCGCCCAAAAACAGCGGGAAAACATGCCACGCGCCACACAAAATTGCGCGCTGCCGTCGGCCATTTAGCGATGCAGATCACATTTCCACACCATTTCCGATGCCCCGCAAGAGAAGCACCGCTAAAGTGCCAGCGCGGCCTGCAGCCTGCTGCCTGCCGCACAACAGGGGACATTGCTGGCTTTGCCCACAGTACGTCGATCGTGCTTCCTGTTGCTGCGCCGTCAACAGGAGCTGTATCGATCCATGCCTCATTGCCCCGACATCCATCCGCATTTCCCCGGCAACAACTGGCCGCGTCGATGAGGATCGTTTTCCGTCCATGGCTGCGTCATGCCGCCGCCTGTCTGCTGGCAGTGACGCTGTCGCTGCCTGCCCAGGCCGGTGCCACCCAGGCCGGCCAGTGGACGATCAACATGAAGGACACCGACATCCGCGATTTCATCGGCGCGGTGTCCAGCATCACCGGCGACACCCTGGTGGTCGACCCGCGGGTCACCGGCCAGGTCAGCGTGATGGCCACCGAAGCGATGTCGTTGCCGGAAGTACGCCGCCTGTTTCTGTCGGTGATGACGGTCAATGGCTATGCGGTGATCGAAGACGACCAGCAGACCCGGATCGTCCCCAATGACGAGGCCCATGGCTGGGCCGGCACTGGCCGCAGTGGCAATGACGCCATCGAGACCCGGGTGCTGGCGGTGCAGCATGGCGTGGCCAGTGAGTTGCTGCCGATGCTGCGCCCGTTGCTGCCGGCCAACGCCCACTTGGCAGCGGTGCCGACCTCCAACTCGCTGATCATCAGCGACCGCCGCGGCAACATCGCCCGCATCCAGACCCTGTTGCGCCAGCTCGATGCCCCCGTGCTGCACGAACACAGCGCCTACGACGCGGTGCACGCCAGCGCCGAATCGCTGCAGCGCATGCTCACTGCCACCCTGGGTGCCAGCGCGGCCAGCGGTGGCACCCGGGTGCTGGCCGATGCCCGCCTGAACCGCCTGCTGGTCTTCGGCCCGGTACAGGCACGCGAGCGCCTGATTGCCCTGGCCCGCTCGCTGGATGCCGATGCCCCGCAGTCTTCCACCACCCAGGTGATGCGCCTGCGCCATGGCGATGCCAAGCAGATTGCGCAGACCGTGGATGCCATTGCCGGCTCGATCAATGCCGACCCGCAGCAGGGCCAAAGCAAGGCCAGCAGCCTGGTGCGCGCGGATGAGAGCATCA
>JBJEWP010000151.1:0-4916 GCA_051885115.1 Stenotrophomonas sp. | reverse complement strand
GTCATTGACCTGGGCCGGGCTGCGCGGGGCAACGGCCGTCTTGCTCAGGGCCACGACCGGCAGCACCACCGGATGGGAGGTGGTGCAACTGAAACCGGCCGTACAAGCGGCACCGGCCACCGTATTGGTGACGGTACCGGTGGCTGCGGCGTTGACCGTGGCCAGGTAGGTGAAAGTGTGGGTATCGACGGCAGTACCCGCCGGCAACACACAGCTCATGACCCTGCCATTGGCGGTACAACCAGCCGGCAACGGGGTGATGAAGTCCAGCCCAGCCGACAGGGTGTCGATCAGCGTGGTGGGCGTGACGGTGGCCGCCCCGGAGACGGTGGCGGTCAGGGTGTAGCTGATCTGGTCACCGCGCTGCACGGCCGTGCCGCTGGCCGGGTTGGCGCTCTTGGCCACGGTCACCACCGGCTGCACCACGGGGGTGGTGACCGTACTGCGGCAGGTTGCCGCGCTGGAGCCTTCCTCCGAGCATTGAGCGCCACCGCCGGACACTGTTGCGGTATTGACAACCTGCGGCAGCGCTGCTGGCAATACGGTGGCGGTCAGCGTGATCGGCGGTGCGTCTGCCCCGGCTGCCAACGGCGTGTTCGTGGCGCAGGTCGCCACATTGCCGTTGAAAGCGCAGGTCCAACCGGTGCCCGCCACGCCAACCGGGGTCAAGCTGGGCGGCAAGGTATCACTTACGGTGAGCACCCCGGAGGTAGCCAGATTGCCAGTGTTGCGGACCTGCAAGGTGTACGTGGCAGTGCCTCCGACCACCAGTTGGCTGGCTGCCGTGGTCTTGGCAATCATCAGCTGCGGTGAGCCGACCTGGTTGGTAACGCTGGCCTGGACGGTACAGTTGCCGGACTCGTTGGGCGTGGCACAGCGCCAGCCGCTGGGAGGTGACAGGAAAGCGGTGTTGGTCACCGAGGTCTGTGCAAGCGCACTGCCAGCCATTGCCAACAGGGCAAAAAGGGCGAACACCACCCAGGCCCGGCCAGTACGCAATAAATGACGATCCATGTTCACAGCCGACCCCTGCATGCCAATTCAGTCGATTCCCACGGATTTCCGCGGGTACTTTGGGATGCAAGAAAACGTGACATGGGTCGCACAAATCAAGCGGCTCGCGCCGGACTTTTGGCGCGCAGCTGCCCAAGCAAAGCTAAACAGGTCATAAAGTGACGCTTAACGTCACACAACAAGCGTCAAATCAATGACTTTAGTATGAATACAAGATAAACGTAAGACTGATATCGCAGCCGTACCACCTATATGAATACGCTTATTTGTGGGCTACTGCGCAAAAGTGCGGCACCGATCACACTTTTCACGCAATGTCGCTGTTGGCGCGACATTGACCCTCGCGAAAGCGTCGGTGACAGCCGCCAGAATTACGTCACAAGCTGTTTTCCCCCACCTGCCCTCCAGTGGCAGAGAGCACAAACACGGTGATTGCATCAATGGCGATCAGCAGCGAGGCTGTCGCCATCCCCTTGATGACGCTGGATGCTTTGATGGACACCCGTGAAATCCGCATGACCAACCTGTTCCTGCAGCTGGGCCTGCCCGCCGACGAGGACGCCATTGCCCGCTTCTTCCTCGACAACCAATTGCCCGAAGAAGTGCCGCTGGCCGATGCGCCGTTCTGGAACGAAGGGCAGCGCCAGTTCCTGCGCGAGGCACTCAACGCCGATGACGAGTGGGCACTGGTGGTGGATGCGCTCAACGAGTCGCTGCACGAGGATGCGGTGAAGGCACGCACGGCCCGCTGAGAGCGGCAGGCACAAAAAAGGCCGGGAAAACCCGGCCTTTTTGTTGCATCTTCGCCCGCAGGCAAGGCGCTGAGCGGCGCTGTGATCAGTCCGTACGCCCAATCACACCCGCATCGTGGAGGGCATCGCAGCGGGCCGTATCGATACCCAGCACCTGTTCCAGAACTTGATCGGTGTGCTGGCCCAACACCGGCCCGGCGGCGCGGTACTGCACCGGCGTGGCCGAAAAGCACAGCGGATTGCGCACCATCGGCACGTTCTGCCCACTGGCATGCGGCAGTTCGATGCGCAGGCCACGGGCCTGCACCTGCGGGTCGTCGAACACCTGGTCAATACGGTTGACCGGGTTGGCCGGCACCACCGCCGCTTCCAGCGCAGCCAGCCACTGCGCTGCCGGCTTGGTGCGCAGGATGGCCTGCAGCAGCGGTACCAGTTCAGCGCGCGCCGCCACGCGGGCGGCATTGGTCGCATAACGGGAATCGGTGGCCAGGTCCGGACGCCCGATCACCTCGCAGAAGCGGGCGAACTGGCCGTCATTGCCCACCGCCAGCATGAAATAGCCATCGGCCGCCGGCATCACCTGGTAAGGCACGATGTTCGGATGCGCCGTGCCCTGTCGACCCGGCACCACACCACCGACCAGATAGTTGGAGGCCTGGTTGGCCAGCCAGGCCACCTGGGTATCGAGCAGCGCCAGGTCAATCTGCTGCCCTTCCCCGGTGCGCTCGGCATGGCGCAACGCGGCCAGGATGCCGGCCACCGCGTACATGCCGGTGAGCAGGTCGGTCGCGGCCACGCCCACCTTCTGCGGGCCACCGCCCGGGGTGCCATCAGCCTCGCCGGTCACGCTCATCAGGCCGCCGATGGCCTGGATCGCCGCGTCGTAGCCGGCGCGCTGGGCATACGGGCCGTCCTGGCCGTAGCCGGTAATCGAGCAGTACACCAGCTTGGGATTGATCTGTTTGAGGCTGTCCCAGTCCAGGCCGTACTTCTTCAGCCCGCCGACCTTGTAGTTCTCCACCAGCACATCGCAATGCACCACCAGTTCGCGCAGCAACTGCTGGCCTTCGGCCGTAGCCATGTCGATGGCCACCGAGCGCTTGCCACGGTTGGCGCACAGGTAATACGCCGATTCGCGGGTCGGCTTGCCATCGGCACCGGTAAGGAATGGCGGGCCCCAGCTGCGGGTGTCATCGCCTGCCCCGGGCTTTTCGACCTTGATCACATCGGCGCCGAAGTCGGCCAGCACCTGGGTGGCCCAGGGGCCGGCCAAAATGCGCGACAGGTCCAGCACGCGTACACCATCGAGCGGCTGCATCATCGCGGCCACCACTGCTGCACGGCGGCCGGGAGCGCCGGCACATGGCCAACGGCCTGCTGGAAGGCCTGGGCCAGGGCGATAAGGGTGTACTCCTCGCCAATACGCCCCACCAGCTGCATGCCGATGGGCAACTCCCCTGCCGCTACCGGCAACGGCAGCGACAGCGCCGGGTTGCCGGCCATGTTGGCGTAGGCGGTGAGATCGGCCTGGCTGGCCGGCACCGGGGTACCGTGGGCGAAGGCGCGTTGCGGCGCGGTCGGCATGACCAGCACATCACAGGCGGCCAGCCACTGCTGCAGCTGCACCTGGGCGCGATCGGCCAGCAGGGACGCGGCGGCCAGATCGGCCGCACTCTTGCCTTCGGCCCAGCCCATCAACTTGACCAGCAAGGGCGAGAACAACGAACGGTCACCCGCCCAGGCCTCGGCATGCTCGATCAGCATTTCGGCCTCGCACATCAGCAGGCCGGCACGCCGCGCCTGGCCGGAAGTGAACGACGGTCCGGGCAGGGCCACGCGCTGGTGGCCCAGGCCAGCCAGCACGCGCAGGCCTTCTTCGAAAGCGGCCTGCACATCGGCATCGACCTCAGCCGCGCTGCCGAAATCCACCACGCCGATGCGCAGCGCACCGGCCTGCGCCGGCAGGAAATGGATCGGGCGCGACTGCGCGCAGTCCGGATCAAAGCTCGCCAGCGTCTGCAGCAGCAGAGGCAGGTCGCGGGCCGAACGGGCCAGCGGGCCGATGTGGTCCAGCCGGCGGCACAGGGCCACCGTGCCGCGCGTGCTGATCGCGCCCCAGCTGGGCTTCAAGCCCACCACACCGCAATAGGCAGCCGGGATGCGCACCGAGCCCATGGTGTCGGTGCCCAGCGCTGCGGCACACAGGCCGGCGGCCACCGCCGCACCACTGCCACCGGACGAACCGCCCGGGGTATAGCCGTGGCGGTGCGGGTTGTGGCAATCGCCATAGAACGGGTTGGCGTTGTCCGCGCCCATCGCCGCTTCGTGCATGTTGAGCTTGCCGACGATGACCGCACCGGCTGCACGCAAGGCAGCAACGGCCGGATTGTCCTCGGCGGCCGGCAGACTGTGCCGGCGCGTGCCCATGCCGGCGGTGGTCACCGCACCGGCCACGTCGATGTTGTCCTTGATCGCCACCGGCACGCCTTCCAGCGGGCGGGCAGTGCCGGCGGCAAGGCGCGCATCGCTGTGCGCCGCGGCCGCCAGCGCGGCCTCGGCGTCGATACTGAGATAGGCATTGACCGCGTTGCCACTGGCTGTCACTGCGGCCAGGGTCTGGTTGATCAACTCCACACTGGACACCTGACCGGCCGCGAGCAGCGCCCGCTGGTCGGTCAGGTCACGGGCCAGCAGCCCGGCATCGGCATGGCTCACGGCAAGGTCCTCAGGCAAAACGCTTGTCGATCAGGCGCACCGGCTTCTGCCGCACTTCGATACCGGTCAGCGGGGCCAGCGAACCCGGTGCACACAGCACCACGCTCATTTCCACGCCCAGCTTCTGCTTGAGCAGGCTGCAGAAGGCCGCATTGACCTGGGCATCGTCCAGCGCCGCGGAGGTTTCCACATGCACGGCCAGTTCGTCGCGGCCGGTTTCATCGCGGCTGGCCATGCAGATGAACTCGCCGGCGAATGCGGCGTGCTCTTCCAGGATCGGCGCCATCGCCTGCGGGAACACGTTGATGCCGCGGATCTTGACCATGTTGTCGCTGCGGCCGAGGAAGCCCTCGATCCGTCGCAGGTTCATGCCCAGCGAAGACGGCGTGGTCAGCACGCGGGTCACGTCATGGGTGTTGAAGCGGATGATCGGGT
>JBJEWP010000150.1:0-5001 GCA_051885115.1 Stenotrophomonas sp. | reverse complement strand
CCCGCTCCGCGTGCGGGTTCCTTGAGCAGACATTCGTCTGCTTAAAAGCGCTTGGAGGCACCCAAAGGAACCCAAGGAGCGCAGCGACCAACCGTGAAACCGGCCCAAAGGGAGAGTGCCACAGGTGCCAGTCAAGGTGCTTTCCGCCGGGACGCATGCCGATGCGATGAAGCCGCATCGGTCCCCTGCGCTTCTCGCGTGCCGGGGCGGTGCGGGAACTCGCTTCGCTCAAACACCGCACGCCTTGCCCGTTGAGCCCCTGCGATGCTCGGCATGCTCTGACGGCTCGGAAAGATCAGAAGCAATGGCAAAGCAAAGCAACAAAAAACCCGGCTTTGGCCGGGCTTTTTGTTTGCAGTGTCGCGGCCTGGGCCGCTCCCACGGGTGAGGCGAAGGCGCTATCAGGCCGCCATACCGTTGTGGCGTAACAGGGCGTCGATGCTCGGCTCGCGGCCGCGGAAGGCGCGGAAGTTCTCTGCTGCAGGGCGGCTGCCGCCACGGCTGATGATCTCGGCCAGGAAACGCTGGCCGGTGGCGGCCAGCTGTTCCTCGCCGGCCTCCTCGAATGCCGCATAGGCATCGGCGCTGAGTACCTCGGCCCACTTGTAGCTGTAGTAACCGGCCGCATAGCCACCGGCGAAGATGTGGCTGAACTGGTGCGGGAAGCGGTTGAACCTGGGCGGGATATTCACCGCCACTTCGCTGCGCACGCTGTCCAGCAGAGCCAGTACATCACCGGCCGGATCAAAGCCGTGGTGGATGCGCATGTCGAACAGGGCAAATTCCAGCTGGCGCACGGTGAACATGCCGCTCTGGAAGTTTTTGGCCGCCAGCATCTTGTCGAACAGGGTGCGCGGCAGGCTGGCACCGGTATCGACATGGGCGGTCATGGCCTGCACACGCGGCCATTCCCAGCAGAAGTTCTCCATGAACTGGCTGGGCAGCTCCACTGCATCCCATTCCACCCCGTTGATGCCGGCCACGCCCAGCTCGCCAATACGGGTGAGCAGCTGGTGCAGGCCATGGCCCATCTCGTGGAACAGGGTGACCACATCGTCATGGGTGAGCGTAGCCGGCTTGCCGTCCACCCCACGTCCGAAGTTGCACACCAGATAGACCAGTGGCGTCTGCACGCTGCCATCGGCACGCACGCGGCGGTTGCGGCAATCATCCATCCACGCACCACCGCGCTTGCCCTCGCGCGCATACGGGTCCAGGTAGAACTGGCCGACCAGGTCGCCATGGGCGGTGGTGACGCGATAGAAACGCACATCCGGGTGCCAGACCGGCGCGCTGTCGCGCTCGACCTTCAGCCCATACAGGTCGTGGATCACATCGAACAGGCCGGCCAGCACCCGGTCTTCGGTGAAGTACTGCTTCACCTCCAGCGCCGAATAGCTGTAACGGGCCTGCTTGAGCTTTTCACTGGCCCAGGACAGGTCCCAGGCTTCCAACGTTTCCAGCCCCAGCTGATCGCGGGCGAAGGCTTCCAGCTCGGCGCGGTCGGCCTGCGCGAACGGCTTGGCACGGGCGGCCAGGTCGCTCAAAAAATCCATCACCTGGGCCGGGCTGTCGGCCATCTTGGTGGCCAGCGAGTACTCGGCGTAACTGTCCATGCCCAGCAGGGCGGCCTTCTCGCTGCGCAGGGCCAGGATCCGTGCGATCAGCGGGCTGTTGTCGCGCTCGTCCGGGCCGAACTCGGAGGCGCGGGTGACACTGGCGCGGTACAGCTGCTCGCGCAGGGCACGGTTGTCGGCGTAGGTCTGCACCGGCAGGTAGCAGGGCATCTGCAGGGTGAGCTTGTAGCCGTCCTTGCCTTCGGCTTGCGCGGCGGCACGGCAGGCCGCCTTCACATCGTCGGGCAGGCCGGCAAGTTCGGCCTCATCGTCCACATACAAGGCAAAGGCGTCGGTGGCATCGAGCACGTTCTGCGAGAACTTCGCGTTCAGTGCCGACAGTTCCTCGCTGATCGCGGCAAAGCGGGCCTTGCCGGCTTCGTCCAGCTCGGCACCGCCAAGGCGGAAGTTGCGCAGGGAGTGTTCCAGCACCTGCTGGCGGGCGGCATCAAAACCGCCGGCCGGGGCGTTGTCGGCCAGCTTGCGGTACTGCGCGTACAGGCCCAGGTCCTGCGACAGCTCGCTGCCGAAACGGGCGATCTTGCCCAGGTTGGCGTTGTAGACCTCGCGCAGTTCCGGGGTGTTGACCACCGATTCCAGATGGCTGACCTGGCCCCAGGCCCGGTACAGGCGCTCGGTGGCGTCGTCCAGCGGCACCACGAAGTTGTCCCAACCCACCTGCTCCTGGGCACGCGCCGTGGCCACGGCTGCACGGGCCTGTTCGAGCAGGGCGTCGATGGCCGGGGTGACGTGCTCCGGGGTGATCGCATCAAAACGCGGCAGGCCGGAGAAATCGAGCAGGGGGTTGGTCATGGCAAATCCTTTGAACGGCTACCGGCAAGCGCCGGATCAGCCCTGATATGGGTCCGCCAGGTCGCCGGCACAAGCCAGCGCCGGCAACGGTGCGCCGGCCACTGCGGCGGCAATGGCCGCATCGGCCGCCTCCACCGCGATGCCGTGGGCCACATACCAGGCCGGGTCGT
Source organism: Stenotrophomonas sp. (assembly GCA_051885115.1). Classification (GTDB taxonomy): domain Bacteria; phylum Pseudomonadota; class Gammaproteobacteria; order Xanthomonadales; family Xanthomonadaceae; genus Stenotrophomonas. The sequence goes on along the minus strand of JBJEWP010000150.1, from coordinate 2,402 downwards.
AATAGGAATGGGCATAACGCTCGCCGGCATCACACAGGATGGTGACGATCGAGCCGCTCTGCCCGGCCGCGGCCATGGCCTGGGCCACGCGCAGCACGCCAACGAAGTTGGTGCCGGTGGAGCCGCCCACGCGACGGCCGAGCACCGCGCTGACATGGCGCATCGCCGCCAGGCTGAGGTCATCGGGCACCTTGACCATGGCATCCACACAGGCCGGGATGAAGCTGGCCTCGACCTTGGGCCGGCCAATGCCCTCCACCCGCGAACCACCGGTGCTGCGGATGTCCTGCCAGCAGTGGTTGTCCAGCGCGGCGCGGTAGCCGTCGAAGAACACCGAGATTTCCGGGTCCACACAGAGGATGCGGGTGTCGTGCTGGCGGTAGCGCACATAGCGGCCCAGGGTGGCGGCGGTGCCACCGGTGCCCGGCGAGCAGACGATCCAGGCCGGCACCGGGTGCGGCTCCTGCGCCATCTGCTTGAAGATCGACTCGGCAATATTGTTGTTGGCGCGCCAGTCGGTGGCCCGCTCGGCATAGGTGAACTGGTCCATGAAGTGGCCGCCGGTCTCGCAGGCAAGGGCATGAGCGGCGGCATCCAGGCCGCAGGCCGATTCGACCAGGTGGCAGCGGCCGCCGTGGAACTCGATCGCGGCAATCTTCTCCGGCGAGGTGCTGCGCGGGATCACCGCAATGAACGGCAGGCCCAGCAGGCGGGCAAAATAGGCCTCGGACACGGCAGTCGAGCCGGAGGAGGCCTCGATCACCGGACAGCCTTCGCGCAGCCAGCCATTGGCCAGCGCGTACAGGAACAGCGAGCGCGCCAGGCGGTGCTTGAGGCTGCCGGTCGGATGGCTGGACTCATCCTTCAGGTAGACCTCGATGCTGGGGTAACCGGGCAGGTCAAGCGGAATCAGATGGGTGTCAGCCGAACGGTTGTAATCGGCTTCGATCTTCTGGATGGCACGGGCCACCCACTCACGCTGCGACATGGCGAACTCAAGGCAAGGAACCCAGCCGGCATTGTAGCCGCGCTCAGCCAGCCCGGCCCGGGGCTGCTATGCTGCGGCCACTCCATCCTTGGCCCCGCTGCCCTTGCCCCTGTTGCTGCGCCACCTGCTGATCGTGCTGCTGCTGGTCAATACGGCCTCCGGCGCGTGGGCGGCTGCACGCATGGCCAGCATGGGCCTGGCCCCGGCCAGCCAGGGCATGAGCCTGGGCCACCACGGTGCCAGTGCGATGGGCAGCGACTGCCATGCCCCGGCAGCCGATGCCGCCGAGGCTGCCATGCCCTGTGGCAACGACAGCCAGCACTGCGACTGCCTGCACCACTGCAGCGCCCTGCCCGGCCCATCGGCCCTGCAGCTGGCCGATGCTCCGGCCCTGGCCCCGCCCAGCCGGCCGGCACACCACCCCGCGCCACCACCGCTGGCCGACCCGGTGCGCCCGCCAATCGCGCTCCCCGCCTGACCAGCACGGCGTGCCTGCACGCCGGATTTCCTTCTGAGCTGTCAGCGCGCGGTGCCTGAAAGGCCCGCGCCGGAGTGAACACCATGTCTGATGACACCCTGCACGACGCCCGCAGCGTCGTGTCCCGCCGTCGTTTCGTCCAGGGTCTGGGCTTTGCCGGCGTGATTGCCGGCACCGGGCTGTGGCGCCTGCCGGCGGCCCAAGCCAAGCAAGCGTCCTTTCCTGTACCCGAATTGCGCGGCAATGATTTCCACCTGAACATCGGCCAGTCGCCGGTCAATTTCACCGGCAAGGCGCGCATCGCCACCACCGTGAACAACTCGCTGCCCGCGCCCACCCTGCGCTGGCGCGAGGGCGACACGGTCAACATCCACGTGCACAACGACCTGCACGATGACATGAGCTCGATCCACTGGCATGGCATTTTGCTGCCGGCCAACATGGACGGCGTGCCCGGGCTGAGCTTTGACGGCATTGCCCCCGGCCAGGCCTACCACTACCGCTTCGACCTCAAGCAGAGTGGCACCTACTGGTACCACAGCCATTCGCTGTTCCAGGAGCAGGCCGGGCTGTACGGCGCGCTGGTGATCGACCCGATCGAGCCTGCGCCCTACCAGGTGGACCGCGAGCACGTGCTGCTGCTGTCGGACTGGACCGACCTGGACGGCGCGGCGCTGTACCGGCGGATGAAAAAAATGGCCATGCACGACAACACCTACCAGCAAACGGCCGGTGATTTCCTGCGTGACGTGCGCCGCGATGGCCTGCGCGCCACCCTGGCCGACCGCGGCATGTGGGGGCGGATGCGCATGACCCCCACCGACATCTCCGACATCAACGCCAACACCTACACCTACCTGCTCAACGGCCACACTCCGGCAGCCAACTGGACCGGGCTGTTCCGCAGCGGCGAAAAGGTGCTGCTGCGCCTGATCA
>JBJEWP010000149.1:0-5053 GCA_051885115.1 Stenotrophomonas sp. | reverse complement strand
TGTGGTGCAGACAATACGCCGGTTCGGCCACGTGCAGGGGTGTCGGAGGTCATGCGCCCCCTTCCGGGCCTGCCGGCTGGAAGGGGGCGAGGCCGGGGTTACAGACCGCCACCACCGCAACCATCGCGCAGGTAGTCGTCGATCACCCCCAGCTGTTGCGCCATCACCGCGCGAGTCCAGGCCGGGCCGTGGGCGTAGTCGGCAATCGGATGCCAGGTCACGTCATGGCCGGCCTGGCGGGCACGGTCGACGAACCACTGGGATTGCTCGATCGGTACTATCTGGTCACGGTCGCCATGGAACACCATCAGCGGGATGGAAATGCTGGCGGCGTGGTCCAGCGGGTTGAGCCCGTCCACCGTCGGTGCCTGGGCCTGGCGGAAGAACGGGTTGGTGTAGAAGCGGGCCCAGATCTTCTTGATGTCCGACACCCCGGCACCGGCAATGGCGCACTTGTACAGGCCATTGGGGCGGATGGCCGCCGCGAAGGCGGCATAGCCGCCATAGGAGAAACCGAACATCGCGACCCGCCCGGGCTGGGCGATGCCCTGCTCGATCATCCAGCGGGCGCCGTCGTCCTTGTCATCCTGCATCGCCTGGCCCCACTGGGCATCACCGGCCATCCACAGCCGGCGGCCCCAGTCGGCCGAGCCACGGAACTGCGGCTGCAGCACTGCCATGCAGCGGCTGGCCATCAGCGGCACCCACATCGAGCCGTCAAAGCCGAGGTAGTCGCGCGCCCAGGGGCCACCATGCGGGTGAACCACGGCCGGCCACGGGCCGGCACCGCACAGCTCGGTGCTGGGGGTAGTCAGCAGGGCGGGGATGTCCAGGCCGTCGCGGGCGGTGTAATAAGTCAGCCGGGTCTGGCCCAGGGCGCGGTTGTCCAGCTGCGGGTGGCTCTTGGCCAGCAGGCTGAGCTGGCCGTTGCGCAGCATGAAGTATTCCGCCGGCTGGCCCGCGCCGGAGCGCGACAGGATCAGCGTTTTCAAATCGCTGCTGCGGCTGACCAGACGGTAGCCCAGCGCGCCGTCGTAGGCCATGTTGCTGCGTTGCCCGGTGGCGCTGTCCACCACCTCCAGCGGGCTGCTTTCGATGCCCAGCGCCGGACGCAGGGCCTGGTCGATGGCCTGCATCTGTGGCGCGGTCCAGATCAGGTCGTCACCGGCCGGGCCGGCATAGCCCAGGGCCATGATCTGCCCGAACGGCAGTCCTTCCACCCCGCGCTGGCGGTTGATCAGGATGTTGCTGGCATTGAACATCCGGTTTTCGAACAGCACCTCCTTCTGCTGGCGGGCGGCGATGTCGTATTCGTAGATCACCGACTTGTCACGGCCGACATTGCTCAGCATGAAGGCAATGTTGGGGTCATCGGCAAACCCCAGCACTTCGGTCACGTCGCGGTCCTTGACGTAGGAACGGAAGTGCTCGACCCACTGCGTTGTACCGGGCTGGCGGAACTCGGTGGCGATGAAGGCGCCGGTGCCGTCGGTATCGGCGCGGGTGCGCGCGCGCAGCTCGCCTTCCAGGTCGGTGCGGTAGCCGGCCACACGTTCCTCGCTCATCTGGATGCGGGTCGCACTGTAATTGCGGATGTTGACCTTGTAGACGTCACCGGCATTGCTGCCCGAGCCGCTGACCACCAGGATGTGGTCCGGGTCATTGGGCAGGTTGTCCAGCACGCTGGCGTTGGACAAGGACTGGCGCAGCTCTTCGGCCCGGCTGCCGGCACGCGATTGTGCCAGCGGCTCCTTCCACTGCTTGCCCTGGATGTCGGTGATGAAGAACTTGCTGATGAAGGTGCGTACCACGCCCTCTGTGCGCAGCTCGTAGGGCTGCCACAGGTTCACCGCCAGCAGGCCGTCCTTGATGAAGGACACCGAGCTGAACTTCATCCGCCCGGCGCCGATGCGCGTCGGAGCCTGGTCCAGGGCATCGGTGCGCCAGACCACGGCCACCTGCTCTTCGCCATCGGCCTGCAGGGCCGCAATGTGCTGGCCATCGGGGGAGACACTGATGCTGGACAGCGCCGGGAAGGCGGCCAGCTGTTCGATGCTGGGCGGGCTGACGGGCGTTTGCGCACGCGCATCGGCTGCTTGCAGGGACAGGGTTGCGGCCACCGCAGCGGCCAGCACGTTTGCACAACGAAGGATGTTCACTGGGACTGCCTTCCAAAGATGAAAAAAGCCGCCGCCCGGAGGCGGCGGCTGTACAGCACAGACAGCAGTTGCTATCAGAACTTCTTGGAGACGCTCATGTGGTAGCTGCGGCCGATCATGTCATAGCCGCTGTACAACGGGGCGTTGCCGATGGTGGTGTAGTAACCGGTGGAGATCACCGGCGGGTTCTTGTCAGTCAGGTTGCGCACGCCGGCGGTGACCTTCCAGCCGTCGTTGTTGTACTGCACCGATGCATTGGAGGTGAAGTAATCGTCGGTCAGCATGTTGTAGTACGGACGGTAATCAGTCTCGTCGTACTTGTCGTAGTACTCATAGCTGTTGGTGCTGTCCACCCAGTCCAGACCGTAGTGGAAGCCCCACTTGCCGACGTTGTAGGCCAGGTTCAGCTGGCCGGTCATTTCCGGATAGCCGACCATGCCGTTGCGGTCCTTGAACGGGTCATCCGGGAAGGTCTTGCCGGACTGTTCGAGGAAGCTGGTCACCACCATGTTGGCGCGGAACTTGCCCGGGCCGATGTCACGGCTGTAACGCACGTTGAAGTCCCAGCCACGCACGATGTCGGTAGCGACGTTGACATAGCCGCTGGTCACGGTCAGGCCGTTGTTGGCGCCACGCTGGACCAGACCGCAGTAACCGGTGCCTGCCGCGAACTCGGCCTGCGACTGGTTGTAGCACAGGTTCAGCACCTGGCCGGTGGTCAGCTTGGCCACGCCGTTGTTGACCTGGACGTCGTAGTAGTCGGCAGCGATGGACAGGTCACCGAACCAGGACGGCATTTCCGGCTGCAGCACGATGCCGGCGGTCAGCGAGGTCGAGGTTTCCGCCGACAGCCCGGTATCCGCACCGCCCTTGGTGTAGGCAGTGATGCTCTGGGTCTGCTGGAAGTCCGGGGCCAGGCCCAGGCTCTGGCAGTTCAGGTACTTGTTGCTGGCGGTGTTGGTGGAGTCGCCCCACTGGTTGCACGGGTCCAGCGACTGCTGGCCGAAGCCGCTGGTGGCACCCAGGTACTGTTCGAACAGGGCCGGGGCACGGAAGGAGGTGCCGCGCGAGGCGCGCACCGACAGCCAGCTCACCGGGGTGTACAGCAGGCCCAGCTTCCAGGTCTTGTCGCTGCCGTAGGAGTCATAGTCGGTGTAACGCACCGAGCCATTGAGCGAGAGCTCTTCTGCGCCGGTCACGCCGGACAGCAGCGGCAGCTCGATTTCGGCGTAGGCTTCCTTGACGTTGTCCTTGCCGCGGGTCGGGGTGGCCGAGGTGAAGCCGTACAGGTTGCCGTTGATGGAATGCTCGTCCGGGGTGTCATCCAGCTTGGAGCCGCGGTATTCCACACCGAAGGCGGCCATCGCGGTGCCACCGGTGCTCCACGGCATGTCGAACAGACGGCCGTTGACGCCGAGGCTGGCGGTCTTTTCGGTGTACTCGGTTTCGCCGTGGGTGACCTGCATGATGTAGTCACGGTAGGCCCGCGGCAGGTTGCCGTTGATCACGTCAGCGGTCAGCACCGGGGCGGCCACGCAGCCATCGGAAGCGTCGCGGCAGACAAAGCCGCCACGGCCGTCGGAAACCACGTCATAGGCCTTGGCGATGCGGTCGGTCAGGCGGTTTTCGGTGTAGTAGTTCGACTTGGACTTGGCAAAGCTGACATAGCCGTCGTATTTCCAGCTGGTTTCGCCCAGGTCACCACGCAGGCCAGCGGTGGCGCGGGTGAAGTTGACGTCCTGCCAGCTGCGGTACAGACCCCAGCCGATGAAGGCGCGCGCGGCTACATCCAGGCCATTGGTCGAACCGTCAGCCGGGGCGTCCACCGCCTTGCCGGTGAGGTGGCTGAATTCCCCCAGCAGCGGGCTGCCGATGGCGTAGTCCACCGTGTGCTGCAGGTAGCCGAGCTGTTCCGATTCACGGCGCGAGGCCAGGATTTCGAAATACGCCTCGGCATTGCCCAGGGCGTTCAGGTCCATCGCACCCTGCAACATGCCGGTGACGTTGGTGGTCGGCGAAATCAGCGACTCCTTTTCCATGTCCGGGGCATAGCTGTCACGCGAGTACAGGCTCACGCCTTCCATGCCGACCAGGCCGGTGGTCACGGCCGAGTTCGGGCGCCAGCGGTTGAAACGGGTGCCTGCAGTGCCAGCCGCCGCCTGGCCGGCCATCATGGCGGTGCCCAGGGTGTTGATGGTCACGCCACCGGCATCAACGTTCCAGCACTTCGGCTGACCGGTGATCGGGTCGATGAAGTCGTCTGAGCCGTAGCTGCCATCCGGGTTCTGGCCGAAGAACGGCAGCGGGCAGTCGCTGGCCCAGCCGCGCTGGCCCAGCGTGATCTCCTTGCGGTCATAGATGTCCAGCGAGCCGGACAGGCGCCAGTTGTCACGCACGGTGCCGACCATGGCCGACCAGCGGGTTTCTTCGCCGCCGCCGTGCTCGGGCACGTTGACCTGGAACTCGACCTGGGCGCCGTCGAACTTCTGTTCGGTGACGATGTTGACCACGCCGGCCACGGCGTCGGAGCCGTAAATGGACGAGGCGCCGTCCTTGAGCACTTCAACGTGCGAGATGGCGATGCTCGGCAAGGTGTTCAGGTCGGCGGCGCCAACGGCACCACGCGAACCGGCCGGGGACATGCGGCGGCCGTTGACCAGCACCAGGGTGCGGGTCGGGCCCAGACCACGCAGGCCGATGGTGTTCACACCCGGGCCGCCGTTGACCACATAGCCGCCGTAGGCGTTGTTGATCTGGTCCGAGCCGCCGGTCACGGCGTTGCTCTGCAGCACGCCCATGGTGGAGGCGAAACCGGCCACGGTGCTCTCCTCACGGGTGATCACCTGCACCGGCGAGACCGAGTTGAAGGTGTCCTTGGCGATGCGCGAGCCGGT
>JBJEWP010000148.1:0-5096 GCA_051885115.1 Stenotrophomonas sp. | reverse complement strand
GCGTGCGAGCCGGACATCGGGCCGAAGTACGGGGTGCGCACGCCCTTGGCGTCCAGGGCGGTCTTCAGGTCGCGCCAGGTCACGCCGGCTTCGACGATGACGTAGGCGTCCTCGACGTTGATCTCCACGATCTTGTCCAGGCCGCCGGTATCGACCAGCACGCTCGGGCTTTGCGCGGCGATGTAGCCGCCGGTGTAGCTCATGCCGCCGCCACGCGGGATCACCGCAATGCCGGCGGCGGTGAGCTCACGTACCGCATCGGCCAGTTCGGCCGCGGTGGACGGGCGCAGCACCGCCAGCAGCGGCTGGCCGGCGGAATACACATCGGTACCGAAATAGGCCAGTTCGGCCGGATCGGTGATCACCGCAGCACCCAGACGGGCCTGCAGCTGGGCCAGCACGGCCGGGGCGGAATCGACAGCAGCATTCATGGGGGTACGTCCTTGGGGGTTACGACAGCAGGGCGGCAGCGCGCCCCTGGTAATCATTGGCCGGTTCGGCCGAGACGCTCAGCGGCACGCGCAGCTGGCGCAGTTGTGCGGGAAGGTCGGCCGGGGTGGCCGCGGCCAGCAGCGGGGCCAGGCGCGGACCCAGGCGCAGCAGTTCGACCACATTGGCATGCACCCGGGCCGGGGCCGGCGCATCGACCAGGCGGCGCGCAGCGGCGCAGGATGCCATCCACGGCCAGATCAGGTGGCGCTCGCGCTCCCAGTGCCAGGCATCGCCCAGATGGCCACCGGCGCGGTCCACCGTGGTCACCGGCAGGTTGGCCAGCAGGCAGGCCTGCTCGTCGGCAGTGAGCAACCACGGCGTATCCAGATGGGCCTTGCCCAGACGGTGGCCGTAATGCGCGGCCAGGCCCGGCAGATAGGCGGCGGCGGCACCATGCAGGCACAGCTGCAGCGTTGCCGCCGGTGCACAGGCATCGATCAGGGCCGCAATGCCGGCCACCATGGTGGCCACATCCAGGGTGGCATCGGTCTCGCTGGAGGCACCATGGCCAGGCAAGTCCACCAGCAGCAGCGGGCCCTCGGCGGCCACATCGGCCGGAGTGAACGGGGCGCTGCCCGGCGCGTGCAGCCAGACCGACAGCGGCCCTTGCCCGCGGCGCAGCCAGCCGGCCACCTCGCCGGCAGCAGAGCCCACCAGCACACGCTGCCAATGGTCGGCGCGGGGCGATTGGACGATGGCCGGGGCCACCGGCTCGGCAGCCAGGGTGGCCGGCAGCCAGGCATCGAGCCGTTCCAGCATGGCCGGGATGCTGCCCGGCTCCTCCACCACGGCCACATTGGCCGGCAGGTCGGTCAGGCGCGGCATGTGGGCCAGCAGCGGGTCACCGTGGCGGTAGACGATCAGGCTGGGCACGCGCAGCTGGCTGACCCAGTGGTGGTCGTTGTGGGCAAAGGCAGCGGCATAGCCGGTGCGGTAGTGGTCGCCCACGTCCAGCACGTCCATCACCGCGTCATGGGTGGCCTGCACCGTGGCCGGCGGGATCGCCATGGCCGCGGCGGCGCGGCCGTCGTACCACGGGAAGAAATACTTCTGCTCGCGGATCCGGCACCACAGCCAGCGCAGGTGCGAGCCATCCCACTGCGGTACGAACGGCGGCAGGTAGGCATCGCCGTACAGGGCGCTTTCTTCCGGGGTGAAGGCGGCATAGCCGTCCACCACCAGGGCGCTCACGGCCTCCGGGTGGGCCCAGGCCAGCCAGGTGGCGACCAGGCCGCCGGTATGCATGCCGAAAACGGCCACCCGCTCCAGCCCCAGGGCCTGGACCAGTTCCCAGGTGGCATGGCCGAAGGCGGCCATGTCACGCGGGCCGTCAACCGGCAGCGGATCGGAATAGCCGAAGCCCGGCGTGTCCGGAGCGATCACGGTGAAGTGCGGCGCGTAGCGGGCCATCATCCCGGCCCACATGCGCGAATTCTGCGGCGACTGGTGGATCAGCAGCAGCGCCGGGCCCTGCCCTGCGCGCCGGTAATGCACCTGGCGGCCGTTGATGTCGATGAAATGACGGGTAATTGCGTGCATTACGGATGTTCCACTGCAACGAGGGCCTTGCCGGTGTTTTCACCTCTCAGCAGGCCGATGAAGCCGGCCGCGGCCTGTTCCAGCCCGTGATGGATGTGCTCGCGGTAGTGCAGCTGGCCAGCGGCGATCAGCCCGGCCAGCTGCTGGCGGCAGGTACCGAAATCGGCCAGATGGTCGTAGACCACCAACCCTTCCAGCCGCGCGCGCGCGCCGATCACCGGGCCCAGATTCGGGCCGGGCGGGCGCTGCGCACGGTTGTACTGGTCGCTCAGGCCGCACAGCACCACGCGGGCGCGCAGGGCCAGCTGGCCGAGCACGGTTTCCAGCACCGCGCCGCCCACATTGTCGAAATAGCCGTCGATTCGCTGCGGGCAGGCCGCACGCAGGGCATCGGCAAAATCAGGGGCGCGGTAATTGACGCAGGCATCAAAGCCATAGGTGGCGGTGACCAGGGCGCACTTTTCGTCCGTGCTGGTCAGCCCCACCACGCGCGCACCGGCGGCCTTGCACAGCTGGCCGGCAATCGAGCCGACCGCACCGGCAGCGGTGGAGATGACAATCGTCTGGCCGGGCTGCGGATCCAGGATCCGGCGCACCCCGGCCCAGGCGGTGAGCCCGGGAATGCCCAGCACACCGACCGCGGTGGATGGCGGCGCCAGTGTTGCATCCACCGCCTGCACGGCATTGGCATCGGCCACCGCGTACTGCGCCCAGCCCAGCAGGCCGGTGACCCAGGTGCCGGCCTCAAAACGCCCGGAGGCATCGTCCACCACCTGGCCCACCGCATAACCGGGCACGATCGCGCCCAGCGGCGGGCACGGGGCCACGTAGCGCCCACCCAGCTGGGCCCGCAAAAACGGGTCCAGCGAGAGCCAGTGAAGGCGCACCAGCACCTGCCCGGCTCGCGGTTGCGGCACCGGCAACGATTGCAGCGAAAAATCAGACAGCTGCGGCATCCCCTGCGGGATGGCGCGCAGACACACCGCCTGCATCGTGGCCGGCACGCGCTGCATGATCAGAACGCGTTGATGCCGGTCAGCTCGCGGCCGACCACCAGCTGGTGCACGGTCTCGGTGCCTTCATAGGTGATCACCGATTCCAGGTTCAGCGCATGGCGGATGGCCGCATGCTCGGTGGTGATGCCGGCGCCGCCGAGCAGGTCACGGCATTCGCGGGCGATGTCGATGGCCATGCGGCAGTTGTTCCACTTGGCGATGCTGACCTGGGTCGGCTGCATCTTGTCCGCTTCCTTCAGCCGGCCCAGCTGCAGCGACAGCAGCTGCGCAGCCGTAATGCGGCGGGCCATGTCGGCCATCTTGATTTGCGCACTCTGGGTAGCCGCGACCGGGCGGCCGAACAGGATGCGCTCCTTGGTGTAGGCCAGCACTTCTTCCAGGCAGGCCTGGGCGGCGCCGATCGGGCCCCAGGTGATGCCGTAGCGGGCCTGGGTCAGGCAGCCCAGCGGACCCTTCAGGCCCTTCACGTTGGGCAGGCGGTTGGCATCGGGCACGCGCACGTTGTCAAAGAACAGGGCGCCGGTGGCCGAGGCACGCAGGCTCATCTTGTGCTTGATTTCCTGCACGCCAAAGCCCGGGGTGCCCTTCTCGATCACAAAGCCCTGGATGCCGTCTTCGGTGTGGGCCCAGACAATGGCGATGTCGGCCATCGGCGCATTGGTGATCCACATCTTGGAGCCGTTGATCACCCACTCGTTGCCGTCCTTGACCGCACGGGTCTTCATGCTGGCCGGGTCCGAACCACCATGGGCTTCGGTCAGGCCGAAGCAGCCGATGACCTTGCCGGCGGCCATGTCCGGCAGCCAGCGCATGCGCTGCTCTTCGCTGCCGTAGGCATAGATGGGGTACATGCACAGCGAGCTCTGCACCGAGACGAAGCTGCGCAGGCCCGAGTCACCGCGCTCCAGCTCCTGGCAGATCAGGCCGTAGCTGACATAACCCAGGTTGGAGCCGCCGTACTGTTCGGGCAGGGTCGCACCGAGCAGGCCCATCCCGGCCACTTCGGCGATCAGTTCCTTGGGGAAGCTGCCCTTGTCAAAGCAGTCACCGATGATCGGCAGCACGCGCTCGTTGGTGAAACGGGCCACCGATTCCTGGATGGCACGCTCTTCTTCGGTGAGCAGGGAGGCAACGTCGTACAGGTCAAACGGATTCAGGCTCATACAATTCTCACTGGCACACACAGGTGCTGGGCGGTGGGGGTGAAGTTACGGTATTCAGGCGGACAGGATGGCGGCAGCGGCGCGCTCGCCGGACTGCACGGCAGCCTCCATGCCCGGGACATGCAGCTCGGTCTGCTCGCCGGCAAAGTGCAGGCGGCCGAACGGCGTGTTGTTCCACTGCCGGGTCTGCGCAAAGCGCCCCGGCTTGATCTCGGCAAACGCGCCACCGGCCAGCGGATCACCGCCCCAGCTGCGCGTTTCCAGCAATTGCAGGGCGCCACGGCTGGCCGGGCGCACGCGGGCGAACTCGTCGATGATCCACTGCGCGCGGGCGGCCGCATCCAGGGTGTCGGCCTTTTCGGCCAGCGCACCACTGAGCCAGACGATCAGGCGGTTGATCGCCCCGTCCTCGCCGGGCACGGCAAACACGCGCTGCAGCGCACCGGTGCCCCACAGCCACAACGGCAGGCCGTCCTCTTCCCAGAACGGGCGGGTCGGCTGCAGGTGCACGGTGGTCACCGCATTGCCGCCACGTTCGGCCCAGATGGCCTGCTGCGCGGCCGGCGGTGCCGGGTCGATGACGATGCGTGACAGCGGCAGGCTGGGAATGGCCAGTACCACATGGCCGGCCTGGAAACGGCGGCCATCTGCACAACGTACCTGCACGCCACGGCCACTGCTTTCAATGGCCGCGACCTGGGCATTGCGTACCACCTCGGCCGACAGCGAGGCGGCCATGGCCTCAGGCAGCGCCTGGCTGCCACCGGCCACCCAGCCGGTGCCCGGGGCGCCGTAACGGCGCAGGGCATCGCGGCGCAGCACGTCCAGCGCGCTGACCGTATGCAGCGAGGAATAGGGACTGCCGACATCCATCAGGCCGATCGCA
>JBJEWP010000147.1:0-5152 GCA_051885115.1 Stenotrophomonas sp. | reverse complement strand
CCGGGGTGATGGACATCGTGTTCAAGCTGGCCGATGACCGCGGCCTGCTGCTGCTGGACCTGGATGACCTGAAGGCCTTGCTGGGCCTGGTGGCCGAGGAGCGCAAGACCGTCTCCACCGAATATGGCCTGGTCAGTGCACAGAGCATCGGCGCGATCCAGCGCTCGCTGCTGCGCCTGGTCAGCGACGGTGGCGAGCAGTTCTTCGGCGAGCCGGCCCTGCAACTGGCCGACATCATGCGCGTCAACCACGACGGCCGCGGCATGGTCTCGATCCTGGCCGCCGACAAGCTGATCCTCAAGCCGCGGCTGTATTCCACCTTCCTGCTGTGGATGCTGTCGGAGCTGTTTGAAACCCTGCCCGAGGTGGGCGACCTGGAAAAGCCCAAGCTGGTGTTCTTCTTCGACGAGGCCCACCTGCTGTTCAACGACGCCCCGGCCGCGCTGCAGCAGCGCATCGAGCAGGTGGTGCGGCTGATCCGCTCCAAGGGCGTGGGCGTGTACTTCTGCTCGCAGCTGCCCGACGACGTGCCCGACGCGGTGCTCGGCCAGCTCGGCAACCGGGTACAGCACGCCCTGCGTGCCTTCACCCCGCGCGACCAGAAAGCCGTGCGTGCCACCGCTGAAACCTTCGTACCCAACCCGAAGCTGGACGTGCGCGCCACCCTGACCGCGATGGGCACCGGCATTGCCCTGGTCTCCACCCTGCAGGACAAGGGCGTGCCATCGCCGGTACAGGAAACCATGATCGCCCCGCCGCGCTGCCGCATGGGAGCGATCAGCGATGCCGAGCGCGCGCAGATTCGCGCCGGCAGCCCGGTCGGCGCCCAGTACGACACCGCGATCAACCGCGAGTCCGCCGCCGAACTGCTCGCCGCCCGTGCCCAGCAGCAGGCCGAGCAGAACAATGCGCCGTCGGCCAAGGAAGAAAGCGGCGGTATCGGCCAGTCGATCCGCGATTTCATGTTCGGCAACGGCCGCAAGCAGGGCATGGTGGAATCGGTGGCCAAGCAGACCACGCGCAATGTCGGCGGCCAGATCGGCCGCAACATCGGCGGCTCGATCGGTGAATCAGTGATGGGCAAGAGCGGCAAGAAGTATGGCGCGCAGATCGGCAACCAGATCGTGCGCGGCATTCTCGGCGGCCTGTTCGGCCGCCGCTGAGCCTTCGGGGCCGACACGCTTGCCGGCCCGTCCTCTACTGCACGCAAGGATCGCCATGCAGCACCGTCGCCCGCCCCGCCCCGCCCGCAGCCACGAACTGCCGTTCTGGGAGCAGCTGCCACAGGTACTGCTCTACCCGATGCACGCCTCGGTGCTGCTGGCCAGTGCGGCCCTGGCCCTGTTCTCGGTACTGGCCGCCCTGCCCGGGCTGGTCGGTTCGATCATGCTCGGCATCACCTGGCTTGCCACCTACGGCTATGGCTTCGAGGTCCTGCGCCGCAGTGCCCACGGCAACCCGGCGCCACCCGAACAGGCGGGCGAGCTGCTCGATGGCGGCGTGCTGCGGCTGGTGGCCTTGATGGCCCTGTGCCTGGCCACGTTGATCTGCTGCACGCTGCTGTTCGGCCCCTGGGCAATGCTTGGTCTGTCTGCCCTGCTGTTCGTGCTGCACCCGGTGTGGCTGATCTCGCTCGCCCTGGATGGCAGCTTGCGCCAGGCACTGAACCCGGCCACGGCCGTGCTCACCCTGCAGCGCATCGCCGGCCCGTATGCCATTTCACTGCTGCTGGTCGGCGTGCTGCAGTTCGCCGCGCTGTTCCTGTATGCCCTGGCCCACCGCGGCCTGCCCGGGGTGCTGGCCTGGCCGCTGTCCACCTTCGGTTATGCCATGGCGCTGGCCGCCAGCTTCCGCCTGCTCGGGGTAATGGTGTACTGCTACCGCGATGTACTGGGCTTGGAGGCCGACAGCTCCCACGAGCTGGCCGCAAGGCTGCCCGACCCGGCCGAGCGCGCCGACCAGGCCCTGCTGGCCAGGGTGGAACGCCTGCTGCAGGAGAACCGCCAGGACACCGCCCGCCAGCTGCTGTTGCAGGCAGTAACCAGTGCCCCGGCCGGCAACGCGGTGCACCAGCAGCTGCACCAGCTGCTGGCCAGCGCAACGCCGGCGCAACGCCAGGCCCACCTGGGCCAGTGGCTGGGGCAGTTGCTGGCCCGGCAGCAAGCCCGTCAGGCACTGGCCCTGTGGCGCAATGAACTGGCCCGCGACCACGGCTTTGCCCCGGAGCCGGCCACCACCGGCGAGCAACTGGTGCAGGCTGCCCTGCTGCAGGGCCAGCGCCAGCTTGCCTACGATGGCCTGCGCGCACTGCTCAAGCGCTGGCCGCAATCGGCACAGGTGGCCCCCTGGGCCCTGCAGGCGGCGCTGCTGGCCGCCGACCTGCACGGCGATGTCGCCGCTGCCCGCCGCTTGATCGCCCAGGGTCAGGCCGCGCAGCCGTCAGCCGACCTGCAACGCCGGCTGCAGGCCGCGCTGGACAGCCTGCCGACCAGCCTGTAAGCCCTTTCCCTTCCCCATCACAGGAGCCCCTTGCCGATGAGTCGTTGGCGCCCGCCGGGCGAGAAAAGCACCGCCCTGATCACCCGTGCCGGGCATGACCGCCTGAAAGCCGAGCTGGACGAGCTGTGGCGCGTGCGCCGCCCCGAAGTGGTCAAGGCCCTGAGTGACGCCGCCGCCGAGGGCGACCGCTCGGAAAACGCCGAATACACCTACCGCAAGAAGCAGCTGGGTGAGATCGACCGCCGCGTGCGCTACCTGTCCAAGCGGCTGGAAGTGCTGCGCGTGGTTGAAGGCGCGCCCAGTGATCCGGAAGCGGTGTTCTTCGGCGCCAGCGTGGTGCTGGAACGCATCGATGACGGCAGCGAGCTGAGCTACCGCATCGTCGGCCCGGACGAGACCGATGCGCCGAGCGGTTACATCTCCATTGATTCGCCGCTGGCCCGCGCCCTGCTCAAAAAACGTGTCGACGACGAGTTCGAAGTGGACCTGCCCGCTGGCCGCACCGGCTTTGTGGTCGTGGACGTGGCCTACGAAGGCTGAGTCCGGGCTTCAGCCCGGCACCTGCAGCGGGGGCGGATAGCGCCGCCCCTCGCGCAGCGGACGGAAGTAATCGGCATCGTTGTAGAAGGCCCCATCCTGCGCCGCCTGCCAGCCGGCAATACCGGCCAGCGGCAGTGGCCGCAGTTCGCTGGCCGCCTGCAGCACGCGCGCGCCGGCAATCGCACTGGCCACGTGGGCGATCGCGGCTGCATCGTCCTCGCCGACCACCACCAGCGCCTTGCCGACCAAGCGCCGGCCAGGCAACAGGCACTGCTCCAGCAGGGCGTGGCCGAAGCTGGCGACCACGGCGATGTCACCGCGCTGCCAGGCCGGTGCCTGATCGACAAACAGGGTCTGCCAATGGTGCGCATCCCAGGCGGCCAGCAGCGCCGGATCGCGCACCCGTACCACCAGCCCACTCTCGTCGAACTGGGTCAGCGCCTGCTGGGCGGCATTGCGGGTCTTGTTGCCGACCTCGGCGATGGCCGCACACTGGCGCCCGTTCAAGGCCCGCTTGATCGCCGGGTAACGGGCCCAGACCAGGGCATTGAAGAAGTCGTGCCAGTTCTGCGCCCGGGTGGCGATGCGCCCGGCGGCAATGCGCTGCTCGTAGTGCAGGCCATCGCCCAGCAGGGCCGCGTCCTGGGCCACAAAACATGCGCCGGCCACCGGCGCGGCGGCATTGAGTGCAGCCATGTCCGGCCAGTGTGGTGCCCGGATCAGATCATCCCAGCACGCGAACGGGGCCAGCAGCGGGTGGTCAAAACACGCCGGATGCACCTGCCCGCGCAGCGGTGGCACAAAGCGCCGGGATACATTGCCCTGCCCGCTCATGCGTCGCGGCCTTGTGCCACCAGCACGCTTGCACGGCCTGCGCACCCCCGGCCATTGCCGGCCCACGCCGCGCCAACGCCAACGCCAACGCAACAGGGCGGCACATGGCCGCCCTGTCGCTTCAGCCAGGAATACCCCCGGCTCACAGCACCTTGAGGTTGAACGCCGGGCCGGTAGGCTGCTCGGCGGCGATGGCATCACCGAACAGGTCATGCTCATCGCAGTCGGTGATTTGCACATCCACGAACTGGCCCACGCGCAAGCCGGCTTGCTCGCCGTTCTGGATATGCACCAGGCCGTCGATTTCCGGCGCATCGGCCTTGGAACGGGCCACGGCAATGCCGTCCTCGATCACATCGACCAGGCACTGCTGCACGGTGCCGACCTTGGCCTCCAGCCTGGCGGCGGAGATTTCGGCCTGCACTTCCATGAAACGGGCCAGGCGCTCCTGCTTCACCTCTTCGGGCAGCTGGTCCGGCAGGGCGTTGGCGGTGGCGCCTTCCACCGGCGAGTAGGCAAACGCACCGACGCGGTCCAGCTGGGCGGTCTTCAAGAAGCCCAGCAGGTCCTCGAACTCGGCCTCGGTCTCGCCGGGGAAACCGACGATGAAGGTCGAGCGCACGGTGATGTCCGGGCAGATCTGCCGCCAGCGCAGCACCCGCTCCAGGGTCTTGTCCACCGCCCCCGGGCGCTTCATCAGCTTGAGAATGCGCGGGGAGGCGTGCTGGAACGGGATGTCCAGGTAGGGAAGAATCTTGCCTTCGGCCATCAGCGGGACCACGTCGTCCACGTGCGGGTACGGGTAGACGTAGTGCAGGCGGGTCCAGGCATCCAGCTCGCCCAGGCCTTCGCACAGGGCCTTCATGCGGGTGGCGTATTCCTTGCCGCGCCAGGTGCCCGGGGCGTACTTGCGGTCCACACCGTAGGCCGAGGTGTCCTGGGAGACCACCAGCAGCTCGCGCACGCCGCCCTTGACCAGACGCTCGGCCTCGCGCAGCACCTCGTCCACCGGGCGGCTCATCAGGTCGCCACGCATCGACGGGATGATGCAGAAGCTGCAGCGGTGGTTGCAGCCTTCGGAAATCTTCAGGTAGGCGTAATGCCGCGGGGTCAGCTTGATGCCGTAGTCCGGCACCAGGTCAATGAAGGGGTCGTGCCTGGGTGGGATGGCCGCATGCACCGCTTCCATCACCGTGGTGTAGTCCTGCGGGCCGGACACCGACAGCACATTGGGGTAGTGCTCGCGGATCATCTCCGACTTCTTGCCCAGGCAGCCGGT
>JBJEWP010000146.1:34143-37373 GCA_051885115.1 Stenotrophomonas sp. | reverse complement strand
GAAATGCTGGGCAACTGGTCCTTCGGCGATTACTTCAAGAAGGAAGCCATTGCCTGGTCGTGGGAGCTGCTGACCCAGGTCTGGGGCCTGGACCCGGAGCGCCTGCTGGTCACCGTCTACCACACCGACGACGAGTCCTATGATCTGTGGAACAAGATGGTTGGCGTGCCTGCCGAGCGCATTGTCCGCATCGGTGACAACAAGGGCGCGCCGTACGCCTCGGACAACTTCTGGCAGATGGCCGATACCGGCCCGTGCGGCCCGTGCACCGAGATCTTCTACGACCACGGTGCCCATATCGCCGGTGGTCCTCCGGGCTCGCCGGACGAGGACGGTGACCGCTACATCGAGATCTGGAACAACGTGTTCATGCAGTTTGACCGCCAGCCGGATGGCTCGCTGCAGCCGTTGCCGGCCCCGTGCGTGGACACCGGCATGGGCCTGGAGCGCATTTCGGCGATCCTGCAGCACGTGCACACCAACTACGAGATCGACCTGTTCCAGGCCCTGATTGCCAAGGCCGCCGAGCTGACCGCCACCAGCGACCGCGAGAACAAGTCGCTGCGGGTGATCGCCGACCATATCCGCGCCTGCTCGTTCCTGATCGTCGATGGCGTGCTGCCCTCCAATGAAGGCCGCGGCTATGTGCTGCGCCGGATCATCCGCCGCGCTCTGCGCCATGGCTGGATGCTGGGCGTGCGTGGCGGTTTCTTCCACAAGCTGGTGCCGACCCTGGTCGAGCAGATGGGCCAGGCCTATCCGGAGCTGGCTGCTGCCCAGGCCACGGTGGCCAAGGCGCTGCAGGCCGAAGAAGAGCGCTTCGCCGAAACCCTGGATGCCGGCATGAAGATCTTCGACGAGATCGTCGCCGGCCTGGACGGTGCCAGCACCATTGCCGGTGTGGATGCCTTCCGCCTGTATGACACCTACGGTTTCCCGGTGGATCTGACCGCCGACATCGCGCGCGAACGCGGCCTGTCGGTGGACATGGAAGGCTTCGAGGCCGCGATGGAAGGCCAGCGCGAAATGGCCCGCGCTGCCGGCAAGTTCGGCGGCGGCGTCAGCCTGCCTGCCGAGCTGGTGGCGCAGCTGCAGCCGACCTCCTTCCTGGGCTATGACGCCGACACTGCCGATGGTTTGCAGGTGGTGGCCATCCTCAAGGACGGCCGTCCGGTCGATGCCATCGCCGCTGGCGATGCCGCTATCGTGTTCACCGCCGCTACCCCGTTCTACGCCGAATCCGGTGGCCAGGTGGGGGACACCGGTGTCCTTTGCGCTGCCGGTGTGCAGTTCAGGGTGTCCGACACGCAGAAGTTTGCCGGCCAGTTCCACGGCCATGTCGGCACCCTGGAGCAGGGGGGGCTGAAACTGGGCGACAGCCTGGCAGGCCGTATCGATGCTGCCCGTCGCAATGCCACCATCCTCAACCATTCGGCCACCCACTTGTTGCATGCGGCCCTGCGCGAAGTGCTGGGTACCCATGTGCAACAGAAGGGCTCGCTGGTGGCGCCGGACCGCCTGCGCTTTGACTTCTCGCATTTCCAGTCGATCAGCGCCGAGGAACTGGCACTGATCGAACGCAAGGTCAATGAGCAGGTGCGTGCCAACAACGCCGCCGAAGTGCACCACATGGGCATGCAGGAAGCGCTGGATTTCGGCGCCATGGCCCTGTTCGGCGAGAAGTACGGCGAGAATGTGCGCGTGCTGAAGATGGGCGACTACTCCACCGAGCTGTGTGGCGGTACCCATGTCAGCCGCACCGGTGACATCGGCCTGTTCAAGATCACCAGTGAAGGTGGCGTTTCGGCCGGCGTGCGGCGTATCGAGGCGGTGACCGGGCAGGGGGCACTGGATCTGGTTGCTGCCGAACAGGCCCGTCTGGCCGAAGTGGCTGACCTGGTCGGCGGGCAGTCGGCCGAGCTGGTTGAAAAGGTGCGTGCCCTGGTGGCCCGCGGCAAGCAGCTGGAGCGCGAGCTGGAGCAGCTCAAGGCCAAGGCCGCCGTCGGCGCCACCGCAGACCTGGGCAGCCAGGCAGTGGAGGTGGCCGGGATCAAGGTGCTGGCGGCACGCCTGGAAGGCTTCGATGCCAAGGCCCTGCGCGATGCGGTGGACCGCCTGAAGCAGCAGCTGGGCGATGCGGTGATCCTGCTGGCCGGTGTGGCTGATGGCAAGGCCTCGCTGGTGGCCGGTGTGGCTGGTGCCGCACTGGGCAAGGCCAAGGCCGGTGCGCTGATTTCACACGTGGCAGCGCAAATTGGCGGCAAGGGCGGTGGCCGCCCCGATATGGCACAGGGTGGTGGCGAAGACGGTGCTGCCCTGGTGTCTGCACTGGCCGCTGTGCCGGGTTGGGTGGAAAGCCAGCTGGGCTGAACCACGCAACTTGTGGCACCTTGAAGTCTCGGGACGGCAACCGTTAAGATTTGCCGTCTTTCTTCCCGTAGGGAAAGGCGCCCGCCTCGCGGGCGCACTGCCGGCGGAAGTTGTCCGTCGGTACCTTGGAGATTTGAAACATGTTGATCCTCACCCGCCGCGTAGGCGAAACCCTGATGATCGGTGATGCGGTCAGTGTCACCGTGCTTGGCGTCAAGGGTAATCAGGTTCGTATCGGTATCACCGCGCCGAAGGATGTGGCGGTGCATCGCGAAGAGATCTACCAGCGCATCCAGCGGGGTGATGACCACACCCCGGAAAGCGAAGAAAATATTTAATAAAAGGCTTTACGGATCACGTCGTTGCAGGTAATATTTACCTACTGTTTCGGCGCTGACCGGAGCAAGTGACTGGAGTGATGCCCGAGAGGCCGAAGGGGCTCCCCTGCTAAGGGAGTATAGGGTCAAAAGCTCTATCGAGGGTTCGAATCCCTCTCACTCCGCCAGTTTGAAAAAGCCCGCCAAGTGCGGGTTTTTTCATGCCTGCGATTTGTGTCGGACGCCAGGGTGTGATGTTGCTGCTGTGGATGTCACGGTGAGGTGCCGGGTGATCCGGCATCGCTGGCGGCCATATGCGTGCGGCGGTACGGCCGGCTTTTCTTGCGGACATAAAAAAACCACGACTTGGTCGTGGTTTCTTATGGCTGGTGCGCCCGGAGAGATTCGAACTCCCGACCGCCTGGTTCGTAGCCAGGTACTCTATCCAGCTGAGCTACGGGCGCATGTCCCCGTTGGGGTATTTGAGTTGGTGCGCCCGGAGAGATTCGAACTCCCGACCGCCTGGTTCGTAGCCAGGTACTC
>JBJEWP010000146.1:16442-34043 GCA_051885115.1 Stenotrophomonas sp. | reverse complement strand
ACTCCCGACCGCCTGGTTCGTAGCCAGGTACTCTATCCAGCTGAGCTACGGGCGCATGGACAACACAACTACAATCAATGCCAATGGCACTGGATCTGACAAGGTGGTGCGCCCGGAGAGATTCGAACTCCCGACCGCCTGGTTCGTAGCCAGGTACTCTATCCAGCTGAGCTACGGGCGCCTCGATGTCAGGAGCGAGATTATGCGCCGACTCTTCAGCTGCGTCAACGGTTTTGTGAAAATTTCACGGGCCTATTTCCGCTAGCGTGGCGGCGATGAATGATGGATTACGCATCCAAGCGAAATGGTCGGCGCGGGTGCCCAGTTCAGCGCTGCCCGCCATGTGGATTCGTGGTGTGCAGCCCGGCAGTTTGCCGAGCAGGGCCGACAGCGAGCTGGCCGGAGCCAGCCAGTCGTGTTGCAGGCAGACGGCGGTGCACGGCAGCTGCAGTTGCCGCATTTGTTGTTCGACCCCGGATGGCAGGCGGTAATGGCCGCTGCGCCCGACCCGGGCCCAGTCGGCGATCAGGCTGGCGGACTCGCGGCCGCCAAAGCCCAGACGGCGGCCGGGCAGGTGTCCGCACAGTCGTGCGATGGCCGGTAGCAGCACATAGGCCAGCGGCAGCAGCAGACGGTGCCGCAGCGGGAAGCTGCGCCAGTACGGTGAGCCGGAGGCGACCAGCCACAGCCGCCTGCAGCCTTCCAACTGGCCGGCAAAGCAGCTGGCCAGCTGGCCGCCCAGGCTGTGCCCGCCCAGGGTGTCGATGTGGATGCCGGCTTCACGCAGGCGGCTGATTGCGGCGGGCAGGTCGTGCTGCAGCAAGGCATGAAAGCCCCAGTCGTGGTCGCGGCCTGCGCGTAGCTGGCTGCTGCCGTGGCCACGCCACTCCATCAGGGTGACCGCGCAGCCGTGCGCAGCCAGGGCCTGGGCCAGTGGCAGGTAGTGGCGCGCTGGCACCCCCAGGGCGGGCAACCACAGCAGCTGCAGCTTGGCAGTGTGCCGTGCCGGGACGTGCAGCAGTTCGAAGCGGTGGCCGTCGCTGGCGCATACGGCCAGGCGTGCGGGTTCGTTCACCGTGCAGCACCGATATGGTCAAGCACGCGCACCTTGCCCTTGCCGGGCTGGTAGCCCCATTGCAGGCTGCGGGCCACGTAGCCAATGGCGTTTTCGCAGGCGGTGACCAGAGGCTGCTGGCGGCTGACCAGGGCGGCGATGGCCGAGGACAGGGTGCAGCCGGTGCCATGGGCCTGCACCGGCAGCCGCGGGTGGGTGAAGCGGGCCGGGTTGTGGCCGTCGTCGAAGCGGTCCACCACTTCGTTGCCTTCGTCCAAATGACCGCCCTTGAGCAATACGGCGCGACAGCCGAGCTGGCGCAGCTGCTGGGTGGCGGCTTCGGCGGCAGGTCCATCGTTGATGTCGCGGCCCAGCAAGGTGCTGGCCTCGGTGATGTTGGGGGTGATCAGGTCGGCCAGTGGCAGCAGCCGTTGGCGCAGGGCCTCCAGTGCACTTCGCTCGAGCAGGGGCGGGCCGCTGCTGGCCATGATCACCGGATCCAGTACGACAAAGCCGGGGCGGTAGTGCTCCAGGGCATCGGCCACGGCGTGGATGACCTGCGCATTGGCCAGCATGCCCAGCTTGACTGCGGCGATGGCGAAATC
This sequence comes from Stenotrophomonas sp., assembly GCA_051885115.1. Classification (GTDB taxonomy): domain Bacteria; phylum Pseudomonadota; class Gammaproteobacteria; order Xanthomonadales; family Xanthomonadaceae; genus Stenotrophomonas. Next base: position 32,384 of record JBJEWP010000146.1, on the reverse strand, counting down.
ATCGAAGCAGGCGTCGATCTGCGCGCGCAGGAAGGCGACTGGCGGTACGTGGATGGCGCCCACGTCGCGGGTGTTCTGGGCGGTCAGTGCACTGATCACCGACAGTCCGTGCACGCGGTGGGCAGCGAAGGCCTTCAGGTCGGCCTGGATGCCGGCACCGCCGCCGGAATCGGAGCCGGCGATGGTCAGTGCCGAGAAGGCGGAGGACATGTTCATGCCCGGATTGTGCCGCTTTTTGCCGGCCAGGCTAGCGGCGGCGCAGCAGGCTGTAGAGCATGTAGCTGGCGCCGGCAGTACCGGTCAGCAGGGCCGGCGCATACAGGGCCTGGTAGGCGTGGTGCGCAAACAGCAGGGCACCGGCCATCGAGCCGGCCAGAAAGCCGCTGATGATCAGCCCGCTCAACGTCAGCCGGCGCAGGGCCAGGGGCAGGCCGCGCAGCAGGTGGCCCAGGCCAATGCCCAGATCGGTGAACATGCCGGTGAGGTGGGTGGTGCGGATGATTGCACCTGAAAACGTGGTGGCCAGCGCGTTCTGGATGCCACACGCCGCTGCCGCCACCCAGGCGGCGGCGATGTGCTGGCGGGCAAACAGCGGGATGGCCAGCAAAAGCAGGCCGCACTCGATCAGCAGCATCAGGCCGTAGCGTCGGCCCAGGCGCAGTTGCTGTTGCTCGATCAGCAGGCCGCTGAGGGTAGCGCCGGCACTGAAAGCCAGCAGCAACCCCCATAAATGCCCGGTGGCGCGCCAGTCGCCCTGGGTCAGGGCGATGCCGAGCTGGCTGGTGGCGCCGGTCAGGTGGCCCAGCCCCTGGTGTTCATACCCGAGGAAGCCGACCACGTTGACCATGCCGGCCACCGCCGACAGGCAGACTGCGCCGATCCAGACCCACGAAGGCAGGGGAGCGGGCATGTCCGCTCAGTGCTGCGGTGGGGTGGCCTGAATGAATTGCCCGGTCTGCGGCTCGTACAGGGCATGCCAGCCGATGTCGCACGGCACCACCACCGCGCGGGTCGGGTCGTGGCCGACGTTGTCGGTGGCCGGGAAGCCGCGAACGTAGATCAGGCGCTGGTTGCCGCTGAGGATGCCAACGTACTGACGGTCACCACTGCTGGCCTGGGAAATGCGCTGTTGCAGCTGGGGCAGGCGGCTTTCCAGCTGGTCCACGTCACTGCGCGAGGGGGCCCAGAAATCGCTGATTTCCACCTCCAGCCCGCCCGGACAGGCGCGGGCCAGCTCGGCGGCAACCAGTGGCCGGGTGACCACCCAGCTCTGTCCGCTGCGCACCGCTGTGGGCACCTGTGCCGGCGTGCCGGTGGTGGTGCAGGCGGTCAGTGCGCATCCGGCCAGGGCAGCCAGCAGCAGGCGCTGAAACGTACGCAACGGCATTACAGGACCTCCGAGGCAAAGTCGGCCAGGCGCGAGCGTTCGCCCCGGCGCAGAGTGATGTGGGCGCTGTGTGGCCACTGCTTGAAACGGTCCACCGCGTAGGTCAGGCCCGAGGTGGTTTCGGTCAGGTAAGGGGTGTCGATCTGCTCGACATTGCCCAGGCAGACGATCTTGGTGCCGGGCCCGGCGCGGGTGATCAGGGTCTTCATCTGCTTGGGGGTGAGGTTCTGCGCCTCGTCAAGGATCACGTAACGGGACAGGAAGGTGCGCCCGCGCATGAAGTTCAGCGAACGGATCTTGATCCGGCTGGCGAGCAGGTCATTGGTGGCCGCACGGCCCCAGTTGCCGCCGCTCTGGTTGCGGGTGAGCACTTCCAGGTTGTCGGTCAGTGCGCCCATCCACGGCGTCATCTTTTCTTCCTCGGTGCCGGGCAAGAAGCCGATGTCCTCGCCGACGCTGACCGTGGCCCGGGTCATGATGATCTCGCGGTAGCGCTGGCTGTCCATGGTCTGGGCCAGACCGGCGGCCAGTGCCAGCAGGGTCTTGCCGGTGCCGGCGGTGCCGAGCAGGGTGACAAAGTCGATGTCCGGGTCCATCAGCGCGTTGAGGGCGAAGTTCTGCTCGCGGTTGCGCGCGGCGATGCCCCAGACTGCATGGCCGTCGTGGCGATAGTCATCCAGCAGTGACAGCTGGATCCGGCCGTCGGCGCTGATCTGCTCTACCCGCAGCTCGGCCTGGTCATCGCCGGCCAGGTGGATGAACTGGTTGGGGTACCACTGCTCCGCTTCCTGCGCGGTGATCTCGTAACGGGTGCGGCCGTGGTCGGACCAGCTGCGCAGGTCACTGCCATGGCGTGACCAGAAATCCTCGTCCAGCTCGGTGGCGCCGGTGTAGAGCAGGCTGAAGTCATCCAGCGCACGGTCGTTTTCGTAGTCCTCCGAGACGATACCGGCAATGGCGGCCTTGATCCGCAGGTTGATGTCCTTGGAGACGAACACCACCGGGGTGTCACCGGAGGTTTCCAGCAGGGCCAGGATCGCGCCGAGGATGGCGTTGTCCGGGACGTGGGCGGCAAAGCGCTTGCCGGCATCGAAATCGCCGGTCTGGAAGTACAGGCGGCCGGCACTCTCCCGGCCGCGCAGGGAAATCCCGCCCGGGGCCTGCAGGGAGATGCCGCCGGACAGGTCAGACAGCCCGGACACCTCGACCAGTTCGTTGAGGAAGCGGCTGACCTGACGCGCATTGCGGCTGGCCTCGCTGGTGCCCTTCTTGCCGTTGTCCAGCTCCTCGATCACCTGCATCGGCAGGTAGATGTCGTGTTCCTCGAACTTGAACAGCGCGGTGGGGTCGTGCATCAGCACGTTGGTGTCCAGCACGTAGATGCGCTTGCCTGAGGTCATCGTGGGGTTCCTGTCGATGGAGGTGGCCGGGCCAGGTTGCCGCATGTTGATTACGCGCGTGCTTCGGTGAGCTTGTCCAGTACCGCCTGGGCATGGCCAGCCACCTTGACCTTGCGCCAGCTGGCGGCCAGCTGGCCGTCGGGGGCGATCAGGAAAGTGCTGCGCTCGATGCCGCGCACCTGCTTGCCGTACATGTTCTTCAGTTTGATCACATCGAAGGCATTGCACAGGGCCTCGTCGGCATCGCTGACCAACGGGAAGTTGAAGCCCTGCTTGGCGCAGAAGTTGTCGTGGGCGCGTACCGAGTCACGTGATACCCCCATCACCCGCGCGCCGGCGGCGGCAAAGGCCGGCAGCAGGGCATTGAACTCCAGGCCTTCGGTGGTGCAGCCCGGGGTGCTGTCCTTGGGGTAGAAATACAGCACCAGCCAGTGGCCGAGCTGTTCGCGCAAGGTGGTGTGGGTGCCCCCGGACAGGGCCAGGGGCAGGTCCAGGGTGGCGGCATCGAGCAGGTGGCCGTTGTCCATGGTGTCCTCGTTGTGGGCAGGGTCAATACGAGCGCGGCGCCTGGAAGGCGCCGCGGCTTGGGATCAGAACTTCATCGGGTCCATGATCGCATCCAGGTTCAGATGGTCACAGAATTCCAGGAAGTCATCGCGCAGGGCGGCGATGTGCGAATCGGACGGCACGCCGATGGTGATCTGGGCGCTGAACATCTCCGCACCGGTCTGCATGGCCTGGTAGCGGGTGCTCTGCAGGCTTTCGATGGTGATGCCCTGGCGGTTGAAGAAGTCGGCCAGCTGGTAAAGGATGCCGGGCTTGTCGGCGGCCACCACTTCCACGATGTAGGGCAGCAGATTGGACTGCTGGGGCTTGGCCTGGGTGCGGTAGAAGTTCACCCGCATGCCGGCTTCCTCGCGCTCCAGGCGGCCGAGCATGGTTTCCAGCTTGGCCACCGCATCCCAGGAGCCAGTGGCCAGGGCAGTCAACGAGACATCCCGGCCAACGGTGGCCAGGCGGGTGTCGACAAGGTTGCAGCCGCTGTCGGAGATGCGGCGGGTGACACTGAGCAGGGGCGACTCCGGGTGGGTGGAGTAGGCGGTGATCAGCAGGTGGTTTTCGGCCGGTGAGGGCCGGGAATCGGTGTCAGTCAAGGCGGTTCCGGCGTGCAGGGGGATCAGGACGCCGTCATCAGGACGGTGTCCGCCACAAACGAGCATATTGTCGCCGCTTTGCGGCCGCAAGTAAGATGGCCGGGCAAGGCCGCTGCCGCAGGCAGCTTCCGTGGCCATGGCTGTGCCGGGTGGCTGGCGGAGTGTGCTGTCAGTTTCCTGCTGTTGGCCCCCGGCCCGCAGCCGGGCCGACGGATCAGGCCATCATCGGGTCCAGCCCTGCGCGGTTGGCATTACAGACATGATCCAGCCGCAGTGCGGCTGTTGGCAGGAGATGGAATCGATGCGTTATCGGGTAAAGGGCAGCCGTGCGCTGCAGGCAGCTGCGGTTGCTGGGGTGCTGGTGATGGCTGCCACAGGCTGTTCGAGCAAGGGTGTGCGGGCTGATTTCGCGCTGCCGGCTGACCAGCGGCCGCTGGAAATTCCACCGCCGCTGGTGCTGGTCGAGTCGGCGCCGGTCAATGGCACCTCCTCGGCAGTCGCCCCGGCGCCGGTCGCCGCGCCGGTCGGCAATGCCAACGGTTTCACCGCTGCCGGCGAACGGGATGCGGTCTATGCCCGCGTCGGCCAGCTGCTGGAAGGTATCGATGGCCTGCAGATTGCCAGCCGTGCCCAGTTGCTCGGCTCCTATGACGTGGCCTATCAGGGCAGCAACTTCCTGGTGCGCATTGTGGCGGTGGACGCCGGTGCCTACGTTTCGGCGGTGGATCCACGCGGCTTGCCGGCCACCGATGCGGCCGCGTTGGCGGTGATTGCCCAGTTGCAGGCGGCGCTGGCCAACTGACGGACCCGGTTCCGGATGACGGCTGAACAAGAAGGGCGCCACTGGCGCCCTTCTTGTTGGTTGCACGGGTTGTTTTCAGCGCTCCAGGTATTGCAGCTTGTCAGCCACGCCGTCCCACTGGCCGGCGTCCTCGGGCGGGTCCTTGCGCACGGTCAGGACCGGCCAGGCGCGCGAGAGTTCGGCATTGAGGGCGACAAAGGCCTCCTGGCCGGCCGGAACATCGTCTTCGGGGAAGATCGCACCGACCGGACATTCCGGTTCGCACAGGGTGCAGTCGATGCACTCATCCGGGTCGATGACCAGGAAGTTGGGCCCTTCGTGGAAGCAGTCCACCGGGCAGACCTCCACGCAATCGGTGTGTTTGCACTTGATGCAGTTTTCGGTAACGACAAAAGGCATGGTGGTTTCCAGCTGATCGACGCGGGCATTGTAGTGCGCACGTCCGGGATGGGGGAGGTGGAACGAAAAAGCCCCGCGTGGCGGGGCTTTTGAGACGATGGCCTGGTGCTCCCTAGGGGACTCGAACCCCTGTTTTAGCCTTGAGAGGGCCACGTCCTAACCACTAGACGAAGGGAGCATTGTTGGTCGCATCGTGCGATGGGCGGTAGTATAGGCAGGTCCTGTGTCCGGGGCAATCCTTGTTTTCCCACCGGAATCGCCGTCATCAACCCGCAAGTTACTTCTCCATTCACACTGCGCGTCATTCCCCGTGACCAGCACACGATCTCGCGCAAGGACATCAGTCCCAATGCATTGCGCGTGCTCTACCGCCTGCGCGAGGCGGGGTTTGGCGCCTACCTGGTTGGGGGCGCGGTGCGTGACCTGCTGGTGGCAGGCAACCCCAAGGACTTCGACGTGGCCACCGATGCCACCCCGGAGCAGGTCAAGGGCTTGTTCCGCAACTGCCGGCTCATCGGCCGCCGTTTCCGCCTGGCCCATGTGGTGTTCGGTCGCGAGATCATCGAGGTAGCCACCTTCCGTGCCAACAGCGACGACGGCACCGGCGACCGCGAAGTCGAAAACGGCATGCTGGTGCGCGACAACGTCTACGGCAACATCGAGGATGATGCCGTGCGCCGCGATTTCACCTGCAACGCCCTGTACTACGCGATCGAGGATTTCTCGGTACGCGATTACACCGGTGGTTTTGAAGACGTGCAGGCTGGGATCATGCGGCTGATCGGGCAGCCCGAGCAGCGTTACCGCGAGGACCCGGTGCGCATGCTGCGCGCGGTGCGTCTGGCGGCCAAGCTGGGCTTCACCATCGAGCCTGGCACGGCCGAGCCGATTCCGCAGCTGGCCCACCTGCTGGCCGACGCCGCACCGGCCCGCCTGTTCGAGGAAATGCTCAAGCTGTTCCTGTCCGGCCACGGTGTGGCCAGCTTCGAGGGCATGGAGCGCTATGGCCTGTTTGCACAGCTGTTCCCGGAAAGCGCGGCGGCACTGAAGGCCAACCGCAGCGGCGCACTGCGCCGGGTGATTGTCCAGGGCCTGGCCAATACCGATGCGCGGATTGCCGCCGACGAGCCGGTCAGCCCGGCCTTCCTGTTCGCGCTGCTGCTGTGGCCGGCGTATTGCCGGGCCATTGCCCGTCTGCAGAAGCAGGGCATGGCCGCTGATGACGCCATGCGCATGGCCGCCGATGTGGCCACTGCACGCCAGCTGGAACAGATTGCCCTGCCGCGCCGGTTCTCGCTGCCGATGCAGGAAATCTGGCTGATGCAGATGCGTTTTGGCAGCCGTCAGAAGCGCCGCGTGCAGCGCACCCTGGCCCATCCGCGTTTCCGTGCTGCCTTTGATTTCCTGCTGCTGCGCCAGGCTGCCTCCGGTGAGCATGCCGATGAGGTGGCGTTCTGGCAGCAGGCCCGCGAGCAGGCTGGCCCGTTCGAGCCCAGCTTTCTGGATGCGGCTGTTCATGCCGGTGCCGAGCGGGCCGAGGAGGGGGGCGGGCGCCGTGTCCGCCGCCGCCGTCGCCGGGGTGGCAGTGATGGTGCAGCGACGGAGCCGGCTGCTGCCGAATGAGCCTGGCCGCACCTGTCTGCATCGGCCTTGGGGCCAACCTGGGTGATGCGGTTTCCACCCTGCAGCAGGCCTTGGCCTGCCTGGCCGCTGATCCGGCGATCAGCGGTTTGCAGGCGTCGCGGTTGTATCGCAGCAAGGCCTGGGGGCGGGTCGATCAGCCGGATTTCATCAATGCCTGTGCCTGTTTTTCCACCACGCTGGCACCACTGGCGCTGCTGGACCGGCTGCAGGCCATCGAGCAGGCCCATGGCCGCCAGCGCCTGCCTGGCGGGCACTGGGGGCCGCGTACCCTGGACCTGGACATCCTGCTCTATGGCGAGCAGGTGATCGACCAGCCGCGGCTGCAGGTGCCGCACCCGTGGATGCACCAGCGCGCCTTCGTGCTGCAGCCGTTGGCCGAGCTGGGGACGCAGCGGCTGATCCCAGGGCAGGGTGTGGTGGCAGCGGCGCTGGCGCGACTGGATGCAAGCGAAGTCTGGCCGATAGGGGGATAATGCGGCTTTCTTGCCACTGCTTTTCCCCACATGAGCACATACGCAGATAGCAAGCCGTTGAGCGTTCCGGGTCTGGCCCAGGCGCGCGCCGAAGGGCGCAAGCTGTCCATGTTGACCTGTTACGACGCCGGCTTTGCCCGCACCCTGGATGCCAATGGCGTTGACCTGATCCTGGTCGGCGATTCGTTGGGCATGGTGGTCCAGGGGCATGATTCGACCCTGCCGGTCAGCGTGGCCGACATGGCTTACCACACCGCTTGCGTTTCCCGGGTGCTGCAGCGGGCGCTGCTGGTGGCCGATCTGCCGTTCGGTGCCGACGCCAGCCCGCAAGCAGCGCTGGAGGCCTCGTTGCAACTGCTCAAGGCCGGTGCGCAGATGGTCAAGCTGGAAGGTGCCGGCTTCAAGCTGGAGATCATCCGCCACCTGGTCGAACGCGACATTCCGGTCTGCTCGCATCTGGGCCTGACCCCGCAGTCGGTGTTGACCTTGGGTGGGTTCCGCGTGCAGGGCCGAGGCGAGGCCGGGCAGCGGGTGCTGGAGCAGGCCCGTCAGGTTGCCGAGGCCGGGGCCAGCCTGTTGGTGCTGGAGTGCCTGCCGGCGCCGCTGGCCGCGCAGATCACCGCACAGTCCTCGATTCCCACCATCGGTATCGGTGCCGGTGCCCAGTGCGACGGCCAGGTGCTGGTGCTGCACGACATGCTGGGCCTGGACAGCGGTCACCGTCGTCCGAAGTTTGTGAAGGATTTTCTTGCCGAAGGTGGTTCGGTCGCCGGTGCGGTGCAGGCCTATGTGGCTGCCGTACGCGACGGCACCTTCCCCGATGTGGAACATGCTTACGCGTCATGATTGAAGCCGTTACCGAAATCAAACGTCTGCGCGCACTGGTGCGCAGCTGGAAGAAGGAAGGCAAGCGTGTGGCGCTTGTGCCGACCATGGGCAACCTGCACGAAGGGCATTTCACCTTGGTGCGGCAGGCCCGTCGCCATGCCGACAAGGTGGTGGCCAGTGTCTTTGTCAACCCGACCCAGTTCGGTCCGAACGAGGACTTTGACCGTTACCCACGCACGCCGCAGGCCGATGTCGAGGGCCTGGCCGCCGCCGGTTGTGACCTGGCCTGGATGCCCAGCGTGGCGCAGATGTACCCGCTGGGCGTGGAGATGACCACCCGGGTATCGGTGCCGGGCACGGTTGCCGCCGTGCTCGAAGGGGCCAGCCGCCCCGGCCATTTCGATGGCGTGTGCACCGTGGTCAGCCGCCTGTTCAACCAGGTCACCCCGGATGTGGCCGTGTTCGGCAAGAAGGACTATCAGCAGCTGGCGGTGATCCGTCAGCTGGTGGCCGAGATGCAGTTCCCGCTGGACATTGTCGGCGCGGAAATCGTGCGTGAGGACGATGGGCTGGCGCGCAGCTCGCGCAACCAGTACCTGGATGAAGCCGCGCGTGCGGCCGCCCCGCAGTTGTACCGGGTGCTGCGTGAAATGCGTGCGGCCTGTGCCGCCGGCCTGCCGCGTGAGCTGGTCGAACAGTCGGCCCGTGCCGCGTTGACCGATGCCGGGTTCGTGGTCGATTACGCCGTGGTACGCCAGCGCGACCTGGCCGAGCCGGCCGACGATGTGCCGGGTGAGCGGGTGGCCTTGCTCGCTGCGCGCATCGGCAGTACGCGGCTGATCGACAATCTCGAGTTCTGAATGCGGCCACGGCCGACGGGTCCATCCGCCAGCCGGTGGCCCTGCTAGACTTGCCCCCTTTCTCCTCCTGTGAAGGCCGCCTGTGTGCGGCAGATGCCATGCAATTGTCCCTGCTCAAGACCAAGATCCACCGCGCCACCGTGACCCATTCGGAGCTGAACTACGAAGGCTCCATCGCCATTGATGACAACCTGCTGCAGGCCACGGGCATCCGTGAGTTCGAACAGGTGCACATCTGGGACGTGACCAACGGCGCCCGTTTTTCCACCTACGCCATCCGCGCCGAAGCCGGCAGCGGCATCGTTTCGCTCAATGGCGGCGCTGCCCGTCATGTGCAGGTGGGTGACATCATCATCATTGCCGCCTTCGCCAGCATGAGCGAAGCCGAGGCCGATGCCTTCACTCCGACCCTGGTCTATGTCGACGGCGACAACCGCATCACCCACACCAATACCGGTATCCCGGTGCAGAAGCCCTGAGCACGGGCGGTCGAGGAATTGCCATGGAACAAGCCGGGTACAGGGATGCACTGAGTGCACATGCACTTCGACTGGAGGGCAGCCGCATCGAGGCAATCAACCGCCTCGATCCCGCACGGGCGCGACAGCTGGCATTGCGGGTTGGTCCTCTGTACGCCAACTTTGCCCGACAAGGGTATGACGCCGAGGCGCTTCAGGCGCTGATTGCCTATGGCCACAGCCTGGGCTTGCCGCAGGCTTTTCGCGATTTGTTCGATGGTGCCCCGGTCAACCTGAGCGAAGGGCGCCCGGCGCTGCACACAGCACTGCGCAGTGATTTGGGCCAGGGCCCGGTAGCCGAGGCGGCGCGTGCCCAGGTGCTGGCGACCGAGCAGCGTCTGGCAGCGATCGTGGCCGAGCTGGAAGCTTCCAATGTCACCGACATCGTCAGCATTGGCATCGGCGGCTCGGACCTGGGGCCGCGGCTGGTCTGTGATGCCCTGCGCCCGTTGCACGGTGCCCGCTTCCGGGTGCACTTTGTTTCCAATATCGATGGCATGGCGATCGAGCGTGTGCTGGCCGGGCTGGACCCGGCGCGCACGGCCGGCATCCTGATTTCCAAGAGTTTCACCACCCAGGAAACCCTGTTCAACGGCGAGATACTGCAACGCTGGCTCGGCACCAATGCGCCCCTGTATGCGGTCAGTGCCGATGTGCAGCGACCACAGCAGTTGTTCGGCATCGCGGCCGAACGCGTGCTGCCGATGTGGGACTGGGTGGGCGGGCGTTATTCGCTGTGGTCGGCGGTTGGCCTGCCGATTGCCCTGGCCCTGGGCCTGCCGGCCTGGCAGCAGTTGCACGAGGGGGCGGCACTGATGGATGCCCATGTGCTGGCCGCCCCGTTGGAGAACAACCTGCCGATGCTGCACGGCCTGACCGAAATCTGGAACCGCAACGCCTGCGGTTACACCAGCCACGCGGTGATGTGCTACGACGCCCGCCTGGCCTTGTTGCCGGCCTACCTGCAGCAGCTGGTGATGGAGAGTCTGGGCAAGCAGGTGGGGGTGGATGGTCAGCCGGTCTGGGGCGACACCGTTCCGGTGTGGTGGGGCGGGGCGGGCACCGATGTGCAGCACAGCTTCTTCCAGGCCCTGCACCAGGGCAGCCAGGTGATCTGCGGCGAGTTCATCGGTTGCATACGTGGTGACGACCCGCACCCGGCATCGCATCAGGCGCTGCTGGCCAACCTGCTGGCGCAGACCGAGTCGTTGTCCAATGGTCGTGCCAGTGACGACCTGGCACGCAATTATCCCGGTGGCCGGCCGACCACCACGGTGCTGCTCGATGCGCTCACCCCGCACGCACTGGGCGCGCTGATTGCCTTCTACGAGCATTCGGTCTACGTGCAGTCCCTGGCCTGGGGCATCAATGCCTTTGACCAGTTCGGAGTCGAGCTGGGCAAGCAGGTGGCCAGTGCCTTGCTGCCGGCCGTGCGCGATGCCGGCAGCAAGGTCGATGACCCGGTGACGGCCGAACTGCTGGCCCAGTTGCACCGTTGAGTTTGTCGCCTGGTGGCCGGTTCCGCGGCAGGAACCGGCGTTGTGCCGTGCATGGCTCAGCTGCGTCCCGGTGGCGGCTCCGGGCTGGGGCGCTTGCTCAGCTTGCGCTGCAATGAACGCCGGTGCATGCCCAGCAGACGGGCGGCGGCGGAAATATTGCCGCCGGTTTCCAGCAGGGCCTGCTGGATGTGCTCCCACTCCAGCCGGCTGATCGGGGTCATTGTCTCCGGCGGTTCGATGCTGGCCTCGCCGCTTTCCTCGCTGTCCTCGCCATGGCCCAGCGCGCGCAGGATCACCGGCACGCTGGCCGGCTTGGGCAGGTAGTCATCGGCGCCCAGCTTGATGGCTTCCACCGCGGTGGCAATGGAGGCATAGCCGGTGACCAGCAGGATGCGCATGTCCGCGCGCAGCTGGCGCAGGGGCTGGATCAGGTTCAGCCCGGAATCGTTGCCCAGCTTCAGGTCCAGCAGGACAAAGGCTGGCAGGGTCTGCCGGGCCAGGGCCAGGGCCTGCTCGCTGTCGGTGGCGGTGGCAGCCTGGATCCCGCGGCGGGCCAGGCTGCGCTGCAGGGTGCGCAGGTACAGCGGGTCATCATCGACCAGCAGGCCGTCATCACTCATCGGGTTTCCTCGTCATTGACCGGCAGGGCGAAGCCCACCGTGCTGCCGGGGCCTTCGGCCGGGCGCATCCACAATTGTCCACCAAGGCGCTCGATGGTGGCATGGGACAGGGCCAGGCCCACGCCCATGCCGTCGGTCTTGCCGCTGTTGTACAGGGTGCCCGGCAAGGCGGCCAGGCGCGGGTCGAAGCCTGGGCCGTAATCCCGGACCTGGCCATGCAGTACCTGCTCCCGGAGTTCCAGCTGCAGGTCCACCCGTTGCTTGCCGCGTTGTTGGCTGGCGTCGGCGGCATTGTTGAGCAAAACCATCAGCAGATGGGCAACTGCTGGCTCAACGGGCTGCTGCAGCGGAGCATCGTCATTGCGGTGCAGGTCGATGGTCGGACGCACCAGTTGCCATTGCCAGACCACCTGGCCCAGGGTCAGTGCCTTGCGCGGGGGGTGCTGGCTGGCCGGTGCGGCCAGTTCCAATACCCGCTGCCGGCACTGGCCCAGCAGCAGCTGGGCAGTACTCAGGTCTTCGTGCCATTCCGGGCCGGGTGGCTGTTCGGCCAGGTCATCGATGAGCAGGGTCAGGGTGGCCAGCGGGGTGTTCAGTTCGTGCGCCACCGAGGCGGCGTGGGTGGCCAGGGCGACAATGCCCTCGTTGCGGGTGAAACGCTCGGAAAGGGCGGAAAGCTCGGCTTCACGTGCGCGCAGGGAGCTGGCCAGGCGGGTGGCAAACAGCAGCACCACCACGCTGGAGAGAAGGAAGTTGATCGCACTGCCCCAGCGCTGGAGCAGGGTCGGCGACAGGCTGGCGGCCGGCAACTCGATGCCGGCGGTTGCACTGACGGCAAAGCCGAGTACTGCGGCGGTGGCCACCGCGAAGGTCCAGGCCCGTGGCAGGGCCAGCGCCGCCAGCGCGATCAGGATCAGGAACAGGGAGCCGAACGGGTTGGCGATGCCGCCGCTGAAACCGACCATCCAGGTCAGCACAGTGATGTCCACCAGGATGTGACCGAACGCCGTGGCCGGGGTCGGGTCACTGGCCCGGCGCGGCAGGCGCCATTGCACGGTGGCGTTGAACACGGCCAGTACAAACACCCCGGCCCACAGTGGCAGCAATGGCAGCTGCATGTGCAGGACGTGGCTGGCAAACAGGATGGCGATGGCCTGGCCGGCCGTGGCCAGCCAGCGCAGGCTGCACAGCGTGCGCAGGAAGGGGGCGGGGGAAACAGCGGGTTGCATGTGCGGATGGCTGCCGGTGTTGATGGGCACTGTGCCGCCAGTATGGCCGCAGCGCGCTAGAATAGGCGCATGTACGATGCCGTGACCCGCCCGACTCCGCCCGCCGACGCCGCTGCCTGGCCTCGCCGGATTACCCATGCCGTCAACATCGGTGGTGTTCTGGTCGGCGGGGGGCACCCGGTGGTGGTGCAGTCGATGACCAATACCGACACCGCCGATGTCGCCGCCAGTGTCAAACAGGTGGCCGAGTTGTGGCGCGCCGGTTCGGAGATGGTGCGCCTGACCGTGAACAATGCCGAGTCGGCTGCCGCCATCCCGCGCATCGTTGAAAAGCTGGCGATGATGGGCATCGAGGTCCCGTTGATTGGTGACTTCCACTACAACGGGCACCAGCTGCTGGCCGCCGAGCCGGCCTGCGCCCAGGCGCTGGCAAAGTACCGTATCAATCCTGGCAATGTGGGTTTTGGCAAGAAGAAGGACACCCAGTTTGCCCAGCTGATCGAATTTGCGATCCAGTACGACAAACCGGTGCGCATCGGTGCCAACTGGGGCTCGCTGGACCAGTCGCTGGCTGCCCGCCTGATGGACGAGAACAGCCAGCTGGCCAATCCGTTGCCGGCGGCGAGGGTGCTGCGTGAGGCACTGATCCGTTCGGCACTGGATTCGGCCAACACGGCCGTTGAACTGGGCCTGGCACGTGAGCGCATCGTGCTCTCGGCCAAGGTGTCCGGGGTGCAGGAGCTGATTGCGGTTTACCGCGATCTGGCCCAGCGCTCGGACTTTGCCCTGCACCTGGGCCTTACCGAGGCCGGTATCGGCTCCAAGGGCATCGTGGCCTCCTCGGCCGCACTGGCGGTGCTGTTGCAGGAGGGTATCGGCGACACCATCCGTATCTCGCTCACCCCCGAGCCGGGCACCTCGCGTACCCAGGAAGTGGTGGTGGCCCAGGAACTGCTGCAGACCACTGGCCAGCGTGCTTTCACCCCGATGGTCACCGCTTGTCCGGGCTGTGGCCGCACCACTTCCGAATTTTTCCAGGAGCTGGCCAAGGTGGTGCAGGCGCATGTGCGTGAGCGGATGCCGCAGTGGCGCATTACCCGTCCTGGTGCCGAGAACATGACCTTGGCGGTGATGGGTTGCGTGGTCAACGGCCCGGGCGAGTCGCGCCAGGCCAACATCGGCATTTCCCTGCCGGGCAATGGCGAGGCGCCGGCCGCGCCGGTGTTCATCGATGGCGAGAAGGCAGTAACCCTGCGTGGGGACAATATCGCCAACGAATTCGTGGCCTTGATTGATGCCTACGTCGACCGACGTTACGCCCCGACGGCAGGCTGATCCCGTCCGGACCACGCAGTGGGCCTGGTTGGCGGCCCTGTGCCTGCTGGCCTTTGCGCTGCATGCTGCATTGGTGGAGGCCGGTGGCTGGCAGTGGCTGGACCTGGCCCTGCTGCAGGGCGTGCAGCGGCTGCACGGGCCGGGGGCGGATGCTTTTTTCCTGCGGATCAGCACGCTGGGCCATGAATGGGGGGTGATCCCGCTGGATGTGGTGCTGGTGCTGGGCCTGGCCTTGTGCCGGCGTTGGCAGGCCAGTGCCTTCGTGCTGCTGGCTACTGCCGGTTCGGGGGCGTTGAACGTGGTGTTCAAGACGCTGTTCATGCGCGAACGCCCACAGCTGTGGCCACGGCTTGCCGAGGTCCACGGCTGGAGTTTTCCCAGTGGCCATGCCATGGGCTCGGCAACCTTGATGCTGCTGCTGGTCATCTGGGCCTGGCCGGGGCGTTGGCGCTACCCGGTGCTGTGCCTTGCCGTGCTGTTTGCGCTTCTGGTGGGCGGCAGCCGGGTTTACCTGGGCGTGCACTGGCCCAGTGATGTGGTGGCGGGCTGGTTGCTGGCCGTGGCGTGGGTGTTGGGCGTTGCGGTGTGGATGCCGCGTCAATGGCAGGGGGAACTGTGCCACAGAACAGATATTTCCTAATCCGCCGGGCGCATGATGCCTACCTCGCCTGCGCAGGTGGCCCGCTAGGGTGTAACGACGGCTTCATGCAGCCGGTGTACCAGCGGTGCAAGGGAGCCATCATCGACACCGCCGCCTGCGGCGGTGCACTACCAGGAGGTGAGGAATGACGATCAAGGTCTACCTGCTCGATGACCATGCCCTAGTCCGTGCCGGTATGCGGATGATCCTGGGTTCCCAGACCGATATCGAGGTGATCGGCGAGGCCGACAGTGGCGAGCTGGCCCTGCCCGAGGTACGGCGGCTGCAGCCGGATGTGGTGCTGTGTGACCTGCACCTGCCCGGCGTCAGTGGCCTTGAGGTCACCGAGCGTATCGTCAAGGGCCAGCCGGCCACCCGGGTGATCATTGTCTCCGTGCTGGAGGATGGGCCGATGCCCAAGCGCCTGCTCGAGGCCGGTGCTTCGGGCTACGTCGGTAAAGGGGGCGATGCCAGCGAGCTGCTGCGGGCGGTGCGCGAGGTTGCGCTGGGGCGGCGTTACCTGTGTTCCAGCGTGGCCCAGCACATGGCCCTGGCCCATCTGGACGGGGGCAAGTCGCCGTTCGACCTGCTGTCGCCGCGCGAGCTGGAGGTGGCGATGTTGCTGGTGCAGGGCATGCGGCAGGAAGAAATTGCCCGCCGCCTGAGCCTGAGTGCCAAGACCATCAACACCCACAAGGCGCGCCTTTTCGACAAGCTCAAGGTGCAGGACACCATTGCCCTGGCCCGCCTGGCCAGTCAGTACGGCATGGTGGACGCCAGTCATTCGCTGGATTGATCCGCACCGCGTCGGGGTTATGCAAGGGCGGCCTGCAGGGGCCGCCTTTTCATTTGGAGCACTACGGCGGCGCTGCGGCATTGAGCGGGGAGGCAAACACAAAGGGCGGCCTTGCGGCCGCCCTTTGTGTTGAGCAGTGTTGGCGAGGATCAGGCCGGCTTGTTGCCGTCGGCGCTGCCCTTGACCGGCTGCTGCTCGTCTTCATTGCCGCTGGCGTCGCTGTCAGCATCAGCGCTGTCGCTTGCCAGGGCGGTCGCGTCGATGGGGCTTGACGGCTGGGCCGCAGGGTTTTCAATCACGATTGCCGGAGCAGCCGGAGCAGCCGGAGCAGCCGGAGCAGCCGGAGCAGCCGGAGCAG
>JBJEWP010000146.1:0-16342 GCA_051885115.1 Stenotrophomonas sp. | reverse complement strand
CCGGAGCAGCCGGAGCAACCGAGGCAACCGGAGTGGCCGCTGCTGCCGTCACCACGGTACTGACCGTCTCGGCCTTGGCCGCCGCCGGAGCGGCGATCGGCTGGCGCACGAGCGGTGCAGCGGGTTCGTCATCAAAATCGAACTCGGTGCTGGCGGTGGCCGCTGCCGGCTTGTGGGCCTGCGCGGCAGCTTCCGGGCTTGACGGTCCAGCTGCGTCATCGCTGTCGTCGCCGAGCAGGTCGGACAGCGCATCGGCATTGTCGGCCTCGTCACCGGTAATGCTGCCTTCGGCACCGTTGCGACGACGACGACGGCCGCCGCGACGGCCGCGGCGGCGACGGCCGGCTTCACTGTTGGCACCGTCGTCAGTGCCGTCGTTGTCGTTGCCTTCGTCGGTGAGGGCATCGGCCGGGGCCTGGCTGTCGGCCACGGCGGCGATGCTGGTGGTGACCGCGTCGTCTGCGCGGGATCCAGCAGTGCTGATGGTGGCTGCCGCCGGGGCGGCAATCGTCACGGCAACGTCGGTGGCTGCGGCGGCGATGGCAGTGTCCCCCGCGGTGACGGTGGTGCTGCTGGCAACTTCGGTGGCAGCCGGGCGGGCGCTGCGCGGTGCACGTTCGCTGCGCTCGGTGCGTTCCTGCGGGGCCTGGGCCGGCTTGTCGCCGCCCTTGTTCTGGCGCGGCGGGTTGCTGCGCTCGGCAGCGCTGTTCTGCTGGGCGTTGCCATTGCCATTGCCGTTGCCGCCGCCCTGCGCAGCCTGGGCATTGCCCTGGTCCTTGTTGCGGTTGCGGTTCTTCTGGCGCTTGTTGCCTTGCTGGCCTTCATCACGGGCCGGGCGGTCGCCCTCGTTGTTGGCTGGCTGGGCGTTGCTGGCGGTTGTGGACGGCTTGTCGCCCTCGTTGCGGCGGCGTTCCTCGCGCGGCTTGTCCTTCTGGCGCTGTGCGTTGTTGCCATCCTTGTTGCCGCGACCATTGCGGTTGCCACGGCTGTTGCGGCTGGCTTCGGGCTTGTTGCTGACCGGGGCTTCGGCTTCGGCGGCACCGAACAGGCGCTTGATCCAGCCGATGAAGCCGGTGCTGGCCGGCGCCACCGGAGCCGGAGCGGGTGCCGGGGCAGGTGCAGGTTCGCGGACCGGGGCCGGCTGGCTGTGCTTGACGTTGGTTACCGCCGGGGTGGCCGGGATGTTGAGCTGAGCCTTGGTCAGGGCCAGTACCGGCAGCTTGCGCGGGGTGCCGCGCTGGTAGCTGGGGCGGCTGCTTTCCTCGTTCAGCTCATTCTCGCGCAGGCGCGAGACGGAGTAGTGCGGGGTGTGCAGCTGCTCGTCGGCCACGATGATGATCGGCGAGTTGTGACGCTCTTCGATCTCGCGCAGGGCGCCGCGCTTTTCGTTGAGCAGGAAGTTGGCGATTTCCACCGGGGCCTGGACCAGCACCTGCCCGGTGTTTTCCTTCATCGCGTGCTCTTCGGTGACGCGGATGATCGACAGCGACAGCGACTCGATGCTGCGCATGCGGCCCTGGCCTTCACAGCGCGGGCAGACCAGCTGGCTGGACTCGCCCAGGCTCGGGCGCAGACGCTGGCGGCTCATTTCCATCAGGCCGAAACGGCTGATACGGCCCAGCTGAATGCGTGCGCGGTCATACTTCAGTGCGTTCTGCAGGCGGTTTTCCACCTCGCGCTGATGCTTGGAGGAGGACATGTCGATGAAGTCGATCACCACCAGGCCGCCGAGGTCGCGCAGGCGCAGCTGGCGGGCCACTTCCTCGGCCGCTTCCAGGTTGGTGTTGAACGCGGTTTCCTCGATGTCGCCGCCCTTGGTGGCGCGGGCGGAGTTGACGTCGATGGCGGTCAGCGCTTCGGTCTGGTCCATCACGATCGAGCCGCCCGAGGGCAGGCGGACATTGCGCTCATAGGCCGCTTCGATCTGCGATTCGATCTGGAAGCGGTTGAACAGCGGGATGTCGTCCTTGTAATGCTTGAGCTTGCGCAGGGTCTGCGGCATCACCTGCTGGATGAATTCGCGTGCGGTGTCGTACATCTCCTGGGTGTCGACCAGGATCTCGCCGATGTCGGCGCGCAGGTAGTCGCGCAGGGCGCGCACGATCAGGCGCGACTCCTGGTAGATCAGGAACGGGGCCGGCTTGGTCAGTGCGGCTTCGGCGATGGATTTCCACACCGACAGCAGGTAGTCCAGGTCCCACTGCAGCTCTTCGGCATCGCGGCCGACGCCGGCGGTGCGGATGATCACGCCCATGTCGTCGGGGATGTTCAGCTTGTCCAGGGCGTCCTTCAGGGCAGCGCGGTCTTCACCTTCGATGCGGCGCGAGACGCCACCTGCCGACGGCGAGTTGGGCATCAGCACCATGTAGCGGCCGGCCAGCGAGATGAAGGTGGTCAGGGCCGCGCCCTTGTTGCCACGTTCTTCCTTGTCCACCTGGACGACGATTTCCTGGCCCTCGCGCAGCAGTTCCTTGATGCTGGCCTTGTGGTGGTCAACCCCGGACTGGAAGTAATCGCGGGAGATTTCCTTCAGCGGCAGGAAGCCATGACGGTCACCGCCGTATTCGACAAAGGCCGCTTCCAGCGACGGTTCCAGTCGCGTGATGCGGCCCTTGTAGATATTGGACTTCTTCTGTTCCTTGGACGGCTGTTCGATGTCGATGTCGTACAGGGTCTGGCCGTCGACAATGGCCACGCGCAGTTCTTCAGCCTGCGTGGCATTGATCAGCATTCGCTTCATTGTGCGTTCCTCGTGCGCTGCTACCGCGCGGAACGCCATGGGGTTTCGCCTCTGGCCACTGTCCGGTCCGTAGTCGCGCATGCGCGGGGAAAGGTCCGGGCGTCCAGCGCTACAACACCACGGCAGGCCGCGGGAGCGCTCATTGGTTTGGGGTTGTTGCAGGACCGGTGGCGTTGCCGGAATTCTGGCCGCGCCGCACGGGACATGTTCAGCACAGGCATTGGTGGTGCCAGGCGATGGCCGGGAAGGCCGGTGAGCCGCTAACATGGCCGCCCCGGGGGCGGTGGCAGCGAACTTAAGCCGGATTCACCAGGAGCGGGGCTTTCGGCCCGTTCAACTCCTATGTGAAATCAATCCCTTATATCGCCCCTCGAGTGTACCAGAATACGTACCTATATGAATGCTTCCGATGTGACCTCCCAGCCTGCGGCTGACAAGCCCGGCGTGCGCATGGTGCGCGTGGCCGATGACCGTGCCGGCCAGCGCCTGGACAACTTCCTGCTGGGCCAGCTCAAGGGTGCGCCGCGTTCTCTGGTGTACAAGATCGTGCGCTCCGGCCAGGTGCGGGTGAACGGTGGCCGGGCCAAGGCCGAGCGCAAGCTGGAGGCCGGTGACGAGGTGCGCATCCCCCCGGTGCGGCTGGAAAGCGAAGGCCAGGAAAAGGCCGGGCCGCCGGAGGCGTTCATGAAGCGCCTGGAGGCGGCGATCGTGTTCGAGGATGAGTTCCTGCTCGCCCTGAACAAACCGTCCGGGGTGGCCAGCCACGGTGGCAGCGGGATCAGCCACGGGGCGATTGAAACCCTGCGTGCGCTGCGCCCGGGCAGGATGCTGGAGCTGGTTCACCGGCTGGACCGCGACACTTCGGGCTTGCTGATCGTGGCCAAGAAGCGATCGGCCCTGACCGAGCTGCAGGCCCTGCTGCGCGAGGACCACGGCGCGGGGATCATCAAGCACTACCAGACCCTGCTGGTCGGGCGCATGCCCGACGGGGTGATGACGGTGGATGCGCCGCTGCACGTGGGCCTGCGCCAGGGCGGTGAGCGCCATGTCCAGGTCAATGCGATCGGCAAGCCGTCGGTGAGCCACTTCACCGTGCTCGAGCGCCGTGGCGGGCATTCGCTGTGCCAGGTGCGGATCGAGACCGGGCGCACCCACCAGATCCGCGTGCACGCCCAGCACATCGGCCACCCGGTGGCCGCCGATGACAAGTACGGCGACGAGGCGATCAACAAGCGTCTGCGCGAGCAGATCGGCCTGAAACGGCTGTTCCTGCATGCGGCCTCGCTGGAGTTCCGCCTGGACAACGGCCAGCGGCCCTACCTGCTGCAGGCACCGCTGGCGCCGGAGCTGGTACAGGTGCTGGAGCGCCTGGGCGGCAAGTGAGAGGGGCGCTGGCCCGGCTTACCAGGCCAGCAGCACCAGGCTGATGGCCATCAGGGCCATGCCGCCGATCAGGCCGTAAACCGTTTCATGGCCGCTGCCATGGCGCTTGGCTGCCGGCAGCAGCTCATCCAGCGACAGGAACACCATGATCCCGGCGATCAGACCGAACACCCAGCCATAGGTGGCCGGGGAGAGGCTGCCGCCGAGCAGGCCGTAGCCGAGCAGCGCGCCCACCGGTTCGGCCAGCCCGGCCAGCAGGCTCATCAGCAGGGCCAGCCGGCGCGAGCCGGTGGCCGCATGTACCGGGATGGCAATGGCGATGCCTTCGGGAATGTTGTGGATGGCAATGGCGATGGCCAGTGGCAGGCCCAGCGCCGGGCTCTGCAAGGTGGCAAAAAACGTGGCCATGCCCTCTGGCAGGTTGTGCGCGGTGATCGCAAGGGCGGTCATCAGACCGACCTTGCGCAGGTAGGCGGCGTCATCGCGCGCCACCCTCGGTGCCTGCCGCTCCAGGCTCTGGTGCGGGTTGGGGATCAAGTGGTCGACCAGGGCGATCAGCAGCAGGCCGGCCAGGAAGGCGGCGGTGGACAGCGCCAGGCCGTGGCGGGCCCCGTGCAGGGCGCTGAAGGCGGCGGTGGCCTTGGGCAGGATCTCGGCCAGCGAGACATACACCATGGCGCCGGCGGCAAAGGCCAGGCCGAAGGCGAGCAGGCGCGGGTTGGCGCGCCGGGTGAACAGCACCAGGCCGCCACCGATGCCGGTGGCCAGGCCGGCGGCCGTGGTCACCAGCAAGGCGGTGGCGAAGGGGCTCATCGATCAGCCGCCCTGACGCAGGCGCTCCTGCACCAGGTAGCAATCGCTGGGCAGTTCGGCCGGCAGGCGGAAGGTCACCGGCACCTGGATGCTGGCGGCCACCGGTTGGCCGTTGCGGGTGGCGGCGCGGAAACGCCAGCCTTCCACCGCAGCCTGCGCCGCCTGGTCCAGCGCCGGGAAGCCGGAGCTGGTGAGCACGGTGATGTTGTCGGGCACGCCGGCCGGGCCGATGCTCACTTTCAACACACTGGTGCCTTCGCCGCCGGTGCAGGCCACGTCGGCCGGGTAGGCCGGTGGCGGGGTGGAAATGGCCGCCACCGGGGTCGGCGCCAGTGGCGCGGGAGTGTCGGCGGCCTGGTCGCCCTGGCAGGCGGCCAGCAGCAGGGGGATGGGCAGCAGTAGCAGGGAACGGCGCAGTTTCATGGCGGCTTACTCGGTCAGGGCGCTGGTCTGGGCAGCGCAGATCACATCATTCAGGCTCAGCCCGCCGACGTCGTGTGTGGACCACTGCACGATGACCCGGTCGTAATGCACCGACAGATCGGGGTGGTGGTCCTGGCGGTGGGCGATATGGGCCAGGGCATTGACGAAGGCCAGGGTGCGGTAGTAATCGGCAAAGCGGAAGCGGCGCTGCAGGATGCTGCTGTTGTCAACGACCTCCCAGCCCGGCAGCTTGCCCAGGTAGTGGTCCAGCTCGGCGGCGCTCAGGCGGTGTTCGGCGCCGGCGCGCGGGATGCAGCGGGCGCTGTGCAGGTCGATGGGCTGGGTCATGGGCTCTCCGGAACAGGTGGTCGCAGCGTCCGTGATTGGCGTGCGTGACAAGGCTAGAATAGTGCCATGATCCAGATCTCTGACAGCGCGCAGCGCTATTTCCGCCGTTTGATCGAACGTGAGGCCGTTCCGGGCATGGGGGTGCGCCTGAAGGCGGTTGACCCGGGAACCCCGCAGGCCGATGCGCGGCTGGAATTTGCCGAGCCGGCCGACCTGATCGGTGATGAATGGGCCATCGACTGCGATGGTTTCACCCTGTACGTTGCGGCCACCAGCGTGGCTTGGCTGGACGGCGCCGACATCGACCTGGTCGACGCCAACGGTGGTCAGCAGCTGACCATCAAGGCACCGAAGATCAAGGGCCATGCGCCGCCGGAGTCCGCCTCGATGGTGGAGCGGGTGGCCTGGCTGGTGGAAAACGAGATCAACCCCCAGCTGGCCTCGCACGGCGGCCGGGTGGCGGTGCAGGAAATCACCGCCGAGGGCGTGGTCCTGCTGCGTTTCGGCGGTGGCTGCCATGGCTGCGGGATGGCCGATGTCACCCTCAAGCAGGGCATTGAAAAGACATTGATGAGCAAGGTTCCCGGGGTGACCGCGGTGCGTGATGCAACCGATCACGAGACCGGAACCGCCCCTTACATGCCGCGCAACGACGCGGGTTGAGACAAGGGCCACTGCCGGTGGGAAAATCGCGCAGTCAGGACATCATCGAAGCTTTGCTCGGGCGCGGTCATTCCGCGCCCGAGGCATTTGTGCTCGGGCGTTGGGCGAGCTGGATGCGCCTGCGACCGCGCCCGGTGCCCACGCGCCGGGATGCGTTGCTGGCGGTGTTGGCCGCGCGCCCGCTGTCACGTCCGCTGCCGTTGCGACGAGGTCCGCACTGGTGGGCCCTGTTGTGCTGGCAGATGGGCCCGGAACCGGCGCCGGACCAGCGCTGGCAGCGGCGTGCGGCCGCGGTGTTCAGCATCGGCCTGCATGGGCTGTTTGTGCTGCTGCTGGTCTGGGTGGCCCTGGTGCGCAGCACACCACAGGCCCATGCGCCGGAGCAGCGGGTGGCGCTGCGCTTTGTCAGCGCCGGCCAGGGGCATGAAAACGGGCAGGTCGAGGCGCCTGCTGACGATGCGGTGGCCGCGCCGGTGCCGACAGCTGCCACCGCGCCCACCGGTGCTGGCCGGCGGGCAGGTGGGCCAGCGCCAGCGCCAGCGCAGACGATAAACATCCCGGCGGAGCTGATGGCTCCTGCGGCCGACAACGCGCCGGCCCCGTTGGCTGCTTCCCCCGCGCCGACTGAGGCCGTGCCGCTGCCGGCCCCGACAGCCCTGCCACTACCTGCACCGGTCCAGGTAGTGGCCAGTAGCAGTGAGATGACCGCAAGCCAGCAACCGCAGCCGTCACTACCACTGCCGGCCCCGCTGCTGCGCCCGATCACCCCGCGTGCCGTGGACTTTGCCTTGGAGGCAGAGGTGGACCTGCCGGTGGTCGAACGCGAGCTGGAACTGGCCCAGCAGGTACAGCTGCGTCCAGCCCGGCCAGTGCTGGTTGATGGTGTGCAGGTGGCCTTGCCCGAGGTGCGGGTGGCCGAACGCAGCATCGCGTTGCGCCAGCAGGCTCCGCAGGCAGCGCGGCTGGCCACGGCAGCGCCCCGGGCCAGCAGCCCGGCGGTGGCCCTGGGCGAGATGGCGGTCAGGGAGCGTGAGGTGAGTGTATTGCAGGCGGCGCCATCGCTGTCTGGCGTGCGCCAGACAGCGCCGCTGGTACGTTCGCCGGGCGCGCCCGCTCTGGCGGTGGCCGAGCGCGAGATCCCCCTGGCCGCGACGGCGCCGGCCTTGCGAGGGCTACGCCCGGAGGCGGCTGCGGACCGGGTGGTGCAGGCGGGAGTGCCGACGGTGCGTGAGCGCCAGGTCAGCGAACGTGCTCCCGCGCCTGAGCTGGCTGGAATACGTGGCGGGCAGGCCAGCACGGAGGGCTCCATCCCGCCTGCGCCTGCGCCTGCGCCTGCCCTGGCCGTGCGCGAACGCAGCGTGGCAGGAGAAAGGCCGGGCGCTGCTGCGCCGGTAGCCGCCGATGGTGCTGGCAGGCCGGCTGTGGGGCCTGCCGCGGCCGCAGCGGTACCGGCCGCAGGCAGTGCGCAGGACTGGTCGCGCGCTGCTGCCGGTAGTGATGACTGGAGCCGCGCCGGGCGTAGTGCTGGCCAGGCCGATGGTGTGGCTGCCACGGGCATGCCGGCAGGCCTGCGTGCGGCGGACTTGCCGGTGGCGGCCGCTACGCGTGGGGCGCCCGGTGGCGAGAATGACCAGTGGACGCGGCAGCGGCTGGAGGCCGGTGGCACCTGGTTGCGCCGGCCGCCGCCGGGGCATACGGCAGGGCGCTTTGATCGTTACTGGGTGCCCAATGAATCGCTGCTGGCCGAGTGGGTGCGCAAGGGCATCCAGACTGTGGACATTCCCCTGCCCGGGGGCAGTGGTTCGATCAGCTGCGTGATTTCCCTGCTCCAGCTGGGCGGCGGTTGCGGGGTGACCGACCCGAACATGGCCGAGCAGCCGGCGCGGGCGCGGGCAGCGCCGGACATTCCTTTCAAACCGTCCCTGCACAACGACAGCGGCAGCCCCTGAGGGCTGCCGCTGATGGGCCAGCTTGGCGGCAGGGCTCAGGGCAGGGTGGTGAGGTCGCGCAACTGGGTGGGCTGCTGGGCAAACCAGGCCGCGACATCGACAATTTCCTGGTCGCTCAGGTCAGCGGCCTGAGGGTTCATCAGTACATGCACCCGGCTGCCGTCGCGGTAGCCGACCAAGGCATGGGCCAGGTAATCGGCATACTGCCCGCCCAGCTTGGGATATGTCGGGTCGATCGGGGCATTGCCCTGGGCGCCGTGGCAATCGATGCAGCTCTGCCCGGTGGCCTTGCCCTTTCGCTCGGCAATGGCCTGGCCGGCGTTGGCATTGCCTGCCGGCAGACCGGCCGAAGGCGCCTGGCTGCGCCCGGTCTGCGGGTCACTTTGCGGGGTGCAGGCGCTGGTGGCCAGCAGCAGTGCACCTGCCAGCAGCAGGGGGGATGGGGTCAGACGGATGGCCATGCTCACTCCAGGCTGGACAGGTAGGCCGACAGGTCGGCGATGTCTTGCTCGCTGAAACTGCCCGACTGTGCCTGCATGGTCGGGTGCACGCGCTTGCCGTCACGGTAGGCGTGCAGGGCCTGGCTCAGGTAGGCCGCACTCTGGCCGCCGATCATCGGCACCTTGTAGCTGGGATAGACATTCTTGTAGCCGGTCAGCCCGTGGCAGCCCTGGCAGGTGTAGGCCAGCTGGCGGCCATGGGCGGGGTCGGGCACGGGGGTGTCCTGGGCGGCGGCCGGGGCCGCCCACAAGGCCAGCAGCGGGCAGACGGCCAGAGCAAGACAAACGGTCAACGGCATCAGGCGCATTGGTAGGTTCCGGTGTGCAGGTGTCTGGTCGTTCCGCCGTGGGGACACGGAACGGGTCGAGTATAGCCCGCACATTCAGGGGCACCGCAACGGGGCGGGGTTTCAGCTGGTCAGGCGGCTGCCGAAACGGGCTACGGTCAGCCACAGGCCGGTGGCGCTGCCCAGGTTGG
The DNA here is from genome assembly GCA_051885115.1 of Stenotrophomonas sp. GTDB lineage: Bacteria > Pseudomonadota > Gammaproteobacteria > Xanthomonadales > Xanthomonadaceae > Stenotrophomonas. Next base: position 7,045 of record JBJEWP010000146.1, on the reverse strand, counting down.
TGAGCAGGAAAACCAGCAGTACCCGGGTGATGCGGTTGCGGTACCAGCCGCCCACGCTCTGGGTGTCATCGCGCAGGGCCATGAAGTCGGCATAGGCCGGCTTGCGCAGGCGGGCCTCGACCAGCGAGGAGAATGCGCCGGTCGGGATGCTCAGGCGGAACGGCTTGAACGGGGCGGCGACCAGGGCGGTGAGAATGCTCAGCGGGTGGCCGCGGGCCAGCAGGCAGCCCAGCGCGGCCAGGCCACCGGTGAACAGGGCCCAGGTGGCCAGCAGTTCGGCGCCCATGTTCATCCCGCCAGAGGCGAAGCCATAGGCGATGCCGCCGATGATCACCGCCAGGATGGCCAGGGTGAACCAGGGAATGTTGCGCTTGACCGGCACCTCTTCCAGCGCGCTGCGGGTGGTAGCCGCGTCGTCCTGGTCCTGCTCCAGGTGGCGGGCCAGCCCGGCCAGATGGCCGGCACCGACCACGGCCAGCACTTCGCGTGCGGGCGTGGCCGCCCTGGCGGTTTCCTCGCGCAGGCGTGCAGCCATGTAGCGGTCGCGCTCGGCAATCACGGTGTCATACAGGGCCGGGCTCTGCTCGGCAAAGTCGCCGAAGCTGGACTCCAGCATGTCGCCCTGCTTGAGCTTTTCAATTTCCGCCTCGCCCACCTCCTCCTTGGACAGCAGGCCGGCGCCGATACCACTGATCAGCTGCAGCTTGCCCCACAGGCCCAGCCGGCGCGAGGCCCGGCGGAAGGTCAGGCCGACTTCGCGGTCGATCAGCTGTACCGGCAGGTTGCGCTCGCGGGCAGCGGTGACCGCGCGCTTGAGCTCGGCGCCGGGCTCGATCTTGAGCTGCTCGGCCAGCCGGCGCTGGTAGGCGGCCAGGGCCAGGTTGGCGGCAAACAGCGGCACCCGGCCCTTGCGGATCACCTCGACCAGATCCATCCGGGCCATCGCGTCGGGGTCTTCCATGGCGGCCAGGCGCTGGGCGTCCAGCTCCACGGCCACCGCGTCGAACCGGCCCGAGCCGACGGCCGCTTCCACCGCGGCCACGCTGGCCGGGGAGACGTGGGCGGTGCCCAGCAGGGTGTAGCGCACGCCGTCGCGCTCGATCACACGTAGCGGCTGGTCGGCCAGCAGGTGCTCCAGCGATGCGCTGGGCACAGTTGCATCAGTCATGTTTCAACCTTCGTTGTCCGGTGCGCTGCTGGCTCCATCGCCAAGCGCGCGCTGCATCTGCACGGTATCAAGCCAGCGCCCGTGTTTGCGCCCCAGCCCCTGAAAGGTGCCAACATGGGTAAAGCCGAAGCGTTCGTGCAGGGCGATCGAGGCGGTGTTGGATGGCTCGCCGATCACCGCCACCATCTGCCGGTAGCCGCGTGCGGTGCAGGCATCGATCAGCGCGCCGAGCAGGGCGCGGCCGATGCCCCGGCCCTGAGACTGCGCATCAACGTACACCGAGTTTTCCACCGTCCACTGGTAGGCAATGCGGCTGCGGTAGGTGTTGGCATAAGCGAAGCCGGCCACCCGGCCGTCAGCCTCGGCCACCAGGTAGGGAAAGCCGCGGCCGGTGATGTCGCGCATCCGCCGCGTCATCTCGGCGTGGTCGGGCACCTCGTATTCGTAGGTGTTGACCAGGTCGGTGACCTCCACCGCGTAGATGGCGGTGATCGCGGCCATGTCGGCCGCACTGACGGGGCGGATGCTTGCGGGCATGGGGCTGTCAGTCGATGTAGCGGCGGGTCAGGTCGCTGTAGGCGTCGATGCGGCGGTCGCGCAGGAACGGCCAGATCCGGCGCACATGCTCGCTGCGGCCCAGGTCCACGTCCACCACCATCACGGTGGCCTCGGTGCCGGCTTCGGCGACGAACTCGCCCTGCGGGCCGAGCACATGGCTGTTGCCCCAGAAGTCGATGCCCGATGCTCCCAGTGGCGAGGCCTCGTGGCCGACCCGGTTGCACGACAGCACCGGCAGGCCATTGGCCACGGCATGGCCGCGATGGCTGAGCACCCAGGCATCGCGCTGGCGATCCTTTTCATCCTGCACATCGTCCGGGTCCCAGCCGATGGCGGTCGGGTAGAGCAGCATCTCGGCACCGGCCAGGGCCATCAGGCGGGCCGCTTCCGGGTACCACTGGTCCCAGCACACCAGCACGCCCAGGCGGCCAACCGAGGTGTCGATCGGGGTGAAGCCCAGGTCGCCCGGGGTGAAGTAGAACTTCTCGTAGAAGCCCGGGTCGTCGGGGATGTGCATCTTGCGGTACTTGCCGACCAGGCGGCCGTCGGCCTCCAGCACCACGGCGGTGTTGTGGTACAGGCCGGTGGCGCGCTTTTCAAACAGCGAGCCGACGATGACCACACCGTGCTTTTTGGCCAGTGCGCCCAGGTGTTCGGTACTGGGGCCGGGAATGGTTTCGGCCAGGTCGAACTCGTCCACCGATTCGTGCTGGCAGAAGTAGGGGCCGTTGTGCAGCTCCTGCAGCAGCACCAGCTTGGCACCGGCGGCGGCCGCTTCGGCCACGCGGGCCTCGATCACGGACAGGTTGGCGGCAGCATCGCCGTGGTTTCGCTCCTGGATCAGGGCGACGGTCAAGGTGCGGGAACGGCTCATGTACGTAAAGATCCTGCGTTCTGGTGATGCCGTTGTGCGGGCATCAGGAGAAGGGGAGGGCGGGCGCACGGCGGCGCCCGCATCCCATTATGCGTTGGCCAGTGCACCGGCAGGCAGCTGCATGGTGATGCAGTGCAGGCTGCCGTTCTGCCAGATCAGCGCCCGGCAGGGTACCTGGACGATCTCGCGGCCCGGGTAGGCCTGGGCCAGGACGTCGCGGGCGGCGTCATCGGCCGCATCGCCGTAGGCCGGCATCAGCACCGCACCGTTGAGGATCAGGTAGTTGGCATACGACGCGGCCAGGCGGCGGCCGTTGTCCAGCACCGGTTTGGGCCACGGCAGCGGGAACAGGGTGTAGGGGGCGCCATCACGGGTGCGCAGGGCCTCCAGCTCGCGGCCCATGGCCTGCAGCTCGGGGTAATGGCTGTCGTTGGCGTCATCGCAGGCCTGGTAGACGATCGAGCTGGGCGAGGCAAAGCGCACCAGGGTGTCGACATGGGCGTCGGTGTCATCGCCTTCCAGATAGCCGTGGTCCAGCCACAGTACACGCTCCTGCTGCAGCCAGGTGGCCAGCTTGGTGGACAGCTCCTCGCGGCTGGCGTGGGGGTGGCGCTCGTTCAGGCACTGCCAGGTGGTGAGCAGGGTGCCGGCACCGTCGGTGTCGATCGCGCCACCTTCCAGTGCAAAGTCGATGACCTCGCGCTCGGCATCGGCAGCAAACAGCCCGGCAGCAAACAGGTTGCCGACCAGCTGGTCATCCAGGCTGGCCTCGAACTTGCCGCCCCAGCCGGTGAAGCGGAAATCGAGCAGGCGGTGGCTGCCGTCGGCCTTTTTCAGGGTGATCGGGCCGGAGTCGCGCAGCCAGGTATCGTCATAGGCAGCGGTGATGAAACGTACGCGCGCCATCTCCACCCGGTTGGAACGCAGGCGCATTTCCGCATAGGTTTCCAGGTCGTCGTCAGCCACGCAGATCACCACCGGCTGGAAGCGGGTGATGGCGGCAACCAGGGCGATATAGGTCTGTTCGACCTGGTCCAGACGGTCCGCCCAGTCGGTGTCGAGGTGGGGCCAGGCAATCAGGATGGCCGACTGGGATTCCCACTCGGCCGGAAAACGCAGGTTCTCGGTCATTGCTAGTCAGACAGATGCCGGCCAGGCCGGCGAGGGGGGGGCTGCCCGTGGCGGGCAGGCGGTTACAGCACCGGCGGCTTCGGGCCGACTTCTTCAGCGCTGGCCTGGGTGGCGACCACGTCAATCACCCGGGACTTTTCGAAGTAGACCACGAATTGCGGGTAGACCCAGCGGTTGATGGTCGGCCACTGGCGCTTCTGGCCGCCGCGCGGCTCCAGGCGGGAGGCCGGCTCGCCGAAGCTGGCGCGGACCTGGTCCATGCTCTGGCCGCGGGCTGGAATGCTGCCGGCCGGCTGGCTGGCAGCGCGCTGCACCAGCAGGATGTCGGCCTGCGCGGTGGCCGCGTAGGTGGAAACGGCCAGTACGGCAGCGGTAATCAGGATGCGCATCATGCTCTTACTCCCCAGCTTGAGATCAGGTGGCGATTACAGCAAAAAACGGACAACAAAAAACCGCCACAGGGCGGTTTTTTGTAAATTCACGGCATCTCGAGGCGGCCGTGAAGGTCAGCAGGGCCGGAAAGGCTCAGCGCTGACGGGCCTTGAAGCGCGGGTTCGACTTGCAGATCACGAAGATCTTGCCGCGGCGGCGGACGACCTTGCAATCGCGATGACGAGACTTCGCCGACTTCAGGGAGGACAAAACTTTCATGGCATACCTCGGCGTAAACAGTGGTTTTCTGGGTAAGCGCGCCGCGGACATGCAATGTCGCTTCGGTGACAAGGCGCTTGTTCAAGCCCGCCATTCTACCGGCCCTGCATCGCAGGGCACAAGTATGTTGTTGGCGGTGGTTGGGCCGGGAGGGCCGCCCAAGGCGTAGAATAGCAGCTTCATTGCCAAACCCCACCACCACGTTATGACCGAGACTGCCACCGTTCTTACCATCGACGGCCCATCCGGAGCCGGCAAAGGCACCGTCAGCCGGATCGTTGCCCGTCGCATGGGCTGGCATTACCTGGACTCCGGTGCCCTGTACCGCGCGGTCGGGGTGGCTGCCAGCTGGGCGAACCTGGACATCTCCGATGCCGCAGCACTGGTGCGCTGCACCTTTGATACCCGGATCGAGTTCATCGAACGTACCGAGGGCGACCTGCGGGTGCTGGTCAACGGCGTCGATGCCACCGACGAGCTGCGCCTGGAGACCACCGGTGCGGTGGCCTCGGCCATTGCGGCCATCCCGGAAGTGCGTGCGGCGCTGAAGGAGCGTCAGCGTGCGTTCAGGCGCGCGCCCGGGCTGGTGGCCGACGGCCGCGACATGGGGACGGTGATTTTTGCCGATGCGCCGTACAAGGTGTTCCTGACTGCCAGCGCCGAGGAACGGGCGCAGCGGCGGCATAAGCAGTTGAGTCAGAAGGGCGTTTGCGTTAAGTTTGACGACCTGTTGCGTGAAATCATGGCCCGCGATGCGCGTGATGCACAGCGCACCGTGGCGCCACTGAAGCCGGCCGATGACGCCGTTTTGATCGATACCAGCGGTATGGGAATCGATGACGTCGTGGCCCGCGTGCTGGACCTGCTGCCGGCACCGGCAACCCGCTGACAACGGGGTTGTTGCATCACAATGTGCTGCCTTGGTGGCAGTACAGGCAGGTTGGCCACTTTCGGGCGGCTGAAGTTGTACCCAATGCTGTAACCCGTCCGCCGGGCAATGATGTCTGGCGGCTTCTTTCACTTCACACGCGACCTGCTGCACCGGGGTCGACTAACCGGGCGGGTAGCTGCGTCATCCATGAGGGGACCGCTGCCTGTGTGTTCAATCTGAGTAATCTCAAATGACCGAATCTTTTGCCGAACTGTTTGAAGCCAGTCAGGCCAACCTTGCCAAGCTGAAGCCGGGTGCCATCGTCACCGGTACCGTCGTTGCCGTCCGCGGCGACGTGGTGGTGATCAACGCCGGCCTGAAGTCCGAAGGCATCGTGCCGATCGAACAGTTCCGTAACGATGCTGGCGAAATCGACGTCGCCGAAGGCGATCAGGTCAAGGTCGCCCTGGACTCGCTGGAAAACGGCTTCGGCGAAACCGTGCTGTCGCGCGAGAAGGCCAAGCGCGCAATGGTGTGGGACGAGCTGGAAGAAGCTCTGGAAAAGAACGAAACCATCACCGGCCGCATCAGCGGCAAGGTCAAGGGTGGTTTCACCGTCGACATCAAGGACGTCCGCGCATTCCTGCCGGGCTCGCTGGTCGATGTGCGTCCGGTTCGTGACCCGGCCTACCTGGAAGGCAAGGAACTGGAATTCAAGCTGATCAAGCTGGACCGCAAGCGCAACAACGTTGTGGTGTCGCGTCGTGCCGTCGTTGAGTCGGAGCATTCCGAAGAGCGCGAAGCACTGATGGACAAGCTGGTCGAAGGCGCCATCCTGAAGGGTGTGGTCAAGAACCTGACCGACTACGGCGCATTCGTGGACCTGGGCGGTATCGACGGCCTGCTGCACATCACCGACATGGCATGGAAGCGCGTGCGCCATCCGTCCGAAGTGGTCAACGTCGGCGACGAGCTGGACGTGCGCGTGCTGAAGTTCGACCGCGAGCGCAACCGCGTTTCGCTGGGTCTGAAGCAGCTGGGCGAGGATCCGTGGGAAAACATTGCCCGTCGTTACCCGGCCAACAGCCGCGTCTTCGGCAAGGTTTCCAACGTGACCGATTACGGCGCATTCGTCGAAATCGAGCCGGGCGTCGAAGGCCTGGTGCACGTGTCGGAAATGGACTGGACCAACAAGAACGTCAACCCGTCCAAGGTTGTGCAGGTTGGTGACGAAGTCGAAGTGATGGTGCTGGACGTTGATGAAGAGCGCCGTCGCATCTCGCTGGGCATGAAGCAGGTTGCTGCCAACCCGTGGGAAACCTTCGCCGCCATCCACAAGAAGGGTGACAAGGTTTCCGGCCAGATCAAGTCGATCACCGATTTCGGTATCTTCATCGGTCTGGACGGCGGCATCGACGGCCTGGTCCACCTGTCCGACATCAGCTGGGCAACCACTGGCGAAGACGTGGTGCGCAACTACAAGAAGGGCGACACCCTGGAAGCCGTTGTGCTGGCTGTCGATCCGGAACGTGAGCGCATCTCGCTGGGCGTCAAGCAGCTGGAGCAGGACCCGTTCGGCCAGTACATGGCCGCCAACCCGAAGGGTTCGAAGGTCGAAGGCGTGGTGAAGGAAGTTGACGCCAAGGGCGCCACCATTGAGCTGGCCGACGGTGTCGAGGGCTACGTGATGGCCCGTGACATCGCCAACGAGCGCGTTGACGATGCCACCCAGTTCCTGAAGGTCGGCGACAAGGTCGAAGCCAAGTTCGTGGGCATGGACCGCAAGGGCCGT
>JBJEWP010000145.1:0-37619 GCA_051885115.1 Stenotrophomonas sp. | reverse complement strand
CAGGTGGACCACGCCCTTCAGGCGCTGGCCCATGCCGATCGGCCAGGTCACCGGGGCGCACTGGATGCCGAGCACGGTTTCCACTTCATCCAGCAGCTCGATCGGGTCCTTGCCCTCGCGGTCGAGCTTGTTGATGAAGGTCATGATCGGGGTGTCGCGCAGGCGGCACACTTCCATCAGCTTGATGGTGCGCTCCTCAACGCCCTTGGCCACGTCGATCACCATCAATGCCGAGTCCACTGCGGTGAGCACGCGGTAGGTGTCCTCGCCGAAGTCGGCATGGCCCGGGGTGTCGAGCAGGTTGATGATCTTGCCCTCGTAGGGGAACTGCATCACCGAGGAGGTCACCGAGATGCCGCGCTCCTTTTCCAGCGCCATCCAGTCGGAGGTGGCGTGCTTGCTGGTCTTGCGCGACTTCACCGACCCGGCCATCTGGATCGCGCCTCCGAACAGCAGCAGCTTTTCGGTCAGCGTGGTCTTGCCGGCGTCAGGATGGGAAATGATCGCGAACGTGCGGCGACGCTCGGCTTCGGTGGCAACTTGGGACATTGGGCTACCCGCGCCCGCGCGGGCGCTCGTGTCTGCGAGGAAACGGCCGATTATAGCGGGTCAGGGCAAGGCACTGGCGGAGGCAGCCTGCAGCCGGCCCTGCGGCCCGTTCATCTGTATTGGAATGCTGCGCAGGGCTGCCCCGTCGTTGAGCTGCACGGCAAAGTGCAGGTGCGCGGCGGTGCTGTAACCGGTATTGCCCACCAGTGCCAGTGGCTGCCCGGTCTGCACCCGCTGCCCGGCACGCACCTGCAGGCTGCGTGGGTGCAGGTGGGCATAGATGGCCATGCTGCCGTCCTCGTGCTCGATGCGGATCCAATTGCCGCCATCTCCCGGCTGGCGGGTGGGGCAGCAGGCACTGCCGTGGATGGCCATGACCAGACCACTGCGGGCGGCCAGCACCGGGGTGCCTTCGGGCAGGGCGAAGTCCCAGGCGTGGCGGTTCTGTGCATCGTGATGGCTGGCGCTGCCGTGGGCGGCCTGGTGTACGCGCACGCCGGCTGCCGGGTCGAAGGGCAGGGCGTAGTCGTGGCTGGCCAGGCTGGGACGCGGCCGGCCGGGCAGGGTGTCGAGCACCAGTGGCTGGGCCTGGTCCGACGGCAGCTCTGCCAGCAGCTGGCGCCCGGGGCGGCTGAGCAGGTGCTCGCTGATGACCATATTGCCCGGGCCACTGCCGCGCAGGCGCAGCAGGTGGTGACCGTGGCCGGCATGCTCGGCCCAGGCCTGCAGCCGCTGCCCGTGTGCGCGCAGCTGCAGGGTGGTGCGTGCGGTATCGGGGCTGGCCGGCAGAGCATGGGCAGTCAGGCCCCAGCCGTCACGCCACTGCGTCAGGGTGGTGCTGGCGCGGCCGTGCGCCAGTGGCAGGCAGAGCAACAGCAGCAGGGCAATCGGGCGGGCGGCAGGCATGGGATGCAGGATCGCACCCGGGGTGTGACTTGCCCAGCGCGAAGGGCGCTGGATGTGCTCCAAATCATTTATCGCTTTATCACGATAAAGAGATTGACTTGTCGGTTTTGTGGGTGGCATGCTGGCGCCACCATCAAGGCCGGGGTCAGGGAAAGGCCCAACGAAGCCGGGGCAGCCAGCACGACCGATGTGGTCGTGCGCAGGTGCCAAATCCTTCGGCAGCAGGGGACGCCTGCAGGCAGTGGTCCGTTCTTTCTCCCCCGGGGCGGACAGCTGTTGCACGGTCTTGGTGGCCTCTATCACTGCCGGAGCCTGTCATGCCTGCTGCCCTCGTGTTGTTGCCATCCGTCCAGCCCACTGTTGCCGTTCGAGGCAGCCAGCGGCTGAGCCTGCAGATGCGCCACAGCGGCCGCCAGGAGGTGGAACTGCGCTACCAGCTGCATGGCCGTGCCGGGGCGCCGGTGATCCTGGTGGGCGGGGGCATCTCCGCCCATCGTCAGCTGGCGGCCAATGACGGCTGGAGCGAGCCGGGTTGGGCGCAGAACCTGGTCGGCCCGGGCATGGCCCTGGACCCGCAGCGCTGGCAGTTGCTGTCGCTTGACTGGCTGGGGGCTGATGGCCGGCTGGACGTGGCCATCGATACCGCCGACCAGGCTGCGGCGATCGCCGCCCTGCTGCCCCGACTGGGGATCGCCAGCCTGGCTGCCGTGGTGGGCTATTCCTATGGTGCCTTGGTCGGGTTGCAGCTGGCGGCCGGATATCCGGGCCTGGTGCAACGTCTGGTGGCGGTCAGTGGCGCCCACCGGCCGCATCCTTATGCCAGCGCCTGGCGCGCGCTGCAGCGGCGTGCGGTAGCCCTGGGGCAGCTGCAATGCGGTGATGCCCATGGCCTGGCGCTGGCCCGCCAGTTCGCCATGCTCAGTTACCGCACCCCGGAAGAATTCGACCAGCGCTTCGGTGCCGCACCGGAGCTGGTCAATGGCCGGGTGCGGGTGCCGGCCGAGGACTACCTGGACGCGGCGGCGGCGCGATTTGTCAGCCGCATGCCGGCCACCGCCTTTGTCCGCCTGTCCGAGTCGATCGACCTGCACCGGGTCGACCCGTCCCGGGTGCCGGTGCCAACCACGGTGGTCGCGGTGGAAGGCGACCGCCTGGTGCCGCTGGCCGACATGGTTGCCTTGGTCGAAGGTCTGGCCGGCCCGGCCACCCTGCGCGTGTTGCGCTCGCCGTATGGGCATGACGCCTTCCTGAAGGAATCCGCGCGCATCGACGCGCTGCTGCTCACCGCCCTGCGCCCGACCGGAGAAACCGCATGAGTGTCACCGAGCCTGTCTGTCCTGCTGCGACCACCCGCGCCGTGCGTGCCGGCATTGACTGTGACCCCACCCACGGTGCGGTGACTCCATCGCTGGTGCTGTCGTCCAACTTCAGCTTCCAGGGGTTGGGCAACAAGCGGTGCTATGACTACACGCGCAGCGGCAACCCGACCCGCGACCAGCTGGGCCAGGCCCTGGCCGAGCTGGAGGGGGGCGCTGGCGGTGTGGTCACGGCCTCGGGGATGGCGGCCATCAGCCTGGTGCTGCATGCCCTGCTCAAGCCGGGCCAGCGCCTGCTGGTGCCCCATGATGCCTACGGTGGCAGCTGGCGGCTGTTCAATGCACTGGCGGCCAAGGGCCACTTCGAGTTGCTCACCGTTGACCTGACCGACCCGCAGGCACTGGCCGCGGCACTGGCACAGGGCCCGGCCATGGTGCTGGTGGAAACACCGTCCAATCCCTTGCTGCGGCTGACCGACATCGCCCAGGTGGCCGCAGCCGCGCACCGCGCCGGGGCCCTGGTGGTGGTGGACAACACCTTCCTGTCACCAGCGTTGCAGCAGCCCATTGCGCTGGGCGCCGATGTGGTGCTGCATTCGACCACCAAGTACATCAATGGCCATAGTGATGTGGTGGGCGGCGCGGTGCTGGCGGCCGATCCGGCCGTGCATGAGCAACTGGCCTGGTGGGCCAACGCCCTGGGCCTGACCGGCGCCCCGTTTGATGCCTTCCTGACCCTGCGCGGGCTGCGTACCCTGGATGCCCGCCTGCGAGTGCACCAGGCAAACACCGCAGTCATCGCGGCCCTGCTCGATGGCCACCCGGCGGTGGCCGCGGTGCACTGGCCAGGGCTGGCCCACCATCCCGGGCATCTGCTGGCACAACGCCAGCAGCAGGGCTACGGGGCAATGCTGTCCTTCGAGCTGCACGGCGGTCTGCCGGCGGCCGCTGCCTTTGTCGATGGCCTGCGCTGGTTCACCCTGGCCGAGTCGTTGGGTGGAGTGGAAAGCCTGATCGCCCACCCGGCGACCATGACCCACGCGGCGATGAGTGCACAGGCGCGTGAGCAGGCCGGCATCGGTGATGGCCTGCTGCGGCTTTCGGTGGGCATCGAGGCCTGTGCGGACCTGCTGCAGGATCTGGCGGACGGATTGGCCCGGGCCCAGGTGGCGACCGGGGCCGTGGTGGACACTGCAGATCGGCTGCAGCTGTCGGCCTGAGCCTGGTTGCTGGCCGGTGCTGTGGGGGGCGGTTTCAACCGGTGCGTACGGCCGGCTGTTCCGGCGTGTACAAGGTCCAGCGGCTGCGCCCGGCCTGCTTGCTCGCATACAGGGCGGCATCGGCCTGGCAGATGCCATCCTTCCAGCGCTCGGCCTGCCCGGCTGGCAGGCCAGGCAACAAGGCCAGCCCCAGTGACACACTCACCGGCAGGCTGCCCACGCCGGGGATCATCAGTGGTTGCTGGTTGACCGCAGCCAGCACGCGGTCGGCAACGGCTACATGGTCGTCGACCGGCAGGTCAAAGCAGACCATCAGGAATTCCTCGCCGCCCCAGCGTGCCAGGCAGTCGCCCTGGCGCAGTTGCTGGCGCAGGCGCGAGGCAATGCCCACCAGCACCGCATCGCCAATTTCATGCCCATGGCGGTCGTTGATCGCCTTGAAATGGTCCACATCCATCAAGACAAAAAGATGCTGTGGCAGCAGCGTCTGGCTGTCAGTGTCATGGCTCATGCGTTGCGGGATCACCGTGGCGGCATGGCGCCGGTTGTTCAGCCCGGTCAACGGATCGGTGCGGGCCAGGGTATCCAGACGGGCATTGGCCAGCGCCAGGTCCTGGGTGCGGTGGTTGATCAACTCTTCCAGTTGCCGGGTGCGCAGCCGGTTCCAGCGCGTGTTCAGCAGCAGGCTGATGCCGAGCAGCGCCAGGCAGCCCAGCACCGCCAGCGTCTTGAACCACGCCGTTTCATGGAAGGCAGGGGCGATCTGGAAGGACTGGCTGGCGGTACGCGCGCCACTGGCCGCATCGGTCACGTGGAAGCGGTAGTTGCCGGCCGGCAGGTTGGTGTAACGCGCCAGGGGTGGTTCATCGGCGCCCAGTTCCTGCCAGTGGTCTTCGTAGCCTTCCAGGCGGTAGAGCACGCGTGGCCAGTGCAACGGTGACAGGTTGAGCACCGAAAAGCTGATGCGCAGGTCACGCTCGTCTGCGCCCAGTTGCAGTGGCCTGGTACTGGGCAGGTAGCTGTCCAGGCCGGTCTGCACTTGCTCGATCCGTGGCTGGCTGCTGCCACTGCCCTCGTGCATCGGGGTGTCCAGGGTATACAGCCCCTGCGATGCGGGCAGGTAATAGCGGCCCTGGTGCAGCAGGCCACGGCCATCACCGCCACCGACGCAGCACACCACCTGTTGGCCGGGAGACTGGCGTTTGTGCAGGGTCAGCCCGGGTTGTATGCGCAGCATGGCATTGGGCTGGGCGCTGGCCAGGGCCAGTTGCCGTGCATCCAGGCGGTAGGCGCCGCGCAGCCCGCTGACCAGTACGCCACCTTCTGGGTCGGCCACCAGTGCATACACCTCGTTGTGTGGAATGCCACGGGCCTGGTCCAGTGAAAGCCAGTGCTGGCCATCATGCAGATACAGCTGGCCGCTACCGCGGGCACCGGCCAGCAAACGGCCATCATCCAGTTCCAGCAGCGCATAGATACCCGGGTTGGGGTCGGGCAGGGGCAGCAGTTGCAGCCCATCGTTGGTGACCTGCCAGACACCTGCGTCACCGCTGGCATACAGGGTGCCGGCGCGGCTGCGCAGCAGGGCGCGGATCTCCCAGCGGGTGCTGTTGTCGCTACCGCTCAGTCGCTGCAGCTGCTGTTGCCGGTCCAGTCGGTACAGGCCGCGCGAGGTACCGATCCACAGGCTGCCATCGGCATCACGCAGGAAGGTGTTGCTGCGGGTGTCAGCAAGGGCTGCCAGGGCGGCTACCGGCTGCACACGGTGGCCGTCGTAGCGGTAAACGCCGCGTACCGTGCCCAGCAGCAGCTGCTGCGCTTCCGGGTACAGGCTGTAGATGATGGGCAGCCCGGCGCTTTCAGGCAGGGTGCGCTGGCGCCCGCCTTCAACCCGGGCCAGGCCGTAGGTGCCGGCGGTATAGAGCTCTGCCTTCCACGCAGCCACCGCCCACAGGAACTGTGCCTGCGCCGGGTCATACGGGATCGGCAGGTACCCGCCCAGGCCGGACCAGAACCGGTGCAGGCCGTTGGCATGGCTGGCCATCCACAGATTCCCGGCAGGGTCGAACAGCATGGCCCGGGTGGCCGGCGCCAGTTCACTGACATCCACCCGCTCGACCAGCTGCCTGCCGCGCAGCCGCATCAACTTCAGCTCGGTGCTGATCCAGACATTGCCCTGGCCGTCGGCGGTCATGGCCAGGATGCGCTTGTGCAGGTCAGGGTCGGGATGGCGTTGCCACTGGCCCTGCTGGAGTCGGTACAGGCCGTTGGTACTGCCGGCCAGCAATGCATCGCCCTGGCTGAGCAGCAGCCCGACATGGCCATGGCCCAGGCCCGGCAATGACTGCGCCTGCAGCTGGCCATCATGTTCGCGGTACAGCCCGTCGGTGCTGGCATACCAGTTGCTGCCCCCGTGGGACAGGTGCAGGTGTACCGAGCCCAGGGCAAGGATCTTTTCCAGCTCCAGCTGTGGGCCGACCCGGAACACGGCATCGTCGTTGCTCAGCAGCATCGCCCCACGATCATCAGGGCCGAGCGCATACACGTTGCGATCTGCCAGGGCCGGCAATGGCAGGAAGCGGCCGGACTGGCGATAGATCACCCCGCGTTCGGTGCCCACCCACAGCCGGCCGGTGCCGTCGCTGGCAATACCGCGGATCAAATTGCCCTGCATGGCCGGGGTATTGCTGCGGTCGTGGACGACAAAGCGCTGGCCGTCAAAACGCACCAGGCCAGCGATCGAGCCGAGCCACAGGAAACCATCCTTGTCGATGGCCAGCTCATAGCCGCCGGGGAAGGGAAGGCCGTCGTCCATGGTCCAGCGGTCGTGGGCCAGCTGTTGGAACGCTGGCAGGGGCTGCTGCGCGCTGGCAGGCAATGCCATCAGGCCCTGCAGAATCAGGGCCAGCCAGAGCAACAGTGGCCTGCCGGGCCTGGGATGGCAGCAACGGCGTTTGAACATCGCATCCCCAAACGGCCGCGCTGGCGGCCTTGAGGGGACTGTTGCGCAAGCGATGTCAGCGCCGCGTTGAGGCGGCTCAGCTGCCGCTGGCAGGCATCAGCATTCGATGACGTTGACCGCCAGCCCGCCGCGGCTGGTTTCCTTGTACTTGTCCTGCATGTCGCGGCCGGTGTCGCGCATGGTCTTGATCACCTTGTCCAGCGAGACCTTGTGCTTGCCATCGCCACGCATGGCCATGCGGGTGGCGTTGATCGCCTTGACCGCGCCCATCGCATTGCGCTCGATGCAGGGAATCTGCACCAGCCCACCGATCGGGTCACAGGTCAGGCCCAGGTTGTGCTCCATGCCGATTTCGGCAGCGTTCTCGATCTGTCCGGGCTTGCCCCCCAGTGCGGCCATCAGGCCACCGGCAGCCATCGAACAGGCCACACCGACCTCGCCCTGGCAGCCAACTTCGGCGCCGGAAATCGAGGCGTTCTCCTTGTACAGGATGCCGATCGCGGCAGCGGTGAGCAGGAAGTCGAAAATCCCCTGCTCGTTGCTGCCCGGGCAGAAACGGTCGTAGTAGTGCAGCACCGAAGGAATGATGCCGGCCGCGCCATTGGTCGGTGCGGTGACCACGCGGCCACCTGCGGCGTTTTCCTCGTTCACCGCCAGCGCGTACAGATTGACCCAGTCCAGCGTGGTCAACGGGTCGCGCATGGCCGCTTCCGGCCGTGCGGACAGCTCGCGGTGCAGCGCCGGGGCCCGGCGGCCGACCTTGAGCCCGCCGGGCAGGGTGCCTTCGGAGCGGATGCCACGGCTGACGCAGGCCTGCATCGCGTCCCAGATTTCGCGCAGTCGCTCGCGGATCTGCTCCTCGCTGCGCCAGCATTTTTCGTTTTCGAACATCAGCTGGGCGATCGACAGACCGCTGCGTGCGCACTGGGCCAGCAGTTCGTCGCCGCTCTTGAACGGGTAGGGCAGCGGGGTCTGGTCAGGCACGATGCGGTCATCTGCCGCATCGTCGGCATTGACCACGAAGCCGCCACCCACCGAGTAATAGTCGCGGGTGGCAATCACCGCACCGGCCGCGTCGAAGGCGGTAAAGCGCATGCCGTTGGTGTGGTAGGGCAGCTTCTGGCGCTTGTTCATGGCCAGGTCGCGCTTTTCATCGAACGCGATCACATGTTGGCCCATCAGGTTGATGCGCTTGCTCGAACGGATGCGGGCCAGGGTCTGGGGGATGATGTCCGGGTCGATCTGGTTGGGCCGGTGGCCTTCCAGCCCCAGCAGCACGGCGGTGTCGGTGCCGTGGCCACGGCCGGTCAGGGCCAGTGAGCCGAATACCTCGGCACGGATGCGTACGGTGGCCTGCAATTGGCCCGGGTCAAGCAGCCAGCGGTGGACGAAGCGTTCGGCTGCGCGCATCGGGCCGACGGTGTGCGAGGAACTGGGGCCAATGCCGATTTTGAACAGGTCGAACGTGGAGACGGACATGCGTGCTGCTTGATCATGGTGCAAGGCCGCCTATTCTAGGTGGGAAGCAGGCAGGGTATTGTTTGCGCTGCAGCAGACACCAAGGGGGGCGGATGCGCTTGCAGCTTTATCAACGCGATGATTGCCACCTGTGCGACCAGGCACTGGCGGTGCTGGCAGCGGTGCGTACGCCGCAGTTTGACAGTGTGTTCATCGATGGCCAGCCGGCACTGGAGGCGGCCTGGGGCAGCCGGGTGCCGGTGCTGGTGGCCGCTGGTGGCCAGGCACTGGAGTGGCCATTCGATCCGCCACGGCTGCGGGCCTGGTTGCAGGCGCTGCCGGCCGGCAGTGCGGATTGAGCCAGGCTCAGGATTGTCCGTCGGCGTCGACGCTGCTGCCGGTCTGGCTGCGGCGGGTGACTTCCAGCTCGATCTGCAGTTGCACCGTGTCGCCGACCATGCCCGGCCAGGCCGAGACCCCGAAGGCGGCGCGTGACAGTTCGGCGGTGGCCGAGAAGCCGGCAGTCTGCCGGAACGGCGGCAGTGGATGGCGGCGCTGGCCGTTGCGCCGGGCCTGCAGTTGCACCGGCAGGGTGGTCCCGCGCAGTTCCAGACTGCCTTCGATCAACAGCTGGCCATCGTCGGCCACGTGGACCCGGGTCGAGCGGAAGCGGGCCTGCGGGTGGGCCTGCACGGCCAGCAGGCCGCTGCCATGCACCGCCGCATTCCAGCGCGGGTTGCCAAAATCCAGCTGGGCTGGTTCCAGCACCACCTCGATGCTGGCCGTGGCCGGGTCGGCCGGGTCGTAGTACAGCTGCCCGGAGCTGACCGGCAGCAGGGCCAGCGAGCGTGAAAACCCGGCGTGGTCGACCGCCACCAGCACCTTGCTGTGGACCGGGTCCACCTGCCAGACCGGCAGGGCGGCGGAACCAGGCGCGCTGGCGAGCAGCAGGCTGGTGGCAAGCAATGCACGCATCGTGGTTGCCTCACGTTGGCTGGGCCTGCAGTGTAGCCGGCAGGCACGGGTGTACAGAGCCCTCCGGGCGGCTAAACTGCCGGCGGATGCCAAGGGATGATGGCGCGCTGGGGGCGCAGGGCGATGCGCAATAACCGTAAAAACGGCTTTCCCACCGGCAAGGCTTGCCGGGTACTGGTTCTGTTGTGGCTTGTTGCCTGGCTGATGCCGGCGACGGCGGCGGTGCTGGATTCGCCGCGGATGCAGCGCTTGCTGGCGGCCGACGGCCTGCCTTCGCGCCAGGTGCTGCAGCTGGCCCGCGACAGCCGCGGCAATGTCTGGGCGGCCACCGCCGATGGCCTGGCGCGGATGGACGGCAGCAGCATCCGGGTCTGGCAGCACGAGTACGGTGTGGCCGCCTCGTTGCCGCTCAATTACATCGAATCGCTGGCCATCGACGACAAGGATCGGGTCTGGGTCGGCAGCAATGGTGTGGGGGTGTTGCGGCTGCGTGCCGATGGCAGTGGCTTTGATGCCTTCCCGGAAATTTCCCTGCGCTGTGGCACCCAGGTGTGGTCACTGGCATGGATGGATGGTGACCTGTGGATCGGCGGCAATGGCAACGGCTTGTGCCGGGTGCTGGCCGATGGCCGTATCGAGCAGATCGGAGTGGGGCCCGGGCAGCTGGACAATGGCCATATCTACGCCTTGCGCGCTGATCCGCGCGGGCGACTGTGGATCGGCACCGGTGCCGGCCTGGTCCGCTGGGAAAACGGCCGCCTGCACCCGGTGGCGCCTGCCAGCCTGGGCCAGCAGGCAATCACCCGCATCAGCGTGGACAACGACGGCCGGGTCTGGGTCGGCGGCAGCGAGCAGCTGTGGCAGTTGCGCATCGACCATGACACAGCCAGCCCGGTGCGTGGGCCGCAGGGGGAGGCGCTGCGCTCGGCCAGCGTGCTGCAGGACCACCAGGGCGCTTACTGGCTGGGAACGGCGGCCGGGCTGTACCTGCAGCGTGAAGGCCACATGCAGCAGCTGCAGGGCGGCGCGGCGGCCGGCCTGTGGATGCCCGGCAGCACCGTGCTGGACATGCTGCATGACCACGAGGGTGGGCTGTGGTTTGCCACCTACAGTCAGGGCCTGGCCTATCTGCCACCGCACTGGCGGCGCTTTGCCAGCATCACCCAGTTCCAGGGACAGCCGCTGGAAAGCATCGGCATGACCCGCAGCACCGCCGATGGCGATGGCTTCCTGATCACCAGCGATGCCGGCCTGCTGCGTCTGGACGGGCAGGGCCAGCTGAGCCGCCTGCTCAGCCGGGAACAGGTCGGGGGCAAGGCCCTGTGGTCGGTGCTGGTGCTGCCCGACGGCCGCATCCTGCTCGGTGGCCGTGGCCAGTTGTTCTGGTATGAACGCCACAGCGGGCGCATCAGCAGCCGGCAGATTGCCGCCGGCGATGCCCCGTTCCAGCGCGTGGACATGATGAGCCTGATGCCCGACGGCAGCATCTGGATGTTCATCCATGGCCAGGGCCTGCAGCAGCGCACTGCCGATGGCGAGTTGATCCGCCAGTTGCAGCGTGGTGGACCGGAGGGGCTGCTGGATGAGCTGGTGCACCAGCTGCGCCCGGCCCCGGATGGCAGCCTGTGGATTGCCAGTGAAGGCGGGCTGCAGCGCTGGCACGACAACCGGCTGACCACGGTGCGTGGCCTGCCGGCGGCGACAGCCATCTACGACATCGTGTTTGCCTACCAGGACCTGGTCTGGCTGGCTGGCGAGGGCCTGATCGGTCGTTACCGCTGGAAGGACAGTCAGCTGGAGCTGCAGCAATGGGTGGGCCCGGCCGAAGGTGTACCGGCCGTTGGCCTGGGCGGGCTGCTGGTGGCCGACAGTGGACAGGTCTGGGCCACCAGCTCGCGCGGCCTGGTGCGCTGGTCCGGCCGGCGCGAGGTGCAGCTGTTCGGCGCCGGCGAGGGCCTGGCGGAAACCGAATTCCTGGACCATCCGCCCAGCCGCAATGGCGGCCAGGGGCTGGCCCTGAACACCGGCGGGCTGGTCCACTTCGAGCTGGACCAGGCACCGGTCAGGCTGCCTGCCTCGCAATTGTTGATCACCGAGGTGATGGCACGCGCGGCCGACAGCGGCCGCCTGCAGCCGGCACAGCGCCGTGGTGGGATGGTGGTGCTGCAGCCGGGGCAGCGCGAGCTGCAGGTCAGTGCACGGCTGCTGACCCATGCCGGGCGTGGCACCCAGCGCTACCGTTTCCGCTTGCAGGGGGAAGAAAACGCATGGACCGAGGTGGGCAGCGCCGGACAGCGCAGCCTGACCGGCCTGCCGGCCGGGGATTACCGGCTGGAGATCCAGGCCCGCTCGGGACAATCGGGGTGGACTGCCTCCACCATGCTGCCGCTGCGCGTGCTGCCGCATTGGTGGGCCACCACGCAGGCCCGGCTGCTGTGGGGGCTGTGCGCGCTGTTGCTGTTGGTACTGGTCTGGTGGCTGCTTGAACGCCGGGCGCTGCAGCGCCAGCGCTGGCGCGAGCTGCAGCAGGGCAAGCAGCTGGCCGAGCAGTCATCGCGGTTCAAGAGCCACTTCCTTTCGGCACTCGGCCACGAGGTACGCACCCCGTTGACCGGGGTGATGGGCATGAGCGAGCTGCTGATCGCCACCGAGCTGGAAGCGCGCCAGCATGAGTGGGTCAGTGGCATCCGCAGTGCCGGTGCGCAGCTGCTCGGTCTGCTCGACGATGCGCTGGACATGGCCGGGATCGAGGCCGGCCAACTGCAGCTGCAATGCCAGGATTTCGTCCTCGACAGCCTGCTGGCCGAGGTGCTGGCACCGGCTCGCGAGCGTGCCCAGGCCCGTGGCCTGCAGTTGCTTGCACCCGAAGGTCTGCCCGGGCGGGTGCTGGTGCAGGGCGACCGGGTGCGCCTGCGCCAGGTGCTCAACAACCTGCTGCTCAATGCGATCCGGCACACGCCTGCGGGCGAGGTCGGGGTGCGCATCACGCTTGATTCACTCGGCCGCAGCCTGTGCCTGCAAGTGCATGACACCGGCCCGGGCCTGAGTGCGCAACACCAACAGCAGGTGTTCGAGCGTTTCAGTGGCCAGGACAATGCGGTGGCGCGGGTGGCCGGGGGTGGGGTTGGCCTGGCCATCAGCCGCGAGCTGGTGCGGGCCATGGGCGGCAGCATCCAGTACCAGAGCCAGCGTGCCGGCGGCAATTGCATTGCTGTCCAGTTGCCGCTGCGCTGGCGCCTGGAGACACTGCCTGCCGGTGGGGAGCCGCAGCCCGATGGTGGCCCGCGGCAGGCGTTGCGGGTGTTGCTGGTGGAAGATGACCAGACTGTGGCCGAGGTGATCTGTGCCCTGTTGCAGGCCCGTGGGCACCAGGTCAGCCATGCGCTCAACGGCCTGCAGGCGTTGTCGCTGATGGTGACCGAGCAATTTGATGTCGGCTTGCTGGATCTGGACCT
Organism: Stenotrophomonas sp.; assembly: GCA_051885115.1. Classification (GTDB taxonomy): domain Bacteria; phylum Pseudomonadota; class Gammaproteobacteria; order Xanthomonadales; family Xanthomonadaceae; genus Stenotrophomonas. The sequence goes on along the minus strand of JBJEWP010000145.1, from coordinate 24,778 downwards.
GCCTGGCCTGGATGGCCTGGACCTGGCCCGGCAGATCCGGGCGATGGGCATGGGGGTGCCCCTGCTGGCGGTGACCGCGCGTGCCGATGCCGATGCCGAAAACCAGGTCCGCCAGGCCGGATTTGATGCCTATGTGCGCAAGCCGGTAACCGGTGTGTTGCTGGCCGAGGCATTGGTGGAAATGATGCGCGAGCGCGACACCCGCACGAAGGAGACGCTGGTTTGAATGCTTGCCGCTGGATAATGCTGTGGATCCTGCTGGGCTGTCTGTGGCCACTGCCGCCACGCGCCCTGGCCGGGCCGCTGCCGGCGCAGGCACGGATGCAGTCCCAGCCTTACCTGCGTGAGTTCACCGTGGCCGATGGCCTGCCTTCGTCCAACATCCGTTCCCTGGCCGAGGACCGCTTCGGCTACCTGTGGCTGGCCAGTGCCGATGGCCTGGCCCGCTACGACGGCCGAGATTTCCGTACCTGGCGCACGGAGAACGGCTTGCGTGACAACGCGCTGTGGGCGGTGCATGTGGATGCCAGCAACCAGCTGTGGGTGGGTACCGATTCGGCCGGCCTGGTCATGCTCAGCGCCGATCGGCGCAATTTCCGTTATTTCGATCAGCAGGCTTACCCGCAGATGGGATCCAACCGGATCTGGGCGGTGACCTCCACCGCCGACGGCGCGGTCTGGTTCGGCACCGAGAATGCCGGGCTGTACCGGCTGGCCCCGGACTACACCATCCGCGCCTTCCTGCCCGAGGCCGGCAACCCGCGCTCGTTGCCGTCGCGGGCGGTCGGCCAGTTGCTGGTCACCGATGACGGCCAGCTCTGGGTGGGTACGCAGAACGGGGTCGCGCGCTGGACCGGCGCCGACTTCGAGCGCCTGCCGCTGGAGCAGCTGCCATCGCCGTTCATCAACACCCTGCAGACCGACCGCGAGGGGCGGCTGTGGGTAGGCACCAGCCGTGGCATGGTCTGGGTCGATGCCGAAGGCCGGATCCAGGAGCCTGTGCTGCAGGCCGAACCGGGCAAACAGGCCCTGCAGCTGCTGGTCCAGGACAGCCGTGGCGAGTACTGGTATGACACCCGTGGCGGCCTGGGCCTGAGCCGTGACAACCACTGGGTGGCCGATGTGCCGGTGTTCAGCAGCATGGCCCGACGTGCGGTGCGGCCGTCGTGGATGCTCGGTTACGAGGATCGCGAGGGCGGGCTGTGGTTCGGCAGCATGGACAATGGCCTGTGGTACCTGCCGGCCAACTGGCGCCAGTTCACCCAGTTGCAGGGCGAGCGGGCCAGCCGCAACGGGCTGCGCAACCCCCTGGCCACGGCGTTGGCTCCGTCCTCGCGCGATGGCCTGTGGGTGGTCGGCAGCGGCGGGGTGCTGGACCATCTGGACCTGCGCAGTGGCCAGGTCGAGCATTACCTGGACCAGCCACTGGGGGCGACCTGGCTGCGCTCGGTGGTCGAGGACGGGCAGGGCGGGGTCTGGATCGGCACCCATCACCAGCTGATCCGCATCGAGCCCGGCAGTGGCCGGCTGCGCCGCTGGTATGACGATGACCCTGACGACCCGGCCCCGGCGGGCACCATCGCCCGCCTGATCCGCTGCAACCAGGGCCGGGTCTGGGCGATCAGTGGCGAAGGCGGCATCCAGCTGCGCGAACCGGGCGGGCGCATCGTCTGGGCCTACAACGTGGCTCAGCAACAACCACGGGCACAGTTGCCGCATACCGCCCAGTGCGGCCCGGATGATCAACTCTGGCTGGGAACCGAGGACGGGGTACGCCGCTTCGATGAATCCCGTCAGGCCTTTGTCGAGGTGCCCGGGTCGCCGCGTTCGGCAGTGCATGCAATGCGTTTCAGTGTTGACGACGTGCTCTGGCTCGGTCACCAGGGAGCGCTGAGTCTGCACCTGCTACGCGATGGCCGGCTGCACAAGCTGGACCGCATCGACCAGCGCAGCGGCTACCCGCACATCACTCCCAACGGGCTGGTGCTTGATGTCCATGGGGTGGCCTGGGTCAGTGCCCCGCGTGGCCTGTACCGGGTTGACCTGGCCAGCCGCAGCGTACGCCAGTTCGGGGTCAAGGACGGCTTGCGCAGCCAGGAGCTGGTCGGCAACACCCTGGGCATGAACAGCCGCGGCCAGGTGTATGCGGCCACCGCCTTCGGACTGCTGCTGCTGGACCCGGCCGCCTTGGTGCCCAGCAAGCTGCGCCAGGTGTTGGCAGTGGAGCGGGTGAACGTGCGCCAGGGCGACGAGCAGCGCGACCTGACCCACCAGACCCCGCTGTTGATCGAGCCGGACATGCGTGACCTGCAGGTCAATGCGCGCCTGCTGTCCTTTGCCGACGGCAGCGGCAACCTGTACCGCTTCAAGCTTGATGGCTTCGACCCGGACTGGGTCGAGGTCGGCAACCATGGCGAGCGCATTTTCTCCAACCTGAGGCCGGGCAATTACCGCCTGCAGATCCAGGCGCGTAACGCTGACAACATCTGGTCGGCGGTGCAGGTGCTCGAGTTCCGGGTGCTGCCGCCGTGGTGGGCCAGCCGGGCTGGCATCATGGTCTACGTGTTGTTGCTGGCGCTGCTGGTCTGGGGCGGGCTGCGCCTGTACCGGCGCCGTCTGCAACGCAGCAACGAGCTGGACCTGGCCCGGCACACGCGCGAGGTGGCCGAGCAGGCATCGCTGGCCAAGACCCGTTTCCTGGCCAATCTCGGTCACGAGGTGCGCACCCCGTTGACCGGTGTGCTGGGCATGAGCGAACTGCTGCTGTCCTCGGTCCTGCCCAGCCGCGAGCGCGGTTATGCGCAGTCGATCCAGCAGGCCGGCGAGCACCTGCTGCGTCTGGTCAATGACGCGCTGGACCTGGCCCGGATCGAGGCCGGCAAGCTGGAGCTGCAGCAGGGATGGGTGGACCTGGCCGCCCAGGTGCAGCAGGTGGTGGTGCTGATGCAGCCGTTGGCCCAAGCCAAGCAGTTGCACTTTGTCACCGAACAGGTGTTTGCCGCCCATACCCATGTGCTGGGTGATGCCCTGCGCCTGCGCCAGATCATGCTCAACCTGCTGGGCAATGCGATCAAGTTCACCGCCAGCGGTCAGGTCACCCTGCGGGTGGTGGTATCGGAGCAGTCGCCGGGTCTGTTGCTGGAGGTCATCGATACCGGGCCGGGCATTGCCGATGCGCAGATGCAGCGTCTGTTCAAGCGTTTCGAACAGGCCGACGGCGCGCGGACGGCCGAACGTTATGGCGGCAGCGGCCTGGGCCTGTCGATCAGCAACGAACTGGCGGTGGCCATGGGCGGGGCGATCAGCGTGGACAGCCAGCCCGGCCGTGGTGCGCGCTTCAGCGTGCAGCTGCCGTTGGCCTGGGAGATCCGGGTGCCGGCAGAGCAGGCGGCGCCGCTGCTGCCCGAACGCCAGGGCCTGGCGATCCTGCTGGTGGAGGATGACCTGACCGTGGCCGAGGTCATCTGTGGCTTGCTGCAGGTGCGTGGGCATCGCGTGCTGCATGTCGGCCATGGCCTGGCCGCACTGTCCGAACTGAGCGCGCAGTCCTATGACATTGCCTTGCTGGACCTGGACCTGCCGGGCATCGATGGCCTGCAGCTGGCCAGCCAGTTGCGTGCAATGGGCCATCAGCTGCCGTTGCTGGCCGTGACCGCGCGCGCGGATGCGGAGGCCGCTGAACAGGCCATGGCCAGTGGTTTCAATGGTTTCCTGCGCAAGCCGGTAACCGGGCAGATGCTGGATAAGGCCATCCACGAGGCGATGGCAGCCGCACAGACCGACCCGGCGGTGAGCGGCGGCCCACAATGAAACAGGCCGGGCTGCTGGCCCGGCCTGTTGGCGACTGCCGGCCGCCGTCGGGGCAGCGGATCAGCGCGCGCTGTGGCGGTGCACCGCGTCCACCAGCACACCGACATGTTCGGGGTTCATGTCCGGGGACATGCCGTGGCCGAGGTTGAAGATGTGGCCTTCGCGCGAACCGTTGTTGCCGTCGCGGTAGCTGTCCAGGGTGCGGGCCACTTCGCGTTCGATCGCTTCCGGGCTGCCGTACAGGGTGGTCGGGTCCAGGTTGCCCTGCAGGGCAACCCGGCCACCGGCCGCGCGTGCGGCCTGGTCCAGGGAAATGGTCCAGTCCACGCCGACACCGTCGGTGCCGGTGGCGGCCAGCTCGGCCACGTACTGGCCGGTGCCCTTGCCGAACAGGATCAGCGGGGTGCGCTCAGCCCCCTGGCCACGGTCCAGCTCGGCGGCAATGCGCTGCATGTAACGCAGCGAGAACTCGCGGTACATCGCCGGCGACAGCACCCCGCCCCAGGTGTCGAACAGCTGCAGGGCCTGGGCACCGGCGGCGCGCTGGGCGGCCAGATAGGCGATCACCGCATCGGTGATCACTTCCAGCAGCTTGTGCAAGGTGGCCGGTTCGTTCAGGGCCATGGCCTTGATCCTGGCAAAATCCTTGCTTCCGCCGCCCTGCACCATGTAGCAGGCCAGGGTCCACGGGCTGCCGGAAAAACCGATCAACGGCACCTTGCCGTCCAGTTCGCGGCGGATCACCCGTACTGCGTCCATCACATAGCCCAGGTCGTCCTCCATGTCCGGTACGGCCAGGCGGGCGACATCGGCGGCGGTGCGGATCGGGCGCTCGAACCTGGGGCCCTCGCCGTCGACAAAGTACAGCCCCAGGCCCATTGCATCAGGCACGGTGAGAATGTCGGAAAACAGGATCGCCGCATCCAGCTCGAAACGCTGCAGGGGCTGCAGGGTGACCTCGCAGGCAATCTGCGGGTTCTTGGCCATCGCCAGGAACGAACCGGCCTTGGCCCGGGTGGCGCGGTACTCCGGCAGATAGCGGCCGGCCTGGCGCATCAGCCAGACGGGGGTGCAGTCAACGGGCTCGCGGCGCAGGGCGCGCAGGAAACGGTCATTCTTCAGCGGGGTGGTCATTGGCATACTCGCAGTGGGGCGGCTGTGTCAGCGCCCGGTAGGTCAACGGTGGGCCTGGTCACGGCGTGCTGCCGCTGACAAAGGTCACCTGAAAGCCGCGCTTTACTTGCAGGTCGCGGGCTTTTTCAAGGGCGGCCGTGGCCTGTTGGACATCGGAAAACAGTTCCCGGCGCAACTGGCTGCGGCCACCGATGTGGCCGGTTTCACGCAACAGCTCCCAGCTGCCCAGCAGGTCACGCTGCAGGGTCAGGCGGAGGTATTTCGGCGCTTCGTTGTCGGCCGGAATGGTTTGCAGGAAAACGCGCATGGGCCTGATTGTAGCGGCAAGCTGGCATTGAAAGCGCCAGCATCGTCGGGGTCTGCCGCCCGCCAGCCGTTGCCTGGCTGGCGCGCAGGCCGGCGCTCAGCCGTTGGCCAGTACTGCCAGCACCGCCGATTCGTCCACGTCCGGCACGATCACCGCCTCGCCGAAGGCCCGCCACAGGATCAGGCGCAGGGCACCGGCGCTGTTCTTCTTGTCCAGGCGCATATGGGCGAGCAGCTGGGTGTGGTCCAGCCCTGCGGGAATCCGGGTCGGCAGGTCGAAGGCGGTCAGCAGCTCGGCCAGTGCATCGGCATCACGCTCGGTGGCCATACCCAGTGCGGCCGACAGCCGCGCGGCCAGCACCATGCCCACCGCCACCGCCTCGCCATGGATCAGGTTGTCGCTGCCCGGGGCGCCATAGCCTTGGGCGGTTTCAATCGCATGGCCGAAGGTGTGGCCGAGGTTGAGCAGGGCGCGCTCGCCCTTTTCGGTGGGGTCGCGGGCCACGATCTCGGCCTTGTGCTCACAGCTGGCGGCAATGGCCAGGGCCAGCACATCGGCCTGACCATCGAGCAGGGCATGGCGGTCCTGGGCCAGCCACTGGGCAAAGCGCAGGTCGCGGATCGCTGCGTACTTGATCACCTCGGCCATGCCGGCGCGCAGCTCGCGCGGCGGCAGGGTGGCCAGGGTGGCGGTATCGGCAATCACCGCGCGCGGCGGGTGGAACGCGCCGACCAGGTTCTTGCCCTGGGGCAGGTCCACCGCGGTCTTGCCACCGACGGCGGAGTCCACCATCGCCAGCAGGCTGGTGGGCAGCTGCACGCAGTCGATGCCGCGCATCCAGCAGGCGGCGGCGAACCCGGCCATGTCACCGACCACGCCGCCGCCCAGGGCCAGCACGCAGGCATCACGGGTGGCGCCCAGTACGGCCAGCGACTGGATCACCTGGCCGAAGTTGTCCAGGGTCTTGGAGGCTTCGCCGGCCGGGATTACATGGGCGCCGATCTGCAGTTCCGGGCGGGCGGCCAGCAGGGCGGCACGCACACCGTCCAGATACAGCGGGGCCACCTGGTCATCGCTGACGATCAGCACATGGCGGCCGCGGATATGGCGGCCGATCAGGGCGCCGTCATCGAGCAGACCGTGGCCGATATGGATGGTGTACGGATTGTCGCCATGGACGGCGACCTGACGGATGGCGGTCATGCGGGGCTCGGGGGAGTGAGTTGTTGCCATTGGCTGGCCAGCTGCAGCACCAGCTGGGCGGTGGCTTCGGCAGGAATGAAACGGTCGGTGTCCAGGCACAGCTGGCCCAGCTGGCGATACAGCGGGTCGCGTTGGGCGGCCATGCCGGCCAGCACCTGGTCACGGTCGGGGCGTTGCAGCAATGGCCGGCTGCGGTCACGGGCCAAACGTTCGACCTGGGACTGCACGCTGACATGCAGGTGGACCACGAAGGCGCGGCGGGTCATCAGTTCGCGGTTGGCTGGCGCCAGCACCGCGCCGGCGCCGGTGGCCACCAGTACACCATCCCCGGACAGGGCCCGGGCCAGGGCGCGTGACTCATGCTCGCGGAAGCCGGCCTCGCCCAGGTGCTCGAACAGGCCGCCGATGCTGCTGCCGGCCAGCTCGCTGACCAGCGCATCCAGGTCGATGAAACGCAGGCCGAAGCGCTCGGCAACGCGGCGTCCCAGGCTGGTCTTTCCGGCGCCGGTGGGGCCGATGAATACAAGGTTGCTGGAAGGGTTCATCGCTACCGATCCTAGCATTTCGCAGGCACCGGCTTAACACGTGGGCGGTGACCATCGGCGCTGGCGCATGTGCCAATGCTCAACAGGAGTGGTGTCGATGTCCGTAGCCAAAGTGATTGAAGTCAGTGCCTCGTCCAAGACCAGCGTCGAGGACGCCGTGCGCAGCGGCCTGAAGAAGGTGGCCAGCACGGTCAAGGGAGTCCAGGGAGCCTGGGTCAACGAGATCAAGGTGCAGACCGATGCCAGCGGTGAAATCAGCGAATGGCGGGTCAATATGCGGGTGACCTTCCTGGTGGAGTGAGCCGGCCCCGGTATTCAGGCCGGCAGCACGCGGCGCTGTGCATCCAGTGGCAGGCACAGCGCCGCGATCGCCGGCAGGGTGGCCATCGCATGCCGTCCGACCCGTTCGAAATGCTGCAGAAAACGCGCCACTGCCGCCGCATCCATGCCCATGCGGCCCTGGCTGGCGGCCAGCCGTTGTTCCTGCTCGATGCGCCAGCCCAGCACGGTTTCCCAATCCGGCGGCTGCAGCACGCACAGCCAGTCGATGCATTGCCACAGCGCGGGGTAGTCGCGCTGCAGCCGCTGGTTGCACCAGCGCCGCCAGCGGCCATCGGCATCGTGTTCGCGCTCCAGCGCATTGGCCGGCATGACCAGCGCGGCCGGGTCCTGTGGCCCGACGCCCAGCATCCAGCCTTCCAGTACCAGCAACTGCAGGCCGGCCCCGGCCTGCAGCCATTGCGTGGGCGGCAGGCGTTCGTCGGCCAGCTTGTCAAAACGCGGCAAGGCACAGGCCTGACCGTTGCGCAGGGTCGTGATTACCGACAGGGCCAGTGCCAGGTCATGGCTGCCCGGCGGGCCACGGGTGGCCAGTAATGGATGTATCCGTGCGGCCAGCTGTTGCCGTTGTCGGCGCGGCAGATACACATCATCCAGTGACAGGCTGGCCGCGCGCAGGCCCTGCTGGCGGGCCTGGGCAACCATGGCCTCGGCGACGGTGCTCTTGCCGCTGCCGGGCGGGGCGGCCAGGCCGATCACCTGCATCTGCCCGTGCGCAGGCGGCCGGCTGGCCAGCAGGTGGGAGGCCAGTTGCCGGGCAGCGGCAGGCAGGGCAGTAGGCGCGGGCACGGACATGTGGCGACAATAGCGTCTTCCTGGTCCTCCCGATGGATGCGCGATGAGCGAGCTGTACAACAAGGCCCTGGCCACCTTTGCCGGCCTGCTGGAAGAAGCGGCCAACAGTGGCATGGCCGACCCCAATGCGATGGTCGTGGCCAGCGTTGATGCGGCCGGGCGGCCGTCCTCGCGCACGGTGCTGCTCAAGGCCTTTGATGCGCGTGGTTTTGTCTTCTACACCCACCTGGAGTCGCGCAAGGGCCGCGAGCTGGCTGCCAACCCGGCCTGTGCCCTGCTGTTTTTGTGGCGCCACCTGCGCCAGGCCGGCATCCAGGTGCGTATCGAAGGGGACGTGGAACAGGTGGAGGCCGCCGAGGCCGATGCCTATTTCGCCAGCCGGCCGCGGATGAGCCAGCTCGGCGCCTGGGCCTCGCTGCAGTCGCAGACCCTGCCCGATGTGGCCACCTTCGAGCAGCGTCTGGCCCGCGAGGAAGCCCGTTTTGCCGATGGCCCGGTGCCGCGTCCGCCGGGCTGGAGCGGCCTGCGTGTGGTGCCGCGCAGTTTCGAGTTCTGGTATGGGGCCGGCTACCGCCTGCACGAGCGTGTGTGCATCGAGCGCGGCGATGACGGCCAGTGGTCGCAGCGCTTGCTGTATCCGTAACCGGCATGACCCTGCAGCCGATGTGGCGGGTCAGTGTGCAGGTGCCGCCGGCTGCGCTGGCGGCCGTGCGCGAGGGCATCCTGGCGGTGGATACGCTGGCCGCCGGGGGCTATGACAGTGGCCTGTTCGAGCAGGCCGCCGGCATTGAACAGTACCGGCCCTTGCCGGGCACCACCGCGGCGCAGGGCCAGGCAGGGCAATTGCAGCGCCTGCCCAGTGTCTGCCTGAGCTTCCACCTGCCGTGTGATGCGCAGCGGCTGCAGCGCATCGTCGAGCTGGGCATACGCCCGCACCATCCCTGGCGCCACCCGCTGATCGAGGTGGCGGCAGTGCAGTTGTACGTGGACGGCTAGTCCAGCCCGGCAGCGCGCATCCAGCGCCACAGGGTGGTGCGCGATACCTGGTAGTGCTGCATCAGGCGCTGGCGGTCGCCGCCCAGACGCCGCCATTGCTGGCGCAGGCTGTCTGCATCGGGGCGGCGGGCGGTGCTGGCCGCGGCCGGTGGTGCCGCCACGCCGGTTGACAGTTCCGGCAGCCATTGCTGCAAGTGGTGGTTTTCCACTGCACCGATCGGGCGCTGGCGCCAGTACAGGGCGATGCGTTCGGCCAGGTTGCGCAGCTGGCGCACATTGCCCGGCCAGTCCTGGGCCAGCAGGGTGTCGCGCGCCGGCGCGGACAATGGCACCACCGGCCCGCCAAGGGCCAGGTAGTGATCCAGCAGCAGGGCGGCATCATTACCGCGTTCACGCAGTGGCGGCACGGCCAGCGACAGCCCGGCCAGACGGTGGTACAGGTCCTGGCGGAAGCGGCCCTCGGCCACCCGTTGGGCCAGCGGCGCGCTGCAGCTGGCCAGGATGCGCACGTCCTGGCCGGCGCCATGGCTGCGGGCATGGGCGGTGGCATCGAGCAGGCGCAGCAAGCGGCCCTGCAGGGCCAGCGGCAGTTCATCAACGTTGTCCAGCAGCAGGCTGCCGGCAGACGCCGCATCGAGCAGCGGGCTGCGCTGGCTGGCGGTGTTCAAACCCAGTTCGGTTTCCAGCAGGGCGGCCTCCTGACCACTGCAGGCCAGGGTGTGCAGGCGGCCATTGCGCGCGCTGGCGGCGTGCAGCTGGCGCGCCACCAGCCCCTTGCCGGTGCCGCTTTCACCGCTGATCACCACGGGCATGGATTGCGCTGCGAACAGCGCGACCTGCTGGCGCAGGACCTGCATCGCCGGGCTTTCACCGAGCAGGACCTGGCGCGCTGGCTGGCGGCCGCTGCGCCGGGGGGCAGGGCGGGGGACGGCTGCGGTTTCCGGCTGGGCCAGGGCCAGGGCCTGGTCGAAGCTGCGACGTACCGCATCGGCCGAATACAGCAACACCCCGGGCAGACCATTGGCCTCGGCAAAATCGATGGCCATGCCGGTGCCGACAATCACCCCGATGCCACGGGCCTTGAGGTCGGCCACGCAGTCGCGAGCCTCTTCGCGGGTATCGAAACTGCGATGCTGCAGGCCCAGGCCATAAGCCTGGGCGAACGGGTCGATATCGGGCAGGTCACCGGCATGGGTGACCAGGCCGACCCGGGGGTGGATGCGGCGGGCGCGGGTGAGCGCGCCGATCAGGTCAAAGCCCGATGCCTGCACGGTGACCAGCGGAACCTGCAGACGCCCGCGCAGGAAGGCCGCGTTGGCCCCACCGGCCACCACCACGTCGCAGTGTTCGCGGTGCAGGCGTTGATCAATGACCTGCTGGGCCTGCTCGAAAGCCAGGTCGATGGCATGGAAACGGGCACGGTCGGCATATTCCAGGGCCACATCGGCCAACAGCCCGGCCAGACGCGAGACACTGACTGTCCAGATCACCGGCAGGGGCAGGTTGTTGCTCATGTTTCAAATTCCATTGATTGAAACGTATGTAACGGAAATTTGCACCGTTTGAAACTTCTGGTCAATAAAATCAGTGCTTTGTATCTTCCGCTTGTGTCTCGGCAATGATGCAGGGGTGGCCCTCGGGGCCAATTGGCCAGCTGGCTGCCTGCCCTGCTGGCCGGCATACGCACCATTTTCTGGAGGGAAAAGATGAGCGAAACCACTGCTGCCCCGGCGTTCAAGCCGAAGAAGTCCGTTGCCCTGTCCGGGCATGCCGCCGGCAACACCGCGCTGTGCACGGTGGGCCGTTCAGGCAATGACCTGCACTACCGTGGCTACGACATCCTGGATCTGGCGCGCACTTGCGAGTTCGAGGAAATCGCCCACCTGCTGGTGCACGGCAAGCTGCCCAACCGCGCCGAGCTGGCCGGCTACAAGGCCAAGCTGAAGGCCCTGCGCGGCATTCCCGCCGCGGTCAAGGGCGCGTTGGAGGAACTGCCCGCCTCGGCCCACCCGATGGACGTGATGCGCACCGGTGTCTCGGTGCTGGGCTGCGTGCTGCCGGAAAAGGATGACCACAACCATGCCGGCGCGCGTGACATCGCCGACAAACTGATGGCCTGCCTGGGCTCGATGCTGCTGTACTGGTACCACTACAGCCACAACGGCAAGGTCATCGACGTGGAGACCGACGATGACTCCATCGGCGGCCACTTCCTGCACCTGCTGCACGGCGCACCGGCGCCCAAGAGCTGGGTCGATGCGATGCACACCTCGCTGATCCTGTATGCCGAGCACGAGTTCAACGCTTCCACCTTCACCAGCCGGGTAATTGCCGGCACCGGGTCGGACATGTACAGCTGCATTGCCGGCGGCATTGGTGCGCTGCGCGGCCCCAAGCACGGTGGCGCCAATGAAGTGGCCTTCGAGGTGCAGCAGCGTTACGAGACCGCCGACGAAGCCGAGGCCGACATCCGTGCCCGGGTCGAGCGCAAGGAAGTGGTGATCGGTTTCGGCCACCCGGTCTACACCGTGTCCGATCCGCGCAACGAGGTGATCAAGACCGTGGCCCGCGAGCTGTCTGATGCGGCCGGCAACCGCAAGATGTATGACATCGCCGAGCGTCTGGAGACGGTGATGTGGGATATCAAGAAGATGTTCCCCAACCTGGACTGGTTCAGCGCGGTCAGCTACCACATGATGGGCGTGCCGACGGCCATGTTCACCCCGCTGTTCGTGATTGCGCGCACCGCCGGCTGGAGTGCGCATGTGATCGAGCAGCGCATCGACGGCAAGATCATCCGTCCTTCGGCCAATTACACCGGCCCGGAAGACCAGGCCTTCGTGCCGCTGGACCAGCGCTGATCCTGCCGGGGGGCGCTGAAGTGTCCCCCCTCGCTGGCCCGTACCGGCCGCCCGTGCTTCAGGCACCGGCGGCCTTTCCTGCCAACGCTGCTGCGTTGCCGCCACCTTTGTCTTCCGTGTGACCAGGCCATCCATGAACAACACCCATCGCAAGCCCCTGCCGGGCACTTCCCTGGATTACTTCGATGCCCGCGCGGCGGTGGAGGCCATTGCCCCCGGTGCCTGGGCGCAGCTGCCGTATACCGCCCGTGTACATGCCGAAAATATCGTGCGCCGTGCCGAGCCGGGCATCATCAACGATTGCCTGGCGCAGCTGATCGAGCGCAAGCGTGAGCGTGATTTTCCGTGGTTCCCGGCCCGCGTGGTGTGCCATGACATCCTCGGCCAGACCGCGCTGGTCGACCTGGCCGGCCTGCGCGATGCCATCGCCGAAGCCGGTGGTGACCCGTCCAAGGTCAACCCGGTGGTGCCGGTGCAGCTGATTGTGGACCACTCGCTGGCGGTGGAATGCGGCGGCTATGACCCGCAGGCCTTTGCCAAGAACCGGGCGATCGAGGACCGCCGCAACGCCGACCGTTTCCACTTCATCGACTGGACCAAGCGGGCCTTCGAGAACGTGGATGTGATTCCGCCGGGCAACGGCATCATGCACCAGATCAACCTGGAGAAGATGAGCCCGGTGATCGGTGTGGAGCAGGGCGTGGCCTACCCGGATACCTGCGTGGGCACCGACTCGCACACCCCGCATGTGGACGCGCTGGGCGTGATCGCGGTGGGCGTGGGCGGGCTGGAAGCGGAGAATGTGATGCTGGGCCGCGCCAGCTGGATGCGCACCCCGGAGATGATCGGGGTCGAGCTGGCCGGCAAGCCGCAGCCGGGCATCACCGCCACCGACGTGGTGCTGGCCCTGACCGAGTTCCTGCGCAAGGAAAAGGTGGTCGGTGCCTACCTGGAGTTCCGCGGCCCGGGCGCGGCGGCACTGACCATCGGTGACCGCGCCACCATCGCCAACATGGCCCCGGAATACGGCGCCACCGCCGCGCTGTTCTTCATCGATGACAACACCCTGGATTACCTGCGCCTGACCGGGCGCGAGCCGGCCCAGGTGGCACTGGTAGAAGCCTACGCCAAGGCTGCCGGGCTGTGGGCCGACGACCTGGCCGGTGCTACCTACGAGCGAACCCTGCATTTTGACCTGTCGGCGGTGGAGCGCACCCTGGCCGGCCCGTCCAACCCGCACCGCCGCCTGCCGGTGGCTGCACTGGCCGAGCGCGGCATTGCCGATGCGGCCAAGCTGGAAGCCGGCCGGCTTGATGAGGCCCGTGGCCTGATGCCCGATGGCGCGGTGATCATCGCCGCGATCACCTCGTGCACCAATACCTCCAACCCGCGCAACGTGATTGCCGCCGGCCTGCTGGCACGCAATGCCAATGCGCGTGGCCTGACCCGCAAACCGTGGGTGAAGTCTTCACTGGCCCCTGGTTCCAAGGCGGTGCAGCTGTACCTGGAAGAAGCCGGGCTGAAGGCCGAGCTGGAACAGCTGGGCTTTGGCATCGTGGCCTTTGCCTGCACCACCTGCAATGGCATGAGCGGCGCGCTGGACCCGGCGATCCAGCAGGAAATCATCGACCGCGACCTGTATGCCACGGCAGTGCTCAGTGGCAACCGCAACTTCGACGGCCGCATCCACCCGTATGCCAAGCAGGCCTTCCTGGCTTCCCCGCCGCTGGTGATTGCCTACGCCATTGCCGGCACCATCCGTTTTGACATCGAAAAGGACGTGCTGGGCATCGACGCGCAGGGCAACGAGGTGCGCCTGGCCGATATCTGGCCCTCCGATGCCGAAATCGATGCGGTCGCAGCCAAGGCGGTCAAGCCGGAGCAGTTCCGCGCCGTGTACGAGCCGATGTTCGCGCGCAGCGGCGGCAAGGCGGCCAGGGTCAGCCCCTTGTATGACTGGCGCGCGCAGTCCACCTACATCCGCCGCCCGCCGTACTGGGAGGGCGCCCTGGCCAAGCCGCGCACCCTGCAGGGCATGCGCCCGCTGGCCCTGCTCGGTGACAACATCACCACCGACCACCTGTCCCCGTCCAACGCGATCCTGGCTTCCAGCGCCGCCGGCGAATACCTGGCCCGCATGGGTCTGCCGGAAGAGGACTTCAACTCCTATGCCACCCACCGCGGCGACCACCTCACCGCCCAGCGTGCCACCTTCGCCAACCCCAAGCTGGTCAATGAAATGGCCGTGGTCGATGGGCAGGTCAAGCAGGGTTCGTTGGCCCGGGTCGAGCCGGAAGGTACGGTCATGCGCATGTGGGAAGCCATTGAAACCTACATGGAGCGCGGCCAGCCGCTGATCATCATTGCCGGCGCCGATTACGGCCAGGGCTCCTCGCGTGACTGGGCCGCCAAGGGCGTACGCCTGGCCGGTGTGGAAGTGATCGTGGCCGAGGGCTTCGAGCGCATCCACCGCACCAACCTGATCGGCATGGGTGTGCTGCCGCTGGAGTTTTTGCCCGGCACCAACCGCCTGACCCTGGGCCTGGACGGCACCGAAACCTATGACGTGGTCGGTGCGTATGCGCCGGGTGCGCAGCTGTCGCTGCAGGTCAACCGCCGCGATGGCACCCAGGTCGTGGTGCCGGTGTTGTGCCGTCTGGATTCGGACGAGGAAGTGTCTGTCTACCAGGCCGGTGGCGTATTGCAGCGTTTCGCCCAGGACTTTTTGGCCGGCAATGTCTGATCCGATGGTCGGCCGGCAATGAGTACGCCGCGCATGTTCTTTGCGGCCATGCCGCCGCCTGCGGTGCGCATGGCCATCGAGGAGGCCGCACGCGAGTACGGTGTCCTCGATGCACTGGGTCGCTCGCTGTTTGCGCCGGACAACTGGCACCAGTCGCTGTCCGAGCGCATCTTCGCCCCCAACGATGCGCAGATCGAGCAGCTGCGCGCAGTGGGGGCGGCGGTGCGGGCCCATGCCACCACCGTGGCTTACACCCGCATTGACAGTGCTGCCAACCTGTCCGGCCGCATCCATGTCACCTTGCGTGCCGGCAGCAATACCGCCTTCAAACCCTTGCTCGGCGCGGTGCAGCAGGCCCTGCAGCAGGCCGGGCAGGCGGCCATTGCCACCGGCGTGACCCCGCACGTCACCCTGAGCTATGACGCTCCGGCGCTGCTGTCCACCGTGCGCCTGCCGCAGCCGCTGCGCTGGAGCATCGATGAGCTGCTGCTGGTCATCGGTCACGGCCGGCCCTACCGCTATGACGTGCTCGGGCGCTGGCCCTTGCTGCCCGAGCGAGACCCGCCACCCACGCAGATGGGCCTGTTCTGATTTGTACTGAGGGAAGGTGGATGGTTGCCCTACGCTGTACTGCAAAACTGCTCAAGCGCCTGAAACTGCCGGCCAAACCGCCTGTGCCGGAAGCGCAAGCCAACCCGCTGGGCGAGTGGTATGCCGACATCGACTTCTGGAACCGCAAACCGTATGTGGTGATGCTCAACGCGGCCACCGGCGCTACGCTGATGCTCAATGGCAATGCCGCCGGCCTGCGCGTGCTGCATGAGCGTGCCGCGGTGCAATTTGCTTCCTTGTGCGAGTACTACGGCATCGACAGCGACAAGGTCGACGCCGAGGCGGCGGCGCTGCAGGCGGGCTTTGTTTTCGGTGCCACTGCCGACCGCAGCCTGCTGGCTTCGATCAATCAGCGCAAGCTGGTGGCCTGGCAGCGTTTCGAGCTTGATGGCTGTTCACTGGCCGAAGCAGCTTCGCTGGAGTGGCAGGGGTTTTTCAAACACCCCAAGCTGCCACGTACAACCCGCTATATGGACTGGCACTGCCCGCTGGAGTTGCTGCAGCAGCATTTGCTGCCACCGGCGCAAATCATTGTGTTTCCGCGCGGGCGTGCAGCCCAGCCTGCGGATTCAGGCTGACCCTTGCCTTGCTGTCTTAGTTCTTCCTGTCATTTCCTGCTGACCTGCCCCGGATTACGCCATGACTGCTCCTGTCCCGCTCCATGCTCCCCAGCTCCGCATCCCGGCCACCTATATGCGTGGCGGCACCTCCAAGGGGGTGTTCTTCCGCCTGGAGGACCTGCCCGCAGCGGCCCAGCTGCCCGGCAAGGCCCGTGATGCGCTGCTGCAGCGGGTGATCGGCTCGCCCGACCCGTACGGCAAGCAGACCGACGGCATGGGTGGGGCCACCTCCAGCACCAGCAAGTGCGTGATCCTCTCGCCCAGCAGCCGGCCGGATCACGACGTGGACTACCTGTATGGCCAGGTGGCCATCGAAGAAAACTTTGTCGATTGGTCGGGCAACTGCGGCAACCTGTCCACCGCGGCCGGCGCGTTCGCCATCCATGCGGGGTATGTCGATGCCAGCCGCGTTGATGCCAACGGTATCTGCACCGTGCGCATCTGGCAGGCCAACATCAACAAGACCATCCTGGCCCATGTGCCGGTAGCCGCTGGCGCGGTGGTGGAAAGCGGTGATTTCGAGCTGGACGGGGTGACCTTTCCGGCCGCCGAGATCGTGCTGGAGTTCCTTGACCCTTCCGATGAGGGCGAAGGCGAGGGTGGCGGTGCGCTGTTCCCGACCGGCAACCTGGTCGATGTGCTGCAGGTGCCGGGTATCGGCGCGCTGCCAGCGACGATGATCACCGCCGGCATCCCGACCGTGTTCGTCAATGCCCAGGACATCGGCCTGGCCGGTACCGAGCTGCAGCCGGCCATCAATACCGACAAGGCGCTGCTGGCGAAACTGGAAAGCATCCGCGTGGCCGGCGCCTTGGCCATGGGCCTGATCAAGACGCCCGAAGAAGCGGCTACCCGCCAGCACACGCCCAAGATTGCCTGGGTGGCCCCGGCAATGGACTACCTCAGCTCGGCCGGCAAGCAGGTGGCCGCCGGCGATATCGACCTGAACGTGCGGGCGATGTCGATGGGCAAGCTGCACCACGCCATGATGGGTACTGCCTCGGTGGCCATTGCCACCGCCGCGGCAGTGCCGGGCACCCTGGTCAACCTGGCCGCCGGTGGCGGGGCGCGGGATGCGGTGCGCTTCGGCCATCCGTCCGGCACCCTGCGCGTTGGCGCGCAGGCTGTGCAGGTGGACGGGCAGTGGAGTGTGACCCGCGCGGTGATGTCGCGCTCGGCGCGCATCCTGATGGAAGGGCTTGTGCGGGTGCCGGCGGGCAGTTTCTGAGCCAATGGTGCTTGCGGTGGCGTGACCGGCGGCGCCGACGTCGGGTGATGGCTGGTTATACTCGGACCATCGCCGGGAGAACGCCATGATCAACAGGATGTCGATGTGCGCGCGCTGGATTGGGCTGGTCGGGTTGCTTGGGCTGGCCATGGCCAGTGGCTGCAAGCGTGACCCGGGTGGGGTGTTGCCGCCGGTCAGCGGCGAGCGCATCGCCAGCACCCGGGAGCAGGTGGAAGGCTTTGGCCTGGTCTCGGCCTACCCGGAAAGCAACAGCGACGGGGTCAGCCTGGTGCTGGAGTTCAGCCAGCCGCTGTTGCCCACCCAGGCCTTTGACCGCCTGCTGCAGGTGGCCGGTGAAAAGGCCCAGGAAAGCAGCTGGACCCTGGATGATGACGGCCTGCGCCTGCGCTACCCGTTCGTGCAGGCCAATGTCCAGTACACCGTCAGCATTGATGGCGCCTTGCAGAACATCGATGGCCAGACCCTGGGGCAGTCGCGCAGCGTGCCGGTGCACAGCGGCCAGTTGCCGCCGGCGGCGTCGTTTGCCTCGCAGGGCAGTGTGCTGCCGGCGCGCGACAGCCGCGGCCTGCCGGTGGTGTCGGTCAATGTGGCCGACATCGATGTGGAGTTCCTGCGCGTGCGCGAGTCGGCATTGCCGGCCTTCCTGCGCCAGTACCAGCGTGCCGGTGCCCGTGGCGGCTGGGAGCTGGATTCGCGTTACAACGGCAAAAAGCCGCTGGCCGAGCTGGCCGACCCGGTATACGTCACCCGCTTTGCCCTGGAGACCAAACCCAACGAGCGGGTGGTGTCCTACCTGCCGATTGCCCAGATCAGCCAACTGCGCGAACCCGGGCTGTATTTCGCCCTGCTCAAGCGCAGCGGCAGCTACGAGCAGGAATGGGAAACCGCCTTCTTCAGCGTTACCGACATCGGCCTGCATGTGCGCGCCTACGGTGAACGCCTGTTTGTGCACGCCGCCTCGCTGGCCTCGGGCCAGCCACTGGGTGATGTCCAGCTGCGCATCCTCGATGCCAAGGGCGAGCCGCTGCTGCGTGCGCGCACCGACCGCCACGGCAATGCCCTGCTCGATTACCAACTGGATGCGGCGCATGTACTGCTGGCCGGGCTGGGCAAGGACCAGAGCCTGCTGGCCTTCAACCAGCCGGCGCTGGACCTGAGCGAGTTCAGCGTTGCCGGGCGGCGCAATGCCTGGTTTGACGTGTTTGCCTGGTCCGGGCGTGACCTTTACCGTCCGGGCGAGACGCTGCGCATTTCCGCGCTGCTGCGGGACCAGGATGGCAAGCCGGTGGCCGGCCCCGACAAGGGCACCCAGGCCTTGTTCCTGAGCCTGAAACAGCCTGACGGCAAGCTGTTCCGCCAGGCCCGGCTGCAGCCCGATGGCACCGGCTATGTGCAGTTCGAGCAGGCGCTGCCGGCCGATGTGCCGACCGGGCGCTGGCAGCTGGAGTTCCGCACCGAACCGGACAGCCGCGAGCTGGTGCAGGCGATGAGCCTGCGCATCGAGGAGTTCCTGCCGGAGCGGATGAAGCTGGAACTGGACAGCGGCGCAGCCATCCTGGGCAGCGACAACGTGTTTCCCTTGCGCGCACAGGCGGCCTACCTGTACGGCGCGCCGGCCGGCGGCAACCGTTTCACCGGGCGGCTGGCATTGAGCGTGGCCAGCACCCCGCTGGAGGGCAAGCTGCCCGGCTATGTGTTTGGCGACGCCACTGTGACCCTGCCGGCGGCCGGCAACGAGGACCTGGTCGATCTGACCCTGCCGGCCAACGGCCAGTGGCAGGACCGCCTGGCCCTGCCGGCCGAGGCGCTGGCGGCAAAGACCCCGATCCTGGCCAGCTTCAATGCCAGCGTGCATGAAACCGGTGGCCGCGCGGTCAACCGCAGCATTTCCCGTGTGCTCTGGCCAGCGCCGCAGCTGGTCGGCATCCGCCCGTTGTTTGATCTCAAAGACGGCGCTGACCTCAATGCCAAGGCCGGCTTTGCCTTGCTGCGGGTCGATGCCCAGGGCCAGCCGCAGCCGCTGGCCGGGGCCGAGGTCAGCCTGGTGCGCGAGCACCGCGACTACCACTGGACCCTGCAGGACGGGCGCTGGAACTACGACTTCAACCGCCGCTACCAGACCGTGCAGACCCGCAAGGTCGACCTCGGCCGGGAGGCGGTCAATGTCGACTTCGCAGTGGAGTGGGGCGACTACCGGCTGGAGGTGCGTGACCCGTCCACCGGCCTGGTCAGCCGCCTGCCATTCCATGCCGGCTGGAACTGGGGCGATGGCAACCGTGGCCTGGATGCGCGCCCGGACAAGGTCAAACTGGCGCTGGACCAGACCGCCTACCGCGCCGGCGACACCGTGAAGGTACAGGTCACCGCCCCGCAGCGCGGGCACGGGCTGCTGCTGGTGGAAACTGACCGCCTGCTCCACGTGCAGCCGATCGAGGTCAAGCCCGATGGCCAGTACGAGCTGCCGGTCACCGCGGACTGGGAACGCCATGATGTCTACATCACCGCGCTGGTTTTCCGCGGTGGCAGTGCCGGCACCCGGGTCACCCCGGCGCGGGCCGTGGGCGTGGTTCATGTGCCGATGGACCGCCGTCAGCGCCGGGTCGCAGTGCAGCTGCAGGCACCGGCGCAGATGCAGCCCGGGCGCCAGATGCAGGTGAGTCTGCAGGTGCCGGCACTGGCCGGCAAACGCGCCCATGCCACGGTGTCGGCGGTGGATGTGGGCATCACCAACATCACCCGTTATCCGGTGCCGGATGCGGCCGCGCACTTTTTTGCCCAGCGTCGTCTGGGCATCGATGCCATTGACCTGTACGGGCGGGTGATCGAGAGCTTTGAAGGGGTGATGGGCAAGCTGCGCTTCGGTGGCGACATGGCCATCGATGCCCTGCCACAGGCGCGCCGGCCCACTGCACGGGTGCAGACGGTGGACCTGTTCTCCGGGCCGGTGCAGCTGGATGCGCGCGGCCATGCCCAGGTGCGGCTGGCCGTGCCGGATTTCAACGGCACCCTGCGTGTTTCCAGCGTGGTCTACAGCGATGAGCACTACGGCCAGGCCAGCAGTGAAACGGTGGTGCGTGCGCCGGTGGTGGCCGAGGCGAGCATGCCGCGGGTGCTGGCCCCGGGTGACCGCAGTGCGCTGACCCTGGATGTGCAGAACTTCAGCGGCAAGCCGGGCCGTTTCCAGGTGCAGGTGCAGGCCGACGGGCCGCTGCGCATTGCCGGTGGCAGCCAGGTCGTGGAGCTGGCCGATGGTGCGAAAAAGACCCTGCGCTTCGAACTGCAGGCCCAGCCCGGTCATGAGGTGGCCAAGGTCAGCGTGCAGGTGCAGGGCAACGGGGTGGAGAGCCGTCGCCAGTACGAGCTGCCGGTGCGCGCGCCGTGGCCGCAGCAGCTGCGCACCGCCAGCCAGACCGTGGCCGGCGGGCAGCAGGGGCGGTTTGATCCCGGTCTGGCCAATGGCCTGTTGCCGGGCTCGGTGCAGGCCCGGATGCAGGTCTCGCCGGTGCCGCCGATCCCCTACGCCAGTGCGCTGCAGGGCCTGCTCGACTACCCCTACGGCTGTGCCGAGCAGACCGCCAGCCGTGGCTGGGCGGCGTTGCTGCTGGACCAGGATAATGCGCGGGCGATGGGCATCGACGGGCTGGATGCGCAGCAGCGGCGGGCCCGTCTGGAGGGCAGTTTTGCCCGGCTGGCCGCCCTGCAGTCCAGCAACGGCCATTTTTCGATGTGGGGCGGCAGTGACGGCAGTGATCCGCTGCTGACCCCGCATGTGGCCGAGTTCCTGCTGCGTGCCCGCGAGGCCGGGTTTGCGGTACCGACCCAGGTGCTGGACAAGGCGCTGCAACGGTTGAAGGAGGACCTGCTGTCCAACAGCCAGATGTTCTATGGCCAGCGTCATCGCGAACACCTGCGGCTGGCCTACCGGGCCCACGCCGCCTATGTGCTGGCGCGGGTCAACCAGGCCCCGCTGGGCACCCTGCGCACCGTGTATGACAACGAGCTCAAGCAGGCCGCCGGCGCCTTGCCGGCCGCCCACCTGGGGGCGGCGCTGGCCCTGCAGGGCGACCGTAACCGGGGCCAGGCAGCGATGCGTCAGGCGCTGCAGCGCGTGACCCCGCGCGGGGACGAACTCAACGACTACGGCAGCCCGGTGCGTGACCGCTCGCTGGTGCTGGCCCTGGCCCTGGAGCACGACCTGGCCGGCAACAGTGCCCTGGCGCTGGAGGTCTCGCGCGAGCTGCAGGCACGTGCCGGTGCTGGCCGGCTGTGGCTGAGCACCCAGGAGCAGATCGCCCTGGCCCGGCTTGGCCAGCGCCTGCTGGCCGGCAGCAATGCCCGCCTGCAGGGCCAGTTTGTGCTGGCCGGCAAGGCTGAGGCCGTCAGCGATGTGCGCCAGTTCTCGCGTCTGCTCGACGCCGATGCTCTGGCCAGTGGCGCGCACTGGCAGGCCGGCGATGGCGGCACCGTGTATGCCAGCTACGAGGTGGCCGGCATCGCGCGCCAGCCGCCGGCCGTTGACGAGCGCCAGGTGCGGGTGGTGCGTGATTACTTCAACCCCGATGGCAGCCGTTGGACGGGTGGCCGCCTGCGCGAAGGTCAGCTGCTGGTGGCGCGGGTGGCGATCACTGCCAACCGTTCGATGCCCCAGGCCCTGCTCACCGAATTGCTGCCGGCCGGGCTGGAGCTGGAAAACTTCAACCTGGGCGATCCACGCCAGTGGGCCGATGTGCGCATCGACGGGGTCAACGTGAGCGAGCGCGGTGAGCAGGCCAGCGTGCGTTACGAGGGCCTGCTCGATGACCGTTACGTGGCCGCGCTGCGGCTGTCGGCCGGCAGCACCGCGCGGGTGTACTACCTGGTGCGTGCGGTCAGCCCGGGGCAGTACCAGGTGCCGCCGCCGCTGGTGGAGGACATGTACCGGCCGCAGCTGCGTGGCGTGGGCAGGGCCGAGCCGGCCAGCATCGAGGTGGTCCAGCCCTGATGGTGGCCGCTTGCGATCCTGGCCCAGCCACGGCCGGCCGGTGGTGGCGCCGGCTGCTGCCGGTGCTGCGCTGGGGCACGGTGGCTGTGCTGCTGGGCCTGCTGCTGCTGGACCAGGCCTTCCCGCTGCCCCTGCCCGGGCAGCGCGATACCGCCACCCTGGTGGTGGCGGCCGATGGCACCCCGTTGCGGGCCTTTGCCGATGACCAGGGTGTGTGGCGTTATCCGGCCGACCCGGACAGTGTGTCCCCGCTGTACCTGCAGGCGCTGCTGACCTACGAGGACCGGCATTTTTACCGCCATCCCGGGGTCAACCCCTGGGCCTTGCTGCGCGCGGCCGGGCAGTGGCTGGGCCAGGGACGGATCGTTTCCGGCGGTTCGACCCTGACCATGCAGGTGGCCCGCCTGCTCGAGCCCGATACCCGCTCCATTGCCGGCAAGGCGCGGCAGGTCCTGCGCGCGCTGCAGCTGGAAGCCCATCTGGACAAGCGCCAGATCCTTACCCTGTACCTGGAACGGGCGCCGTTCGGCGGCACCATCGAAGGGGTGCAGGCAGCCAGCTGGGCCTATCTGGGCAAGCCGGCCAGTGCGCTCTCGCATGCCGAAGCGGCCTTGCTGGCGGTGCTGCCGCAGGCGCCCAGCCGGCTGCGCCCGGACCGTCACCCGCAGGCCGCACAGCGCGCCCGTGACAAGGTCCTGGCGCGGATGCAGGCCCGGCAGGTGTGGTCAGCCCAACAAGTGGCCGAGGCGCAGCAGGAGGTGGTGGTTACCCGTCGCCTGCAGCCGCCCTTGCAGGCGGCCTTGCTGGCCCAGCGCCTGCACCGGCAACAGCCGGCTGCGCAGCGTATCGACACCACCATCGACGCCAACCTGCAGCGGGCGCTGGAAGAACGTCTGGAAGCGTATTTTTCCGACTTGCCCGAGCGCAGTTCGGCGGCCCTGCTGGTGGTGGACAACGCCAGCCTGCAGGCGCGTGCCTATGTCGGTTCGCTGGATTTCGGCGATGGTCGCCGTGCCGGTCACGTGGACATGGTGCGGGCCTGGCGCTCGCCCGGTTCCACCCTCAAGCCGCTGTTGTACGCGATGGCGCTGGACGAGGGGCTGATCCATGGCGGCAGCCTGCTGGTGGATGCGCCACAGTCCTTTGGCGATTACCGCCCGGGCAACTTCGACCAGGGTTTCAGTGGCCCGGTGGCGGTGGATGTGGCCCTGCAGCAGTCACTCAACGTGCCCACGGTGGACCTGCTGCAGCGCATCGGCCCGGCCCGTTTTGCCGCCCGCCTGCAGCATGCAGGGTTGCCGCTGCGCTTTGCCGGCGGCGCCGCACCCAACCTGGCCCTGATCCTGGGTGGCACCGGCGCACGGCTGGAGGACCTGGTCGGTGCCCATGCCGCGCTCAGCCGTGGCGGGCTGGCCGGCAAGGTCCGCTACCAGCCCGATGCGCCGTTGCTCGAGCGCCGGCTGGTCTCGCCCGGAGCGGCGTGGATCGTGCGCCAGATCCTGCTTGAACAACCGCGCCCGGGCGAGCGCCCCGGCACGTTTGATGTCAGCCGGCGCCAGGCGGTGGCCTGGAAGACCGGCACCAGCTATGGCTACCGCGATGCCTGGGCGATCGGCAGCAGTGCCTCGCACACGGTGGGGGTGTGGGTCGGCCGCCCCGATGGCACGCCCTTGCCCGGCCAGTACGGCGCGGTCACTGCGCTGCCGCTGTTGCTGGAGGTGTTTGACAGCCTGCCGTTGCCGGGCGCCGCTGCACAGGTAGCGATGCCGGCCAGTGTCAGCCGCCAGGACATCTGCTGGCCCGGGGGGATGGCAGCGGAGCAGACCCCGCGCGGCCAGTGCGCACGCCGGCGCCAGGCCTGGGTGCTCGACGGCCAGCTGCCGCCGACCCTGGCCGAACATGATGCGCCGCTGCAGTGGCCGCTGCGCAGCCAGGTGCGGGTGGACCTGGACAGCGGCCAGCGGCTCAGTGCGCAGTGCAGCGGCGCCCATCCGCGCAGCGCGCAGCGGGAGCTGCACCATTGGCCGGCGCGCCTGCAGCCGTGGCTGGGCCAGGCCGAGCGCCAGGCCAGCGAGCTGCCGCCGCTGGCTGCCGATTGCCAGGACGATGGTCGCCGCCAGGCCGCCTTGCTGAGCATCGAAGGCCTGCACAACGGCGCGGTGATTGCGCCCGCGCCAGGGGCTGTGCACCGGCCCGGCCTGCGCCTGCGCGCGCTGGCCGGCAACAGCGAGGTGGACTGGCTGCGCGACGGCCAGTGGCTGGCCCGCACCCCGTCCGGCAGCAGCTTCCTGTTCGACCCCGGCCCACCCGGCGCGCACACCCTCACCGCACTGGCCACCGACGGTAACTGGCAACGGCTCGATTACCGGGTGCTGGAGTGAGCGCCACCTGCGCCGTGGGCAAGTACGCCCCCCGTTCGGATCGTTTGGTACCGACGGTGATGATCTTTCTGTTGCAGGGCCGCCGTGCTGGGTGTAGCTGGCATCACTCCCGGGCTTGCCGACCACTTGTCTTGCAGCCCCGCAGGTCAACCTGTTGAACCGTAATGGATACGCGTCGCATTGATCATGCGATGCGTGCCGG
>JBJEWP010000144.1:0-5277 GCA_051885115.1 Stenotrophomonas sp. | reverse complement strand
GGTCGCGCACCAATGAGCGCATTGCCAAGGCGATGATGGAAACCATCGGTACCGAAAAGGTGGAAGACGCCGAAGGCAACATCGTCGACCAGAAGTCGATGAATTCGCTGTACATCATGGCCGACTCCGGTGCCCGTGGTAGCCAGGCGCAGATCCGTCAGCTGGCCGGCATGCGTGGCCTGATGGCGCGTCCGGACGGCTCGATCATCGAAACCCCGATCAAGGCCAACTTCCGCGAAGGCCTGAACGTGCAGGAGTACTTCAACTCCACCCATGGTGCGCGTAAGGGTCTGGCCGATACCGCGCTGAAGACCGCCAACTCCGGCTACCTGACCCGTCGTCTGGTTGACGTGGCCCAGGATGTGGTGATCACCGAGGTGGACTGCGGCACCCTGGAAGGCCTCACCATGACCCCGATCGTGGAAGGCGGCGACGTTGTGGAGCCGTTGAAGGACCGCGTGCTGGGTCGTGTCGTGGCCGAGGACGTGTTCCTGCCGGGCAATGACGAAGATCCGATCGTCACCCGCAACACCCTGCTCGACGAGCAGTGGGTCAACAGGCTGGAAGAAGCCGGCGTCCAGTCGATCAAGGTCCGCTCGACCATCAGCTGCGAATCGGCCTTCGGTGTCTGTGCCCTGTGCTACGGTCGCGATCTGGCCCGTGGCCACATCGTCAACATCGGTGAAGCGGTCGGCGTCATTGCCGCCCAGTCCATTGGTGAGCCGGGTACCCAGCTGACCATGCGTACCTTCCACATCGGTGGTGCCGCATCGCGTGCCGCTGCCGTGGACAACATCACCATCAAGACCACCGGTTCGGTCAAGTTCAACAACCTCAAGCACGTTGAACAGGCCAGTGGCAACCTGGTGGCGGTGTCGCGCTCGGGCGAAATTTCCGTGCTCGATCCGCATGGCCGCGAGCGCGAGCGCTACAAGCTGCCTTACGGTGCCACCATCACCGCTAAGGACGGTGCCGAGGTCAAGGCTGGCCAGACCGTGGTCCACTGGGATCCGCACAACCACCCGATCGTGTCGGAAGTGGCCGGTTTCGTGCGTTTCATCGACTTCATCGACGGTATCACGGTGATCGAAAAGACCGACGAACTGACCGGTCTGGCCTCGCGTGAAATCACCGATCCGAAGCGTCGTGGCTCCCAGGCCAAGGACCTGCGTCCGCTGGTGCGCATCGTCGATGGCAAGGGCAATGACCTGACTATCCCGGGCACCGACATGCCGGCCCAGTACCTGCTGCCGCCGCGTTCAGTGGTCAACCTGCAGGACGGTGCCCCGGTGGGTGTGGGCGACGTGGTTGCCAAGATCCCGCAGGAAGCCTCCAAGACCCGCGACATCACCGGTGGTCTGCCGCGCGTGGCCGACTTGTTCGAAGCCCGTCGTCCGAAGGATCCGGCCATTCTGGCCGAGCGTTCGGGCATCATCAGCTTCGGCAAGGACACCAAGGGCAAGCAGCGTCTGATCATCAAGGATGCCGACGGTGGCGAGCACGAGGAGCTGATTCCGAAGTACCGCCAGGTCATCGTGTTCGAAGGTGAACACGTGGGCCGCGGCGAAACCATCGTCGATGGCGAGCCGAGCCCGCAGGACATCCTGCGCCTGAAGGGCGTGGAAGAGCTGGCCCGCTATCTGGTCAAGGAAATCCAGGACGTTTACCGCCTGCAGGGCGTGAAGATCAACGACAAGCACATTGAAGTGATCTCGCGCCAGATGCTGCGCAAGGTGGAAATCACCGACGCCGGCGGCAGCAGCTTCCTGGCCGGTGAGCAGGCCGAACGCCAGCGCGTGGTCGAAACCAATGCCAAGCTGTTGGCACGCAACGAGTTGCCGGTGCAGTTCGACCCGGTGCTGCTGGGCATCACCAAGGCCTCGCTGGCCACCGAGTCGTTCATCTCCGCGGCCTCCTTCCAGGAGACCACCCGTGTGCTGACCGAAGCGGCCGTGCGCGGCACCTCGGACAATCTGCGCGGCCTGAAGGAAAACGTCATCGTGGGTCGCCTGATCCCGGCCGGTACCGGCCTGGCTTACCACAGTGCCCGCCGCCGCAGCGCCGGTGGCCTCACCGAGTCGGAAATCCAGACCCTGTCGGGCGTTCAGTCGGCAGCAGAGGATGTGGCGGCTGCCGTCGAGCCGGCCCAGGTCGACACCGCGCAGGCTCCGGCCAGCGAAGAGTAAGACTGGTCGGCCTTTCGGGGCCGACCCCGGATACCTCTGTCTCCGGCCATGGCCGGGGGCAGGGGGCCGGGCCCTGGTTCAGGGCAGGGTGGAAGCTGAGGGGAGTGGTCAGTTGACGCGCCTTCGCCAACACCGGTACAATTTCCCGTCTTGGTGGGTCAAAAATCGACCTGCCTTCATTCTTAACGCACAGGCCTGATGGGCCTCAATCAGAAGAAACTACTGATGGCGACTATCAACCAGCTGGTCCGCAAATCGCGGCAGGCTACTACGTACAAGAGTGCCTCGCCGGCACTGGAAAACTGCCCGCAGCGCCGTGGCGTCTGCACCCGCGTCTATACCACCACCCCGAAGAAGCCGAACTCGGCACTGCGTAAGGTCGCAAAGGTTCGCCTGACCAACCAGGAAGAGGTCATCAGCTACATCGGTGGTGAAGGCCACAACCTGCAGGAGCACTCCGTGGTCCTGATCCGCGGCGGTCGCGTCAAGGACCTTCCGGGTGTGCGTTACCACACCGTCCGTGGTTCGCTCGATGCTGCCGGCGTTGCCAAGCGTCGCCAGGCTCGTTCCAAGTACGGCGCCAAGCGTCCGAAGGCCTAAGGAATAGATCATGTCCCGTAAAGGTAATACCCCGCAGCGTTCCGTCCTGCCGGATCCGAAGCACGGAAGCGAAACCATCGCCCGTTTCATCAACATGGTCATGCTGAGCGGCAAGAAGTCGGTCGCTGAAAAGATCGTGTACGGTGCCATGGACGTCATCGGCCAGAAGAACGACAATTCCATCGAGCTGGTGCAGAAGGCTCTGGACAACGTCGCTCCGAACGTCGAAGTGAAGTCGCGCCGCGTTGGCGGTGCCACCTACCAGGTGCCGGTCGAAGTGCGTTCCTCGCGCAAGATGGCCCTGGCCATGCGTTGGCTGATCGACTCGGCCCGCAAGCGTGGTGAAACCACCATGCCGAAGAAGCTGGCTGCTGAGCTGCTGGATGCCTCGGAAAACCGTGGCGGTGCCATCAAGAAGCGCGAAGAAACGCACCGCATGGCGGAAGCGAACAAGGCCTTCGCACACTACCGCTGGTGATTTTCCGGGCCCTGCTTCGGCGGGGTCTTCACCCCTGGTGGGTGAATCAGCGTATGGCGCTCAAGCGGCGCCAGTTAATCCGAAGGCCGCCGCAAGGCGGCGTTCGGCCATCCGAATTCTTGCAAATCTGAGAGGCTCCCGTGGCCCGCACCACTCCTATCGAGCGTTACCGCAACTTCGGCATCATGGCCCACATCGATGCCGGCAAGACCACCACGTCCGAGCGCATCCTGTTCTACACCGGCAAGAGCCACAAGCTGGGTGAAACGCATGATGGCTCGGCCACCATGGACTGGATGGAGCAGGAGCAGGAGCGTGGCATCACGATCCAGTCCGCTGCCACCACCGCGTTCTGGAAGGGTATGGACAAGTCCATGCCGGAGCACCGTTTCAACATCATCGACACCCCCGGGCACGTTGACTTCACCATCGAAGTGGAACGCTCGCTGCGCGTGCTCGACGGTGCCGTGTTTGTGCTGTGTGCCGTCGGTGGCGTGCAGCCGCAGTCGGAAACCGTGTGGCGCCAGGCCAACAAGTACCATGTGCCGCGCATCGCCTTCGTCAACAAGATGGACCGTACCGGTGCCAACTTCCTGAAGGTGCGTGACCAGCTGAAGGCCAAGCTGGGTGCCGTGCCGGTTCCGATGCAGCTGCCCATCGGTGCCGAGGAAGGCTTCAAGGGTGTGGTTGACCTGCTGAAGATGAAGGCCATTGAGTGGGACGAAGCCACCCAGGGCATGACCTTCAAGTACGTCGACATGCCGGCCGACATGGTTGCTGCGGCTGAAGAAGCCCGCACCTTCATGATCGAGACCGCTGCCGAAGCGTCCGAAGAGCTGATGGAAAAGTACCTGGGCGGCGAACAGCTGGCCGAGGCCGAAATCATCAATGCCCTGCGTACCCGTACCCTGGCCACCGAAATCGTGCCGATGTACTGCGGTTCGGCGTTCAAGAACAAGGGCGTGCAGGCCATGCTCGACGGCGTGGTCCAGCTGCTGCCGTCGCCGGTGGACGTGCCGGACGTGAAGGGTACCGAGGTCGACAACGACAGTGTCGAACTGACCCGCAAGTCTGACGACAAGGCCCCCTTCTCGGCGCTGGCGTTCAAGATCATCACCGACCCGTTTGTTGGTTCGCTGACCTTCTTCCGCGTCTACTCGGGCGTGCTCAATGCTGGTGACCAGGTGCTGAACTCGGTCAAGGGCAAGAAGGAGCGCATTGGGCGCATCCTGCAGATGCACTCCAACAACCGCGAAGAAATCAAGGAAGTCCTGGCTGGCGACATCGCTGCTGCCGTGGGCCTGAAGGACACCACCACTGGCGACACCATGTGCGCCGTGGATGCCCCGATCGTGCTCGAGCGCATGGTGTTCCCGGAGCCGGTGATCTCGATGGCAGTCGAGCCGAAGACCAAGTCCGACCAGGAAAAGATGGGTCTGGCACTGGGCCGTCTGGCTCAGGAAGACCCCTCGTTCCGCGTCAAGACCGACGAAGAATCCGGCCAGACCATCATCTCGGGCATGGGTGAGCTGCACCTGGACATCATCGTTGACCGCCTGAAGCGCGAGTTCAACGTCGAGGCCAACGTGGGCAAGCCGCAGGTGGCATACCGCGAAACCATCCAGGCTGCCGACGTCAAGTCTGATTACAAGCATGCCAAGCAGTCCGGCGGCAAGGGTCAGTACGGCCACGTCGTGATCGAGCTGTCGCCGATCAGCGACGAAGATCGTGCTGACCCGAAGATCGCTCCGTTGATCAAGGACGACTTCCTGTTCATCAACGACATCACCGGCGGCGTGATCCCGAAGGAATTCATTCCGTCGGTTGAAAAGGGCCTGCGCGAAACCATCACCTCCGGCCCGCTGGCTGGTTTCCCGGTGGTGGACGTCAAGGTCAAGCTGGTGTTCGGTTCCTACCATGACGTCGACTCCTCGGAAATGGCGTTCAAGCTGGCCTCCTCGATGGCCTTCAAGCAGGGCTTCGCCAAGGCCAAGCCGGTTCTGCTGGAGCCGA
>JBJEWP010000143.1:0-5278 GCA_051885115.1 Stenotrophomonas sp. | reverse complement strand
AACGAGTGCAGGCACTGGCTCCTCACTCGTTCCTCTTTTCTCTCAACTCGTTACTCGCTCTCAGTAGAGCACGCGGGTGCGCAGGGTGCCTTCGATGGCGGCCAGTTCCTCGCGGATCTGCGCGCCCTGGCTTTCGTCCACCGAGATGTCGATGACCACGTAGCCGACCTTGGGGTCGGTGCGCAGGAACTGGCCTTCGATGTTGACGTTGTGGCGCGAGAACACCTCGTTGATGCGCGAGAGCATGCCGGGCACGTTGCGGTGGATGTGCAGCAGGCGCAGCGCGCTGGGGTGTTCGGGCAGGGTGACTTCGGGGAAGTTGACTGCCGACAGGGTCGAACCGTTGTCCGAGTAACGCACCAGCTTGGCGGCGACCTCGATGCCGATGTTGTCCTGCGCTTCCAGGGTCGAGCCGCCCACATGCGGGGTCAGGATGACGTTGTCGTGGCGGGTCAACGGGGAGATGAAGGCATCACCGTTGCCCTTGGGCTCGACCGGAAACACGTCGATTGCCGCGCCACCGATGTGGCCTGATTCCAGTGCGGCATCCAGCGCGTCGATGTCCACCACGGTGCCGCGCGAGGCGTTGATCAGGTGGGCGCCGGGCTTCATCGCCGCCAGCTGGGCAGCGCCGATCATGTTCTGGGTGGTGGCGGTTTCGGGCACATGCAGGGTGAGGATGTCGGACTGGGCGAGCAGGTCCTCCAGCGAGGCGGCAGGGTGGGCGTTGCCCAGCGCCAGCTTGGTCTCGATGTCGTGGTAGAGCACGTGCATGCCCAGCGCTTCGGCCAACACCCCGACCTGGGTACCGATATGGCCGTAGCCGACGATCCCCAAGGTCTTGCCGCGCACTTCGTGGCTGCCGGCGGCCGACTTGGACCAGCCACCGCGGTGGCACTGGGCGTTCTTGGCCGGGATGCCACGGGTGAGCATGATGGTCTCGGCAATCACCAGCTCGGCCACCGAGCGGGTGTTGGAATAGGGCGCGTTGAACACCGGAATGCCGGCCAGCTGTGCAGCTTCCAGCTCCACCTGGTTGGTGCCGATGCAGAAGCAGCCGACCGCGATCAGGCGCTTGGCGTGGGCCAGTACCTCGGCACTGAGCTGGGTGCGCGAGCGGATGCCGACGATGTGGGCTTCGGCAATGCGTTCGATCAGCTGGTCTTCGGGAAGGGCCTTGGAATGGACCTCGATCTGGCTGTAGCCGGCTGCCTGGAAGGTGTCCACAGCCGTCTGGCTGACCCCCTCCAGCAGCAGAACATGGATGCCTTGCTTCGGGTAAGAGGTCTTTTTCGGTGACATGGCACTGCGCGGACGGGCGAAGGGACGGCCAGTGTGCCAGAGTTGGCAGTCATTTGTGCACTGCGCAAAAGATGTATTTGCCAGCTTGAGGCCTTGCCCGGCAATGGTTGCCGCTGCATCCAAGTGGCCTGTACTGGACGTGCTGGCGCAGCGCTGGCACGCTTGCCGGCTATCTCCATCGTTGCCGTGGTTGTCATGTCCGATCCGCGTGTTGCCTCGTTGTTGGCTGCTGTTCCCTCCTTGCGCCTGAAGACCGAGGCAGCCGAGCTGGAGTTCTACGGGCGTGACTGGACCCGGCGCTGGACCCCGGCGCCGCTGGCCATTGCCCTGCCGGGCAGCGTGGACGAAGTACAGGCGGTGATGGCCTGGGCCCATGCCAACGACATTGCGGTGGTGCCCTCGGGCGGGCGTACCGGCCTGTCCGGCGGTGCCGTGGCGGCCAACGGCGAACTGGTGCTCAGCCTGGAACGGATGAACAAGGTGATCGACTTTGACCGTGTCGACCGCCTGATGACGGTGCAGGCCGGCATGGCGCTGGAGGCACTGCACAACGCGGCGGCCGAACATGGCTTGATCTACCCGGTGGATTTTGCTGCCCGTGGTTCCTGCTCGATTGGCGGCAACATCGCCACCAATGCCGGCGGCATCCGGGTGATCCGCTACGGCAACACCCGCGAGTGGATTGCCGGGCTGACCGTGGTCACCGCCTCCGGCGAGCTGCTGCAGCTCAACCGTGGCCTGGTCAAGAACTCTTCCGGCTATGACCTGCGCCAGCTGATGATTGCCTCCGAAGGCACCCTCGGGGTGATCGTGGAGGCCACGGTGAAGCTGACCGACCCACCGCCGCCGACCAATGTGATGCTGCTGGCCCTGCCCAGTTTCGATGTGCTGATGGAAGTGTTTGCCGCCTTCCGGCAGCGCCTGCAGCTGGAGGCCTTCGAGTTCTTCACTGAGCTGGCGATCAAGCACACCACCGCGCATGGGGCCAGCAACCCGTTTGCCGAGGTCTACCCGTATTACGTGGTCACCGAATATGCCGCCGGCGATGAAGCCAGCGAGGCCGCGGCGATGGCCGCGTTCGAGTTCTGCGCCGAGCAGGGCTGGGTGCTGGACGGGGTGATCAGCGCCTCGGTCGAGCAGGCCCAGCAGCTGTGGCGCCTGCGCGAGGGCATTACCGAAGCGGTGGCGCGCTACACCCCGTACAAGAACGACGTGGCCGTGCGCATCTCGCGCATGCCGGCCTTCCTGGCCCGCTGCCAGGAGCTCATCGGTGGTGCCTACCCGCAATTCGAGGTGGTCTGGTTCGGCCATATCGGCGATGGCAACCTGCACATCAACGTGCTCAAGCCCGAGGGCATGGGCCAGGACGAATTCGTCGCCCAGTGCGAGCAGGTGACCAAGCTGCTGGCCCAGGTGCTGACCGAGTTCGATGGCAGCATTTCGGCCGAACACGGCATTGGCCTGGTCAAGAAGCCCTACCTGGGCAGCACCCGTGGCCCGGCCGAGATCGCGATGATGCAGGCGGTGAAGCGTGCGCTCGATCCCAAGGGGCTGCTCAACCCGGGCAAACTGTTCGACGTCTGAGCGTCCGGCCGTTACCCTTGCCGGCATTGATTCGATGAACTGGTTGATTGCCATGCGCCGTATTGCTGTTGCTGCCGTCCTGATGTTTGCCGTTGCCCCGCTGTTTGCCTCCAGCTTTGCCGGGACTTCGGCCGGCTCGGCTTCCAATGCCTCTTCCGACGGCTCGTCGGCTTCCAGCGGCAGCAGCTCGGGCGATGACAAGGTGATCCTGGCCGCGCGTGAGGAGGCAGCCGGGTTCGTTGCCACCGCTGGCGCGGTGCGCGGTGCACGCCTGCAGGCGGCCCTGCTGCACCTGCGCCAAACCCAGGCCGACGCGGCCCTGCGCAGCGACCTGGAGCTGGCACGCGGCATCCTCGCGCGCTGAGCATGCTGCGACGTGTTGCCTTGACGGGGCTGGCATTGCTGCTGGCCCCGTTTGTTTGTGCGCTGGAGTTGCGGCTGGACCCGGCCGGGCTGGAGCCGGCGCAGCAGCGCCAGGCGCAGGCACTGGTGGATGCCACCCTGGTGCAGCTGCCGGCAGCCTGGCAGGCCGATGGCCGGGTGCTGCAGTTGCGCTTTGACCACACCCTGCACGGTGCGGTGGCCGGGCACCACTGGCAGGGGCTGATCCGCCTGAATCCGGGGCTGCTGGCCGCGGCAGATGCCGTTGCAGGCAGTGGCGCCGGGCCTGCGCACGCGCGTGCCAGCCTGGTGCATGAAATTGCCCACGCCTTCGACCGCCAGGGAGGGCGCTGGTCATCGGACCCGGTGTTCCGCCGCCTGGCCGGCTGGGACCGCCTGGGCCGCGACAACGCCTACCGCCTGCGCAGCCCGGATGACTACGAGCGGCACAGCGCCGCCGAGAGCTTTGCGGTCAACCTGGAGTGGTTCCTGCTCGATCCGGCCTATGCCTGCCGGCGCCCGGCGCTGGCGGCCTGGTATGCGCAGCAGTTCGGCCCACCGCCGCAGCCGGCGGCCGATTGCGCGCCCGGGCTGCCCTGGCTGGCGGCCACCGGCAGCAGTGGCGGGGTGGCGCTGGAGGTGATCGATCCGGCCCGGGTGTATGCGGTGGATTACCTGCTGGCCGACAGCGGCGGGCCGCCGATGAGCCGTTTCGGCCACAGCATGCTGCGGCTGGTGATCTGCGCCCCCGGGCGTGCCCCCGGCGAGCGCTGCCGGATGGACCTGGCCCACCATCGGGTGCTGTCCTTCCGCGCCTTCGTCAACGATGTACAGGTGTCCAGCTGGGCCGGGCTGAGCGGGGGCTATCCCTCGCGGCTGTTCCTGTTGCCGCTGGACCAGGTGATCGAGGAGTACAACCGGGTCGAACTGCGTGACCTGCGTGCCTGGCCGCTGGCGTTGCGCCCGGCCCAGGTGGCCAGCCTGCTGCAGGCGGCCGCGCGGGTGCACTGGGAGTACGACGGCGATTACACCTTCATCGGCAACAACTGTGCGGTGGAAACCGGACGCCTGCTCGATACCGCGCTGGACCCGGCCGGCGGCCGTCACTACCGCGACACCTTCCCCAAGGGGGTGCTGCGCCAGCTGGTGGCCGATGGTCTGGCCGCCGGCATTCCGGCCGGGCACGGCGACACCACCAGCGGGCTGTGGTTTCCGTCCGCGCGCGCCGAATACCACACCCTGTTTGCCCAACTGCAAGCAGCCGGGCAGCTGCCGTCGATGGGCCTGATGGCCTGGCTGGATGCCCCGCCGGCCCAGCGAGGGGCCTTGCCCGCGCAGCCGAGCCTGGAACAGGCGGCGGCCTGGATGGTGCTCGAACGGGCAGCCCAGCGCCGTGCCGAGCTGCGCGCGCTGGCCAGCCTGAAGCCGCGTTTGCGCAACTCACCGGCCCTGCAGGGGGCGCTGGACGGTTGGCAGGCCTGGCTGGGCCGCATCGATGCGCCCGGGCGCTTGCCGATCGGCGGCTATGGCCTGCCGCAGGCGGACGAGCTGGCCGCTGCCGATGCACAGCTGCAGGCGTTGTTTGGCGCTGGCCCGCAGCAGTGGCAGCAGCTGCAGCAGCAGGCCGAGGCCGCGCTGGCGCCAGCGCAGCAGGCGCAGCTGGCCGAAGGTCGGCAGCGACTGGCCAGGATTGGCGTGCTGCTGCGCGCACAGCTGCACTGAACCTGCGCGCTGGCCGGCGCACATACAACAACGGCGCCTTGCGGCGCCGTTGTCATCGCAACTCACGGGCAATCAGTCGGCGCGGCCGCCGAATTCACCGGTGGTGGTGTTGACCAGGATGCGCTCGCCGGTGGCGATGTATTCCGGAACCATGATTTCGATACCGGTGTTCAGCTTGGCCGGCTTCGGCCGCTTGGTGGCGGTGCCGCCCTTCAGTTCCGGCGGGGTTTCCACCACTTCCAGGGTGACGTGCTGCGGCAGCTGGATGGCCACCGGCTGCTCGTCGATC
>JBJEWP010000142.1:0-5386 GCA_051885115.1 Stenotrophomonas sp. | reverse complement strand
CCGCTGTTGCGGCGCTCATCCAGGCGGCGCAGTTCGGCACTGAGCGTGCTGCGTTCGTTGATGTCCCATTCGGCCGTCAGCTGGGCCTGGCGCAGGCTTTCGCCATCACGGTCGGCACGGGTGGCGCGCAGGTAGATGCCCAAGTTGGAATTGATCTGGCCCAGCACTTCGGCACCGACTTCGCGGATATCCGCGCCGCGGCCCATGCGCCCGGTGGAATAGCCGGCCTCGACATCACGCCACCAGGCACCGGCGCTCCAGTCCAGCTCGGTCCAGCCCAGTTCACGCAGGTTGATGCGTGCTTCCACCGCGCGTGCTTCGCCTTCCTGCGGCCCGCTGCTGCCCAGCTGGGTGAAGCTCAAGCCGCCGTTGTCGGAGAAGAACACCGGGGTGGCGGTGGCTTCGGTGCGTGCCACTTCGGCCTTCAGGTAGGTGCCGCGGCCAGCCTGCACGGTGACGTCGGCTCCGCTGAGCTGGTAATCCTGGCCACCGCGGTTTTCCTGCACATGGGTCAGGCCGATACCAAGATTGTCGCCAAACCAGTGCTTGGCTCGCACACCGGCGGTCACTTCGTCCGGATCAAAACCGGTGGGCACCCATTCGTAATCCACCAGCAGACGCTGCTCCAGGCCATCCAGCGGATTGGTCCGGGTCAGGCTGGGCATGTTGTTGAGGGTGATCTGGGCCAGCGGCCGGGTCAGGATGATGCGGCCCTGCAGCTCGTCGATCTCGTAATCGGCACCGCGCTGCAGCTCCACCCGCTGCTCGGTACGCCCGGTCGTCGTGTCACGGACCTCCAGCACCACCTGGTCAGAACCGGGCAGGATGTCGGTGTGGCGCAGGTAATACAGGCTGCCGCCGGTGCCGATGAACTCGCTGTGGCCCGGCGCGGTCTGCGCCTCGGAAGCGAACAGGCGCAGCTCGCTCTTCGCCTCACCCCAGGCATTGCTGGCATTGGAACGCCAGTTCAGCGCCGCGCCGTACAGCGAGCGCACGTACTGGCCGTACTCGGTGCCGGTCAGGCCGGTGCCATAGTTGCCCCACAGGGCCTGGTTCTTGTCCCAGTCCACCCGCAGGTAGAAGCGGCCCATGGTGTCCACATCGCGCCAGGTGGTGGAGTCATCGCCATACACCGGGTAGTACAGGTCCGGGTCCAGGCGCCGGAAGATGTCGGTCGGGTTGGCCTTGGAAAAACCATCGAACAGGTGTTCCAGGTCGCGCTCGGTGGTGTCGGCCTGGGCGGTGACCAGGTAGCGCCCGGCCAGCTTGGCCTTGCCGTAGAACGCCAGGCGGCCATCGCTGATGATGTCATCGGCATAACGCGGATCCACCTGCAGGGCGGCGGTCGAACCACCCACCTTGTTCTGGGCGATGGTCACATCGGCCAGGCCGACGCCAAAGAAGTAGCGCCCGCTGACATCCACGTGCAGTGCATGCTCCTGTGCCGGCTGCTGGCCCTGTTTGACCCCGATGACGAAGTCATGGCTGCCCACCGGCATCAGGTACTCGGCCACAAACTTGCGCTCCAGGTCGACCGGATAGGACTCCCCGTTGATGGTCAGGCCCATGCCCTCGGCAATGTTGCGGCCCTGCACCCGCACGCGCGAGCCGCGGATGCCGATGTTCTGCTGGCGCAGGCCGTTGCCGGCAAACACCTCGTCAATCAGGCTCTGCTGCTGTGCCTGCTCCAGGCTCAGGGCGGTGCCTTGGGCCTTTTCGGTGGCTTCGCGCAGACGCCGGCCACTGCCATCGGCCTCGGCCTGGCTGACCAGCTGGATCGCGCGCGGCTGGGTTTCATCGACATTGCCATCGGCACCGTAGGCGCGCAGCACATAGGCCAACTGGTCGCCTTGGCGATAGCGGTAGCGTTCTGGCAGCTTGCCATCCCATTGCAGGCGGCTGACATTGGCCACCGGCATGGACAGGGTGACCAGCGGGTCGACCAGGTCGGCATCGCCGGCGCGGTAGATCAGCAGTTCATAGCGCTGGATGAAGGCCGGATAGTTGCTGCGCGCATAGAACTCCAGCGGCTTGGCAATGCGGCCATCCTCGAAAGCCACGATGCCCGGGGCACCGATGGTCAGCTCCGGGGTACCCAGGGTGGGGTCCTCGGTGGCCCAGACCACACCCCCGGCCGGCAGCTGCAGCATGAACTTGCCGCGGATCTCGGCACTGCCCGGGGCCAGCTCGCTGCCCTGCTCGTGGATGATGCTGACCCGGCGGTCCGGCTGCAGCGCCTGTGCCCCGGAGGCCGCATCGGTGCCCTGCGACACCGGCTTGTCCCAGCTGCGCGTGCGCAACTGGAACAGCATCTGCTCGTCCTGGCGGCAGCCCTGGGCATCACAGGCCATGGCGCTATCCCCGGCAACATCCTTGGCTGCCTGGGCATGGGCCGCCGGCACAGCGGCCATGGCGGCAATGATGCTCAGCAGGGCGCCATCCAACAATTTGATCTTGGTCTTCATGGCCGCTTCCTTACTCGCGTCCTGCATCAATCGGTGCGGTGGTATCGCTGCTGGCATCCACGCGTACGTTGTCCCTGACATCCGGGCTGAGCCGTCGCATCAACGCCTCATGCACGGCCCTGGCCCGGCGCAGGCCCAATGCAGCGTTGTAGGCATGGCTGCCGCGCACATCGGTATGGCCGACGATGGCCACCGTGCCGCCCTTGCGCTGCTGCAGGCGGGCCGCGACCGCATCGAGCAGGGCCTCGAACTCAGGCTTGATCACCGCCTTGTCGGTATCGAACAGCACCGTGCCCAGCAGCAGGTCTTCACCCTGCAGGCCCACCACGGTGCTGGCCGCCTCAGCGGCCTTGCTGCGGACCTGGACCTGCACCTTGGCCGACAGTTCGGCACCCAGCGCCTGCTGCAATGCCTGCTGCACCGCCTCGGCGCGGGCCATGGCCAGCACCTGGCCTTCGCCATCGGCGGCAATCACCACCTCGCCACCGTCGTAGCTGCGCACCCGCTGGGCCACCTGCTCGATTACCGGCAGGTACTGCGGCTGCAGGGTGGATGCCCCCGGGGCGAACAGCACCTGCCCCATCTCCAGTTCGACCTGCTCGTTGCGGCCACCGATCTGCTCGGCCGGCAGACGCACACCGAAGTCGAAGCGGGCCGGCATGCCGGGAGTGATCCGGCGCAGCAGCGGGTTGTCCGTGGTGAACTGCGCACCGGCCGGCAGGGTGGACGGATCCACCTTGAGCACGTGGTTGCGGCCACGCGCCTGCTCGCCGGCGCTGATGCCCACCAAGTGGTAGCGGCCGAACTGGTCGGTCTCCATCAGCAGGCCTTCCACCGAGGCGATACGCACCCCCGGAATGCCGCGCTCATCGATACCGGTGTTGCGGATCACATACGCCACCTCGACACCATCGGCGACCGGGCTGACGCGGCGTTCCACCTGCAGTTCGGCCGAGCTCAGGCCATCGGCGGCATCGCCCTGGCGGCTGATGCTGGCCTGGCCATCAGCGGCCAGGGTCAAGCCCAGACCCTGGCGGCTGCGCAAGGTGAAGTCGCCGGTGAAGGCCGGCTCGCGCAGGCGCTGGCGGATCACCACGGTACCGGCCTGGCCGTTGTCGGCGCTGGAGGAACGCCCCACCAGGGTGCCCACCGCCACACCGTGCAGCAGCGGCGAGCTGGCATCGGCCAGCGGCTCGCGCACCCCGTCACGCTCGATGGTGGTGGAGTTGGCGATGTAGGCCTGCGCATCGAAACCACCCTGCACGAACACCTCGCTCAGGCGGGCACTGGCCTGGCGGCCGTCACCGTTGCGGTCATCGAACACGGTGCCCAGCAGCAGGCTGTCTTCCAGCAGCGGGTCACCGGCGATGGTCACCTGGGCACTGGCCTCGTTGGAGAGCACATTGCCATCCACGTCACGCACCTGGGCGCGGTTGACCTGGACACCGTTGCGCACACCGGCGCCCACCCGCATCAGGTAGACCAGCTGGGCCTTCTGCCCGGCCGCAATATCGATGCCGGTGAAGCGGGTCGGCGAACCACTGCTGGCCTGGGCGGCGTTGTCACCATCGATGACCACCAGCGAATCGGCCACCAGGCTGAAGCCGGCCGGTGCGGTATCGATCACCACACCGTTGACCAGATTGGCATCACCGAGGTTTTCCACTTCCAGGGTGTAACGCACCAGGTCACCGATGCGGGCCTCGCGCACGGCTGCCACCTTGCTGATGCGCAGGTTCACTTCGCGCGCCACCGGGGTGATGGTCTGGCAGGTGTCGCACAGCGGCTGGCCCGGATCACCCGGCAGGCTCGGCGTGGTGCTGTTCGGATCCTGCTCGATCGCCACCACGGTGTTGCGCACTTCGGCACCGGCATTGGCAGCCACACGGGCCTGGTAGGTCACCGTGTACTGGCCCGGCAGATGGCCGGCGGCCAGGATGCAGGTCAGTTCACGCGAGCAGCTGAAGGCACCGGCATTGGTCACCCCGACAAACTCCAGGCCTTCGCCCAGGGTGTCGATCAGGCTGATGTCGCCGGCATTGGCTGCCTGCTCCAGGCTCAGGACCAAGGTGAAGTCGAGCACATCGCCCGGGCGTACGGCCTGGGTCTGGGCCACCGACTTGCTCACCCGCGCCACCGACTTGATCACCGGCGTGGTGGTGGTGCAGCTCACGCACTCCGGATCGCCACCGCTGGCCACCACACTGTTGCCCACCGAACCGGTGGCATCGGCGTCCACGGTGGTGGTGTAGACCACCTCGTAGGTACCCGGCAGGGTGCCGGCCGGCAGCACGCAGTTGCCCAGGCTCGGGCAGCTGAAGCCGGTGCTGCTGGTGAAGGCAGCAAAGGTCTGCTTGCCACTCAGGGTGTCGACCAGGACCAGGTTCTGGGTCAGGGCCGATCCACCCACCACCACCTCGATGATGTAGGTCAGGGTGTCGCCCGGCTTGACCTCGCCGGTCTTGTCGACCGACTTGTTCACCGTGACGCTGGGCACCACCACCGGCGTGGTCGTGGTGCAGGTCGTACACACCGGGTCACCGCCCGTCGCTACCACGCTGTTGCCCACCGAACCGGTCGCATCGGCATCCACCGTGGTGGTGTAGACCAGCTGATAGGTACCGGGCACGGTGCCGGCCGGCAACACGCAGTTGCCCAGGCTCGGGCAATTGAAACCGGTGGTACTGGTGAAGGCTGCAAAGGTCTGCTTGCCGCTCAGGGTGTCGACCAGGACCAGGTTCTGGACCAGATCGGCATCGGTCACCGTCACATCAATGGTGTAGGTCAGGGTATCGCCCGGGCTGACAGCAGCCGTCTTGTCCACCTGCTTGCTGACCGAGACACCCGGCTTGGCCACCGGGGTATCGGTGGTGCAGGCGCCGCTGGCGCACGGGGCACCACTCACGCTGTTGCTCACCGAG
>JBJEWP010000141.1:0-38150 GCA_051885115.1 Stenotrophomonas sp. | reverse complement strand
CCCCCGACATCCTGCTCCCAAAGCAGGCGCGCTACCAGACTGCGCTATACCCCGGTGGTAAATCCCTCGGGGTATTCCCCCGAAGAGCCGCCATTTTGTCCTGCACTTGCCTGCCTGTCAACGCTTTTTTTCACATTGACCAGATTCGGCTAAGCTGGATGCCCACATTCACCGGCGCGACGCCCCCGGCACACATGGAGATGACATGCGCAGCGGCAACCCAGCACTGAAACAAGACACCTTTCTGGACCTCAACACTGGCCACGTGGTGGGCAGCAATGCCCAGGCCATGAGCCTGAATGGTACGGTCAACAAGACCGGCCTGCTGCTCCTGCTGGCCATCATGACCGCCGCCTTTGCCTGGCAGGCCAGCATCGATGACTACGGCCAGATGCTGCCCGCCGGCAGGATCTACCTGCTGGGTGGCGCCATTGGCGGCTTCATCCTGGCCATGGTGACCATCTTCAAGCAGCAATGGGCCCCGGTCACCGCGCCCCTGTATGCCTTGGTCGAAGGCCTGTTCCTGGGCGCGGTCTCGGCAATGTATGAAGCACGCTTTGACGGCATCGTGCTGCAGGCGGTAATGCTCACTTTCGGCACCCTGCTCGCCCTGCTGTTCGCCTACCGCTCGGGCCTGATCCGCGCCACCGAGAACTTCAAGCTCGGTGTGGTCGCTGCCACCGGTGGCATTGCCCTTATCTACCTGGCCACCATTGTGCTGGGCCTGTTCGGGATCAACATCCCCTACATCCACGAATCCGGGCTGATCGGCATCGGCTTCAGCCTGTTCGTGGTGGTGGTTGCGGCCCTGAACCTGGTGCTGGACTTTGACTTCATCGAGTCCGGCGTGGACAGCGGTGCGCCGAAGTACATGGAGTGGTATGCGGCCTTCGGCCTGATGGTGACCCTGGTCTGGCTGTACCTGGAATTTTTGCGCCTGCTGTCCAAGCTGCAGTCGCGCGACTGACATCCCGCCTGCCGGGCTGTCGAGAATGAGCAAGGGCGCCCACCGGCGCCCTTGTTGTATCTGCCCCCCCACGCACAGCCGCTACTGACGCAGCACCGTCCGCCTTGCCCGACCACCGCCGCAGCGCGCGGCACCTACCCGGCAGCGCCCATCCCTGGCAATAAAACAAAAAAGCGCCTTGCGGCGCTTTTTTGCTGGATCCAGGCAATGCCGGTGTCAATTACAGACGCGAAGCAATGGCCTTGGCGAAATCCATGGTCGAACCGGTGCCTCCGAGGTCGCCGGTCAGCGAGTCCTTGGCATCCATGGTGGCAATGATGGCCTTGCGCAGGCGCTCGGCGTTGTCCTGCTGGCCGATGTGCTCCAGCATCTGGATGGCAGCCAGCAGCAGGGCGCACGGGTTGGCCTTGCCCTGGCCAGCGATGTCCGGAGCGGTACCGTGCACGGCTTCGAAGATCGCAGCGTCCTTGCCGATGTTGGCACCCGGGGCCAGGCCCAGGCCGCCGACCAGACCGGCGCACAGGTCAGACAGGATGTCGCCAAACAGGTTGGTGGTCACAACCACGTCGAACTGCTCCGGACGCATCACCATCTGCATGCAGGCGTTGTCGATGATCATTTCCTGGAATTCGATTTCCGGGTACTCGGCGGCCACTTCACGGGCAACCTTCAGGAACAGGCCCGAGGTCGACTTGATGATGTTGGCCTTGTGCATGGCGGTGACCTTCTTGCGGCCGTTTGCCTTGGCCAGCTCGAAGGCGTAGCGCACAACGCGCTCGGAGCCCTTGCGGGTCACGCGGGTGATCGACACGGCGGTCTCGCCGTCGGCCGACACTTCCTGGCCTTCGGAGATGTACGCGCCTTCGGTGTTCTCACGCACGGTGATCATGTCGATGTTTTCGTAGCGCGACTTGGTGTTCGGGAAGGACACCACCGGACGCACGTTGGCGTACAGGTCGAAATGACGACGCAGCGACACATTGATCGAGGTGAAACCGCCACCGATCGGGGTGCTCAGCGGGGACTTCAGGGCCACCTTGTTCTTGGCGATCGAGTCCAGGGTGGCCTTCGGCATCAGGTCGCCGTGCTTTTCCAGGGCAACCACACCGGCATCGGCTTCTTCGTACTGCAGGCCGGCACCGAGCTTGTCCAGGATGAACAGGGTGGCGTCCATGATTTCCGGGCCGATGCCGTCGCCACGGATAACAGTGATTGTCTGGGTCATTGTTTGAATTTCCGAACTTGGTGGGAGTGCCCAGGCAGCCGTGGGCACGACTCAAGGGCCGCAAAAAGCGGTTTCAGCGGGCAATTATGCCCGATCGGGCCGGTTTGGCCCAAACCGACCTTGGTCGCGGGTTCAGCTGTGGTCGTGGGCTGCCGGTGCCGGCGCGCCGCCTTCCAGCTGGTCCAGGAAGTCCACGGCCCGGCGCAGATGGGGGATCACGATCGATCCTCCGACCACCAGACCGACGGAGAAGGTTTCAAAAAACTCCTCGCGGCTGACTCCTGCGTCCTTGCACTGGGCCACGTGGTAGCTGATGCAGTCATCACAGCGCAGCACCATCGAGGCCACCAGGCCGAGCAGCTCCTTGGTCTTCACATCGAGCGCGCCCGCCTGGTAGGTCTGGGTGTCCAGGGCGAAAAAGCGCCGCACCACCTGGTTGGGCTCGGCCAGGATGCGCTCGTTCATGCGCTTGCGGAAATCGGTGAACTCGGCAATGCGGTCGCCGCCGGCATCCTTGTCAGCGCTCATTCCGGCGACTTCCCGGCCAGCAGCGGCTCCAGCTTGCCTTCGCGGTGCAGGGCGATCATGTCGTCGTAACCGCCGACATGGAAATCACCGATGAAGATCTGCGGCACGCTGGTGCGGCGGGTCAGCGCCATCATTTTTTCACGCTCGGCCGGGTCAAGGTCGATGCGCACCTCGGTCCACTGCGCGCCCTTGCTCTTGAGGAAGTTCTTGGCGGCCACGCAATACGGGCAGACCAGGGTGGAATAGATGGTGATGGCCGGCTGGCTCATGGGGAACTCCTGGGGGATCATGGTGGTCACTATGGTAGCGGCCAGCGCGCAACACCATGCGCAGGTCTGGAAAACTCTGTGTTGACCATCGCTTCACCCAGGGCGGCCCCCCAGGCCCCACCCTTGTCTGACCCACCAGGAGCTGGAACCCCGTGCGACGTCTGCTGCTTGCTACCGCCATCACCTGCACCCTGGCCCTGCCCTGCGCTCTGGCGTCCTCGGCCGACCTGCCCGACATCGGCTCTTCGGCCGGCGAACTGCTGACCCCTGCCCGGCAGGCCGAATATGGCGCAATGTTCAAGCGCGAGCTGCGCAACTACGGCTACCTGCTCGATGACCCGCTGATGGACCAGTGGCTGGATGACGTCGGCCGCCCGCTCGGCGCGGCTTCGGCCCAGCCGCGCCAGCGTTACACCTTCTTCATGCTGCGCGACCGCCAGATCAACGCCTTCGCCACCCTCGGCGGCTACATCGGCATGAACGCCGGACTGGTGCTGATGGCCGAGCGCGAGGACGAGGTGGCCGCGGTGCTGGCCCACGAAGTGGCCCATGTCACCCAGCAGCACGTGCTGCGCGGGGTCGAGCGCGCCCAGCGCGACCAGATCCCGATCCTGCTGGGCATGCTGGCCGCG
This sequence comes from Stenotrophomonas sp., assembly GCA_051885115.1. Lineage (GTDB taxonomy): Bacteria > Pseudomonadota > Gammaproteobacteria > Xanthomonadales > Xanthomonadaceae > Stenotrophomonas. Next base: position 34,529 of record JBJEWP010000141.1, on the reverse strand, counting down.
GTGATTGCCGCCCAGCAGGCCGGTGGCAGTTCCGCCGGCGAGGCAACGATGGCCTCGATCACCAGCGCGATGGGGCTGATGCAGCAACGCCAGATCAACTACACCCGCTCCAATGAATCCGAAGCCGACCGCCTGGGCATCCGCACCCTGGCCCGCAGCGGCTACGACGTGGATGCGATGGCCGGCGCCTTCCAGCGCATGGAGGCGGCCACCCGCTCCAACACCGGTGGCTACCAGGTGCCCGAGTTCCTGCGCACCCACCCGGTCAATGTCACCCGCATCAGCGAGGCCAAGCAGCGCGCCGAACAGATCCGCAACGAGCCGGCGGTGGACTTTGTCGGCACCGGCGGCGGCACCGCCCCGAGCTGGTCGCAGCCGGGCAGCCTGCCCGAGCTGGAACGCGGCAGCCTGCTGCCGACCCTGTCCGGGCTGACCGTGGACCTGGGCCAGGTGCAGCGTCAGGCCCCGGGCAGCCAGTTCCGTTGGGCCCAGGAGCGCCTGCGCGTGCTCAGTGCACCGACCACGGCCACCGCACTGAACGAATACGAGGCTCTGGCCAGGCGCCAGGCCGACGGTCTGGACCCGGCCCAGCAGCACGGCGTCGCCCTGGCCCGGCTGCAGGCCGGCGGCAATGCCCGCCAGGTGGCGCAATCGCTGCAGGCACTGCTGGAAGACCATCCGGGCAACCTGTGGCTGGAGATTCCGCTGGCCCAGGCCTGGGCGCGTGCCGGCGAGCCAGCGCTGGCCGATGCAGTGATGCAGCGCGCGGCTGACCGTCTTCCCGGCAACCGTGCCGTCGCCCTGACCTATGCCCAGATCCTCAACGCCCGCGCTACCCGCGCGGCGGCACAACAGGCCTTGGCACTGCTGCGGCCATTGGCCAGCGATGGCGAGGTCACCCCGGAACTGCAGCGCCAGCTGGCCCGCGCCTGGGAGCTGGCCGGTGACCCGGTACGCGCCGGCGAGGCCCATGCCGAGGCCAGCTGGCTCAATGGCCGCGCCGAACAGGCCCTGCTCCAGCTGCAGACCATCAAGCACCAGCACCAGCTGGACTACATCAGCCAGGCCCGGATCGATGCCCGCATCGAAACCCTGATGCCCGAAGTGCTCGAACTCAAGCGCCAGGGCGTGCACGACCGCGACCTGGAGCCGCGCTGAGTGGCGCTGTCATCGTGCTGTCACCAAACTGTCGCCAAATAGCGGCAGCCATCCATCCTGAACCGGTGCAACGTGCTCAAGCGCATCCTGATCGTTGACGACGAACCCGCCATCCGTGACATGGTCGCCTTTGCCCTGCGCCGCGGCGAATACGACCCGGTGCACGCCGGCGACGCCCGCCAGGCGCAGAACGCCATTGCCGAGCGGGTGCCCGACCTGATCCTGCTGGACTGGATGCTGCCCGGCACCAGCGGCCTGGAGCTGGCCCGGCGCTGGCGCCGCGAGGCCCTGACCCGCGACATCCCGATCATCATGCTCACCGCACGTGGCGAGGAAAACGACCGTGTCGGCGGCCTGGAAGCCGGGGTGGATGACTATGTGGTCAAGCCGTTTTCCGCTCGCGAGCTGCTGGCCCGGATCCGTGCGGTGCTGCGCCGCAACCGCCAGGAAGACGAGGACGGCAACGTCACCGTGGGCAGCCTGCGCATCGATGGCGCCGCCCACCGCGTCTACTGCAACGATGCCCCGGTGACGATCGGCCCGACCGAGTACCGTCTGCTGTACTTCTTCATGACCCACCCGGACCGGGTCTACAGCCGCAGCCAGCTGCTGGACCACGTCTGGGGTGGCAGTGTGTATGTGGAAGAACGCACCATCGATGTGCACATCCGCCGCCTGCGCAAGACCCTGGAGCCGTTTGCCGCCCAGGACATGGTGCAGACCGTGCGCGGCGCCGGCTACCGCTTCTCCGCCGCGGCCTGAGCCTTGCTTCAAGCGCAATGCTATAACCGGACACCCCTGTTGATCCGGCCTGTTCGTGAACCTGTTTGATGGACCTGACATGCAGCGCCACCTGCACTCGGCCTGGCTTGGCACCCTGGCCACCTCCGTTTTCTGGCTGTGCCTGGCCGCCCTCATCGGCACGCTGGCCGGCAACCTGTGGATGGCCCTGGCCGTGGCTGCGGTCCTCACCCTTGGCTGGCACCTGTGGCGCCTGCGCCGGTTGATCGAGCTCAGCCAGTCGCGCCGGCGGATGCCCGTCAGCGCCGGCAAGGGCAGCTGGGATGCGCTGGAAAACCTGATCGCCCACAACCAGCAGCAAATGCGCGCACGCAAGCGCCGCCTGTTGGAAATGCTGCAGGCCTACCGCGCCGCCGCCGATGCCCTGCCCGATGCGGTGGTGGTGGTGGACCGCAACACCCAGCGCATCGAATGGTTCAACCAGGCCGCCGGTCCATTGCTGGGGCTGAGCGGCCATGCCGACCGTGGCAGCGCCCTGGTGCCGCGCCTGCAGCCGATGCCACTGGCCCACTGGCTCACCGCCGGCCGCCATGCCGAGCCGATCCTGGATGCGACCTCGCCGGCCGACCCCAACATCCGCCTGCACCTGCGCCTGGTGCCCTATTCGGACCACCGCTGGCTGCTGGTCGGCCGTGATGTGACCAAGCTGCTGCAGCTGGAGCGGGTGCGCCGCGACTTCGTGGCCAATGTCTCCCACGAGCTGCGCACGCCACTGACCGTGGTCCACGGTTACCTGGACATGATGGAACCGGAGGACTTCCCCGGCACCGGGCCGATGCTGGAGGAAATGCGCAAGCAGTCCCAGCGCATGACCCAGCTGGTGGAGGACCTGCTGACCCTGTCCAGGCTGGAAGCGCAGTCACCGGGCGAACTGGACAAGGTGCCAATGGCCCCGGTGCTGGCCACCCTGCAGCGCGAGGCCGCGGCCCTGAGCCAGGGCCGGCACCAGGTCAGCGTGGAGGACGATGGCAGCGTGGACCTGCTCGGTTCGGTACGCGAGCTGCACAGCGCCTTCTCCAACCTGGTCAGCAATGCGGTGCGCTACACCCCGGACGGCGGCAGCATCCGGATCCGCCTGCGCCGCGACGGCAACGCCGCCGTGCTCAGCGTGCGCGACAGTGGCTACGGCATCGCCGCCCAGCACATCCCACGGCTGACCGAACGCTTTTACCGGGTGTCCTCCAGCCGGTCGCGCGAAAGTGGCGGCACCGGCCTGGGGCTGTCCATCGTCAAGCACATCCTCGGCCTACACAATGCCCGCCTGCTGATCCATAGTGAGGTGGGAAGCGGCAGCGAATTCTGCTGCCGCTTCGAGGCCAGCCACGTCACCGTGCGCAGCGACTGCGACGGCACCACACAGGAACCGGCAGCACCATGATTGCATCGCCCAGCCCCGCCCAGCCCAGCCCCGACAGCGAGCCGTTGCGCGACCCGGCGCTGTACATCAACCGCGAGCTGTCGCAGCTGGATTTCAACTTCCGGGTCATGGCCCAGGCCATGGACGAGCGTGTGCCACTGCTCGAACGCCTGCGTTTTTTGTGCATCTCCTGCACCAACCTGGACGAATTTTTCGAGATCCGCGCCGCCACCGTGCGCCATGCCCAGGAGTTCGGCCTGCCGGCCGCCCCGGACGGCCTGAGCCCGCAGGCCATCCTCACTGCCATCCACGAACGCTCCGCGCGCCTGGTGCAGCAGCAGTACGACTGCTGGAACACGGTGCTGCGCCCGGCGATGGCTGCGGCCGGGGTCGAGGTGCTGGCGCGTGACCAGTGGAACGCCCGCCAGCGGCGCTGGCTGCGTGCCTATTTCCGCCACGAGATCCTGCCGGTGCTCTCGCCGCTGGGGCTGGACCCGGCACACCCGTTCCCGCGCATCCTCAACAAGACCTTGAACATCGTGGTCACCCTGAAGGGCGTGGATGCCTTCGGCCGCGACGGCCACATGGCCATCGTGCGCGCGCCACGCTCGCTGCCACGCATCATCAAGCTGCCCGAGCGCATCGCCGGCCCGCACAGCTTCGTGTTCCTGTCGGCCATCCTGTCCACCTTTGTGGAAGACCTGTTCCCGGGCATGGAGGTGCAGGGGGCCTACCAGTTCCGGGTCACCCGCAATTCCGAGTTGATCGTCGACGAGGACGAGGTCGAAAACCTGGCCCTGGCCCTGCGCGACGAATTGGCCACCCGCGGCTATCGCCCTGCGGTGCGCCTGGAAATTGCCAGCGACTGCCCGCGGCCAATCGTGCGTGAACTGCTGAAGAACTTCAGCCTGCCCGACAACGCGGCCTATTACATCGACGGCCCGGTCAACCTGAACCGGGTCATCCAGGTGTATGACCTGGTGGACCGGCCGGACCTGAAATACCCGCCGATGGTGCAGAACGTGGCGGTCGACCCGGACAACCTGTTTGCCACCGTGGCCCGTCGTGACGTGCTGCTGCACCACCCCTTCGACAGCTTCTCCACCGTGCAGGAGCTGATCCGCCAGGCCGCCGTCGACCCGGACGTGCTGGCGATCAAGCAGACCCTGTACCGCACCGGCAAGGACTCGGCCATCGTCGATGCGCTGATCCAGGCCGCACGCAACGGCAAGGATGTCACCGTGGTGGTCGAGCTGCGCGCACGCTTTGACGAGGAAGCCAACCTCAGCCAGGCCGACCGCCTGCAGGAGGCCGGGGTGCAGGTGGTGTATGGCGTGGTCGGCTACAAGACCCACGCCAAAATGCTGCTGATCGTGCGCCGTGAAGGCCGCAAGCTGCGCCGTTACGTGCACCTGGGCACCGGCAACTACCACTCCGGCACCGCCCGCGCCTACACCGACCTGGGCCTGATCACCGCCGATGCCGATATCGGCAATGACGTGCACCTGCTGTTCCAGCAACTCTCCGGGCTGGGCCCGAAGATGACCCTGAAGTGCATGTTGCAGGCCCCCTTCACCCTGCACAGCGGGGTGCTGGCGCGGATCGAGCGCGAGACCGACCTGGCCCTGGCCGGCCGCCCCGGGCGCATCATCGCCAAGATGAACGCCCTCAACGAGGCCCAGGTGGTGCGTGCGCTGTATGCCGCCTCCCGGGCCGGGGTCCAGATCGACCTGATCGTGCGTGGCGCCTGCACCCTGCGCCCGGGCGTGCCCGGGGTGTCGGACAACATCCGCGTGCGCTCGATCATCGGCCGTTTCCTGGAGCACAGCCGGGTGTACTGGTTCGGCAATGACGGCCAGCCGGAACTGTTCTGCGCCAGCGCCGACTGGCTGGAGCGCAACCTGCTGCGGCGGGTGGAGACCTGCTTCCCGGTACGCGACCACAAGCTGGCCAGCCGGGTCTACAACGAGGTGCTGCTCAACTACCTGCACGACAACCTCAACGCCTGGGAACTGCAGGCCGATGGCAGCTACCAGGCGGTGGTGCCCGGCCCCGGGCAGCCACCCCATTCAGCCCAGATGGCCTTGCTGGAAGGGCTGTAAAAAACCCCTGAATACGGTGACGCCGGCTGCGGGCGTTCGGCTACCATTGCGCCATGCCGAACACACCCCAGACCCCCGAAGCATTACAGGACGGCGATCTGCTGGCAGCCATCGACCTGGGCTCCAACAGTTTCCACATGATCATCGCCCGCTACCTGCTGGGCCAGCTGCGGGTAGTGGACCGCCTGCGCGAGACCGTGCGCATGGCCGATGGCCTGGACGCCAAGGGTGGCCTGTCCGAGGCGGCGCAACAACGCGCGCTGGACTGTCTGGCCCGTTTCGGCCAACGCATCCGTGACCAGCCCAATGTGCGCGTACGCGCCCTGGCCACCAACACCGTGCGCAAGCTGCGCGACCCGCGCGCCTTCCTCAACGCTGCCGAAGCTGCCCTGGGCCATGCCATCGAAGTGGTCTCCGGGCGCGAGGAAGCCCGCCTGATCTACCTGGGCGTGGCCCATGCGCAGCCGGCCAAACCCGGCCAGCGCCGGCTGGTGATCGACATCGGTGGTGGCTCCACCGAGTTCATCATCGGCAGCGGCTTCGAGCCGATCGAACGCGAAAGCCTGCAGGCCGGCTGCATTGCCTCGACCCGGCGCTTCTTCCCCGACGGCAAGCTCAGCCGCAAGCGCTGGCGCGATGCCCTGAACACCATCGGTGCCGAGTTCCAGTCCATTTCCAGCCGCTACCGCGCGCTGGGCTGGGACGAGGCGGTGGGTTCGTCGGGCACCCACAAGGCGATCAGCGAGATCTGCCAGAAGATGAAACTGTCCAAGGGCGCGATCACCGCCACCGCGCTGCCCCAGCTGCGCGATGCCCTGCTGCAGGCAAAGCATATCGATCAGATCGACCTGCCCGGGTTGTCCAGCGACCGTCGGCCGATCATTGCCGGCGGCGTGCTGGTGCTGGAAGCGGCCTTCAACTCCCTGGCCCTGGAAAAGCTCAGCGTGAGCAAGGCAGCGATGCGCGAGGGCATCCTGTATGACCTGCTCGGCCGCCATGGCGACAACGACCTGCGCGACGCCTCGGTACAGGCACTGACCCAGCGTTACGGCATCGACACCATGCAGGCCGCACGGGTGGAGGCCACCGCCCTGCGCTTGTTCGAGCAGGTCGCCGATGCCTGGCAGCTGGAGCCGGACGACGGCCAGATGCTGCGCTGGGCCGCGCGCCTGCACGAGATCGGCCTGGTGATCTCTCACAACGGCTACCACAGCCACGGCGCCTACCTGCTGGAGAACTCCGACATTGCCGGCTTCTCCCGCCAGGAACAGCAGATGCTGGCCGCCCTGGTACGCAGCCACCGGCGCAATGTCGGCAAGTCCGCCTTCGACGCCCTGCCCGACCGCCTGCTGGCCACCGCACGCCGGCTGACCGCGCTGTTGCGCATTGCCGTGCTGCTGCACCGTTCCCAGGAATCGGACCCGATCCAACAGCTGGGCCTGCAGATCAATGGCGACACTCTGACCCTGTGCCTGGGCCAGGACTACCTGGATACCCGCCCGCTGCTCAAGGCCGACCTGCTTGGGGAGGTCACTGCCATCGCCAGCCTCGGGTTCTCGCTGCAGCCCGAGCTGCACTGAAGTGCAAGACGTTGGTACAGGTCGCTTGCCCGCTGTGGCCTACAATGGCGCGATGAGTACGTTTTTCCTATCCGACCTGCACCTGGACCCCCGCCGCCCGCAGATTACCGCACTGGCGCTGGCCTTCCTGCGCGGGCCGGCCGCCAGCGCTGATGCCATCTATATCCTGGGCGACCTGTTCGAGGCCTGGATCGGTGATGACGCCGCGCAGCCACCGGCAGACGAGATTGCCGGCGCCTTGATGGCCCTGCACCAGGCCGGGGTACCGGTGTACTTCGTGCACGGCAACCGCGACTTCCTGCTCGGCGCCGACTACGCCGCGCGTTCGGGCATGCGCTTGCTGCCCGACCCGGCGGTGGTCGACCTGTACGGCACCGCCACCGTGATTGGCCACGGCGACCTGTTGTGCACCGATGACACCGCCTACCTGGCCTTCCGCGCCCAGAGCCGAGACCCGGCCTTCATTGCCGGCTTCCTGGCGCAGACCCCGGAACAGCGCATCGCCTTTGCCAACAAGGCCCGCCAGGCCAGCGCCGCCAGCCAGGCGGCAATGAAGGACGACAGCCTGGAAGACTTTGAAACCATCACCGATGCCACCGAGACGGCGATCGTGGACACCTTCAGCCGCTATGGCTGCCAGCGCATGATCCACGGCCACACCCACCGTCCAGCGATCCACCAGCACTGGGTTGGCGGTCGTGACTGTACCCGTGTGGTGCTGGGCGACTGGTACGAGCAGGGCTCGGTGCTGGAGGTCGATGCCGATGGCATGGTCCTGCACCGGCTGCCGCTGGCCAGCTGAAACCACGGCCCGCACGGCAACAACAAAGGCCCGCTACTGCCGGCCTTTGTCATTGATGCGCAAGCGACAGGTTCAATCGGCGATACGGGCGCAGCCATCAAGCACGCGCCCGTCGATGCTCCAGCTCACCCGCCACGGGTGCACCTGGTCGGACATACCATCCGAACAAGGACCGTGGCTGATGCCCAGGCTGACCGCCTGCCCCTGCAGCTGGCCACGGTAATCACGCTGCGTCGGCAGCTGCTCGACCTGTGCGGTGAAATCAATGCCGTCCATGTTTTCCGGCGAGCTCCAGTGCAACCGGTCGCCGTCCACCCGCACGCTCCAGAACGGCTCGTTGCCGAAGGCGATGAAGGCCTGGGGCAAGGCTTCGGCGGTCGTTTCCGAAGCGGACCCGGCACGGTCATCGGCTGCCACCGCGGCAACCTCGGACGGGGCCTCATTCGTACTGACCGGCTGGCTACAGGCGGTCAGACCGGTCAGACCGGCCAACAACAGCAATCGCGTCAACATCATCTGCGTTCTCCTTCGATGACAGGTACCTGCACCATGCCATGAATTCCCGGCGCCAGTCGCGCCGTGCGGTGAATGGCCGTGCGCAGGAGGCGCCCCCTCCTGCGCACGGCGGCGATCAGGGCGTGGGCGGCTCGACCAGCAACAGCAGCTCGTCCTCGTCGAACCCGGCCAGCAGGCGGGCCTCGTCATTGAACGGGCCATGCAGGTAGCCGCCGGCGTATTCGATGAGCAGCTCACGGAAGCGTGGGCGCGGCTCGACCCGGGCCTGGCGGCAGTACCAGTGGTACCAGCGGGTGCCGGCAGCGACGTGGGCCACTTCCTCGCGCAGGATGATCTGCAGCACATCAGCGGTGGCCTCATCGCCCAGCCCGCGCAGCTTGCCGATCATTGCCGGGGTCACGTCCAGCCCGCGCGCTTCAAGCACGCGCGGCACCAGGGCCATGCGTGCCAGGCCGTCGTGGGCAGTCTTCTCGCACATTTCCCACAGGCCGTTGTGGGCCGGGAAATCCGCATAGTCATGCCCGTGTTCCAGCAAGCGGGCACGCAGCAGGCCGAAGTGCCGGGCCTCGTCATCGGCGCAGCTCACCCAGTCGGCAGCGAAGCTGGCCGGCAGGCCACGGAAGCGGTAGACCGCATCCCAGGCCAGGTCGATGGCATTGAGCTCGATATGGGCAATGGCATGGATGAAGGCCGCACGACCGGCCACCGTACCCAGACCGCGACGCGGCAGCCTGCTCGGGTGCACCAGTTCCAGCGCTGCCGGCCGGCCGGGCATGCGGATCGGTTCGGGGGCCGGGGCACTGTCCGGCACCTTCAACCGCCCGTCGCGGTACAGCGCGGCGAAGTGCCGGGTCCAGGCCGCCTTGGTCGGCGGGTCCGCCTGGGCCAGGCACAGCTGCGCGGCGACATACAGGTCACCGCCGGCATCGGGCATTGCATCCACCACGCTCACCGCCCTGCCCGTCAGCCGCGCTGCTGCTTGGCTTCATCCGAACGCAGCTGCTGGATGCGCTCGAAATAACCCGGCTCGATGCCGGTGACGTACTGGCCGTTGAAGCAGGAGGAATCGAACTGGGTCAGCTCGCTGTTGCCTTCACGCACCGCCGCTTCCAGGTCTTCCAGGTCCTGGTAGATCAGCCAGTCACAGCCCAGATGCTGTTCAATCTCTTCCACGCTGCGGTTGTGGGCCACCAGTTCCTCGGCAGCCGGCATGTCGATGCCGTAGACATTGGGGTGGCGCACCGGCGGCGCGGCGCTGGCCAGGTAGACCTTGCGCGCACCGGCATCGCGGGCCATCTGCACGATCTGCTGGCTGGTGGTACCGCGCACGATCGAGTCATCCACCAGCAGCACCACCCGGTTGCGGAACTCCAGGTGGATCGGGTTGAGCTTGCGGCGCACCGATTTCACCCGCTCGCCCTGCCCGGGCATGATGAAGGTGCGGCCGACATAACGGTTCTTGACGAAGCCTTCCCGGTACTTCACCCCGAGCACGTTGGACATCTCCAGGGCCACGTCGCGCGAGGTGTCGGGGATCGGGATGATGGTGTCGATGTCATGGTCCGGGCGCAGGCGCAGGATCTTCTCGCCCAGCTTGGTGCCCATGCGCATGCGCGCCTTGTGCACCGAGACGTTGTCGATCATCGAGTCGGGGCGGGCGAAATAGACGTATTCGAAGATGCACGGCGACATCTTGGTGGCGGTGGCGCAGACCTCGCTGTGCAGCTGGCCATCATTGCTGATGACCAGCGCCTCGCCCGGGGCAATGTCGCGCACACGGGCAAAACCGAGCACGTCCAGCGCCACCGATTCGGAGGCCACGATGTATTCCTCACCGGCCTCGGTCTGGCGCTTGCCCAGCACCAGCGGACGGATGCCATGCGGGTCACGGAAAGCCACCAGGCCCAGGCCCAGCACCAACGAGACCACGGCATAACCGCCCTTGCAGCGGCGGTGCACGCCGGCCACGGCACGGATCGCCGCTTCCGGGGTGAGCATGCGCTGTGCATCCAGCTCGTAGGCAAACACGTTCAGCAGCACTTCGCTGTCCGAATCGGTGTTGATGTTGCGGCGGTCGGCCTCGAACACCTGCTGGCGCAGGGCCTCGGTGTTGATCAGGTTGCCGTTGTGGGCCAGCGCAATGCCGTAAGGCGAATTGACGTAGAACGGCTGGGCCTCGTCCATTCCGGCCGAGCCGGCGGTGGGGTAACGCACGTGGGCAATGCCGACGTGGCCGCGCAGCATCGCCATGCGCGCCTCGTCGAACACATCGCGCACCAGGCCATTGCCCTTGTGCACGCGCAACCGGGTGCCATCGGCCGTGGCGATGCCGGCGGCGTCCTGACCACGGTGTTGCAGGACAGTCAGGCCGTCATACAGCTGACCGGCGACGTTTGAGTTGCCAACAATTCCGACAATGCCACACATGCTTGCGCGTTCTCCGCGGAAAAACAGTAACTGGGAACAGGGCAGTCAGCGCCCTTGAGGGTCGACCCGTGCCGGGTCCTGTGCCGGGCGCACCTGCGCCGGGTCGATATTGGCGGGCAGCACCCGCGCCGGGTCCTGCTGGGGAGAAGCCGCAGCCGCCGCTGGCTTGCCGCCCAGCGCCTGACGCACCATCTGCTCCATCCCACTGCCCAATGGGTTGTCTGTAAGCGGCGCATTATCGCCTGTGCGCAGTCCGTTGCCCACGCCCATTTGTCCCAGGGACGACAGATCCACCCCATTCAGCCCGGGCAACTGGTCCAGCCCCGGCAACGCCGGCATCTCCGGCACGCTCAGGTCCGGCAATTGCGAGCGCATCCAGCTGGCCACCGGGCTGACCATCGGCAGCACCGCCGATTGCTGCCACAGCGGCTCGCGCGGCAACGGGGTGAAACTGGCCATCACCACCAGCACGGCGGCGAAGAACACCCCGCGCAGCGCCCCCAGGCCAAAACCCAGCGCGCGGTCGGTACCGCTCAGGCGCATCGACTCCATTGCGCTGCGCGCGGCCCAGCCGAGCATGAACACCAGCAGCATCACGCTGACAAACACCAGGATGTAGCCGCCCAGCATGTGGCTGGCCTTCACCGCCTGGCCTTCGGCCAGCCAGCGTCCGGCCGGGGCACCGAACTGGAAGGCGGCCCAGCCGGACAGCAGCCAGCTGGCGGCACCGACCACGATGCCGACGAAGCCACGCATCAGGCCCAGCAGGGCCGAGATGCCGATGATGGCCAACAGGATCAGGTCAAACATGGGTCAAGCCTCCATGGCGTCGGGTGGGAACGGCGCCCCCTGCGCCCGGATCAGGCCAGCCTGCATCAAGGATGCTGACGGACCATGCCGCTGCTGCCGGTACGCGCCGCCAGCTGCGCCTTCAATTGTTCGGCCGCCTCACGGCTGGCCACCGGCCCGACCCGCACCCGGCTCAGGCTGCCATGGTCGGTGGGCACCTGCTCGACGAAGGCACTGAAGCCAGCCGCACGCATGCGTTCACGCAGCGCATTGGCCTCGGCCGCATTGGAGAAAGCGCCCAGCTGGACCACCCAGCCAACGCGACCGGCGGCAGCGGCAGGTTGCGCAGGGGCAGGCGCCGGCTGCTCGGCCTTGGGCGGCTCGGCCTTGGGCGGCTGCGGCTGCGGTTGCGGTTGCGGACGCACCGTGGCGGCCGGGGTGGACGGCGCAGGCGTGGCCGGTTTCGGCTCGGGCCGCGGGGCCGGCACGGCAGGTGCGGGCGTCGGCACCGCTGCCACGGGAGCTGGAGCCGGTGCGGTCGGTGTGGTCTGCTGCTCACCGCCCTGACCGTCGAGCACCACCACCTGCGGGGTGACATCGGCGCGCAGGGCGGCGGCCTTCAGGCGTGCCGACTCGGCTGCTGCACGATCGGCAAACGGGCCGATGCGCACCCGCCAGGCCGCCTGCCGATTGATCGTGGCCGGCTCGTGGAACGCGGTCAGGCCAGCCTTTTCCAGGCTGGCAATCACCGTCTGCGCATCCGCCTGGTTGGCATAGGCGCCATAGTTGACGGCGAAATCACCGGCGGCGGCGCGGGCCGGGGCCACCGCTGGCGGGGTATCGGCCGTTGCCGCGGCCGGCATCCCGGTAACCGACCCGCCCGCACGCGGCGCGGGCATCACCAGCGGCAGCTCGCGGGTCTGCATCTGCCCGTCGGCCGGCGGGGCCGGGGCACGCAGGGAAATGTCCTCTCCGCCGGCATCACTGGCCGGGGCCTTGATCAGCATCGGCAGGAAGATCACTGCCAGGGCGACCAGCACAATGGCACCGATCAGGCGCTGCTTGAGGGTGTTGTCCACAGATGTCGGGCTCTGGCGTGAAGATGGGTTGATTATAGGGGCAGGCCGTGGCCGGGTTGGTTCATTGCGCCGCCAGCAACCAGCGCCGGGCTGCTGCCACGGTCACAAAAGAGCCGGTCACCAGCACCCGGTCGCCGGCCTGGGCCTGGGCCAGCACGGCAGCCAGCGCTGTGGGCACATCGGCATGGCAGCTGCCGGCAATCCCCTGCCCGGCCAGGGCCTGGGCAAGCTCGTCAGCCGTGCGCCCGCGCTCGCCCGCCAGCCCGGCCAGGGCCCAGCTCGATGCCTGCCCGGCCAGCTCGGCAGCCACCCCGGCGGCATCCTTGTCGGCCAGCATGGCCAGCACTACATGGGTATTGCCAGTACAGGCACGGCTGGCCAGGGCACGCGCGGTGGCACGGGCCGCATGCGGGTTGTGGCCGACATCCAGCAGCACCTGCACGCCCTGGTGTTGCAGCACCTCCATCCGCCCCGGGTTGCGCGCGGCGGCTATGCCCTGGGCCCAGGCACTGCGCGCAATGCGCACATCCAGCGCGCGCAGGGCGGCAACCGCACTGGCGGCATTGGCCAGCTGCACCGGGCCGACCAGGGCCGGCATCGGCAATTCCATGCGCAGGGAAACATCGCGCCAGCGCCAGCGCTGGGCATCGATCACCTCGGCAAAGAAGTCGCTGCCGAAGCGCAGCGCATTGGCGCCCAGCACATAGGCACGACGCAGCACGCTGGATGGAGGGTCGATCTCGCCGCACACCACCGGCTTCCAGCCACGGATGATGCCGGCCTTCTCCTGGCCGATGGCTTCGCGGTCATCACCCAGGAAGGCCTGGTGGTCGATGTCCACGCTGGTGATCACCGCCACATCGGCATCGACGATGTTGACCGCATCCAGCCGCCCGCCCATGCCCACTTCCAGCACGGCCAGGTCCAGCCCGGCACCGGCAAACAGCCACAACGCTGCCAGCGTGCCGTATTCAAAATAGGTCAGCGCGGTGTCGCCACGCGCTGCTTCCACCGCAGCAAAGGCCGCCACCAGGGCCTGGTCGTCGACGTCGTTGCCATCGATGCGCACGCGCTCGTTGTAGCGCTCCAGGTGCGGCGAGGTGTAGGCACCGACCTTCCAGCCCGCGGCCCGGCCGATGGCCTCGATGAAGGCCACGGTCGAGCCCTTGCCGTTGGTGCCGGCCACCACGATCACCCGCTTGCCGGGGCGCTGCAGGCCAAGCCGGCCGGCCACTTCGCGCACGCGATCCAGCCCCAGGGCGATGCCGGCCGGGTGCTGCTGCTCGATGTAGTGCAGCCACTGGTCCAGGGTGACGGGAAGGGTCTGGGACATGGGGAACAGCCTCACAGCAGGTGGTGCCTGCACAGCAGGCCGGGGGCGCCAGGCGCCGGGAAAGGCGCCATTCTACAAGCCCTCCGCGGTGGCCGGGCGGGCCGGCCGGGCAGCGGCAAGGGCCAGGTTCACCACCGGCCCGTTGCCCTTCCCTCCCCCTTACAGCGCGCGGTGCTTGGCCTCGCCGAAGAACGGGGTGTGGTGGGCGCAGTCATTGATGCGCACCACTTCCAGGTGATCCACATCGGGCCCTTCCAGCAGGTTCAACGTGGTCGGGGCCTGGCGGAAGCTCCACAGCCGGGACAGCGGCAGGCCCAGCACCTTGCACAGGATCACCCGGTTGACTGCGTCATGGGCCACCACCAGCAAGGTATCGTCCTCGCCCAGGCCTTCGGCGGCGCGGGCCAGGCCGCGCCAGGCACGGTCCAGCACCTGGCGCAGCGACTCGCCACCGGGCATCAGCACGGTGTCGGGCTCTTCGCGCCAGGCCTGCAGCCGCGAGGGGTCCTTGTCGTGAATCTCGCTGGCCAGCAAGCCTTCCCATTCACCGTGGGCAATTTCCTGCAGGTCGGCATCGGTGAGCAGCATGGCCTCGCGCGCCGGGCCCAGCGCCGCCTTCGCCGTGGCCTGGGCACGCGACAGCGGCGAAGCCACCGCACGGGTAATGGTCAGCTCGGCCAGGCGGGCGCCCAGCGCCGCGGCCTGGGCCTGGCCAACGGGGGAAAGCGGGATGTCGATCTGGCCTTGGTAGCGGCCTTCGGCGTTCCACGGCGTTTCGCCGTGGCGGGCAAGCAGGATGCGCATCAAATCTGTTCCGGTCGTGGGAGGAAGACCGCGCTGCACGCGGCCAGCCGTAGATCATAGCGGCACGCTGCGCCGCCATCGCCCTGCCCTGCCATCAGTCACACCGGCCCGCAGATACGACAACGGCCGCCCGGAAGTTCCGGACGGCCGTCGACAGGCAGGTCGCTGTGACCGGCTTACTTGCCCTGCAGGTTCAGTTCCTGCAGCAGCGCCGGGGCCGGGTAGACCTCCTGCATGATCCACTGCATGTAACGGCTGTCCACCGAGATCATGCGTGTCATCTTCGGGTCGAACACCCAGTTGGAGCTGACCGATTCCCAGTTGCCGTCAAAGGCCAGGCCCACCAGCTTGCCGTGGGCATCGAGCACCGGCGAGCCAGAGTTGCCACCGGTGATGTCCAGGTTGGACAGGTGGTTGACCGGCACCGAACCGATGCGGGGATCTTCCAGGCCGCCGTAGCGCTTGGCAGCCACGGCATCGAGCAGGGCCTTGGGCGAGTCGAACGGGTCGGCGCCGGTGTCCTTGGCCACCAGGCCTTCCAGCGTGGTGAACGGGGTGTAGGCCACGCCGTCGCGCGGCTCATACCCCATCACGTTGCCGAAGGTGATGCGCAGCGACAGGTTGGCGTCCGGATAGACGAACTGGCCCTGGCTGGCCTTGTAGTCGGCCACGGCCTGCAGGTAGGTGGCACGGGCGGTCAGCGCCTCACCGGCACGACGCTTGCGCGCAGCTTCCTGCTCCAGCAGCGAGGGCATCAGCGCCACCGCATACTGGATGGCCGGGTCGGTGCTGGCCTCGAAGGCCGCCTTGTCGGCACCCATCCACTTCAGGCGGGCCTCCAGGCTGCCCAGCTCGCTGCCGGCCAGTCGCGCCACCAGCGCCTGGGCACCGCCGTCGGCCAGGAACTGCTCCAGCACCGGGTTGGTACGCTGCTGCGCCGGCAGCGCCTGGTACTGCGACAGCCAGTAAGCCTGGATCTGCTGGTCCATGTCGGCGTGGTAACGGCGGTCCATCTGGCGCAGGCCACCTTCGATGGTGGGCAGGTTGCGCTGCTGGAAGCCCGGTGCACGCTCGGCATCCGGCTTGGCCTTCTCGATGGCCAGGCGGTACAGGGTGATGGCCGAGGCCAGTACCTGGGTGTTGTGGAACTGGCCGACAAAGAAGTCGCGCTCGCGGGTGCTGCCGGTGGTACGGCCGTGGCCGACCAGCTGGGCATGGGCATCCAGTGCCGGCTTGCCGGCACGGCCCTGGGCCTTGAGCCAGGCCAGTACGGCGGCTTCCTCGGCCTGCTTGGTGGCAGCGGCGTTGATGCGCACGAAGCCTTCCAGCTGACCGGCATAGTTCTTGGTCACGTTGTTCCAGGACGCCATCGAGTTGGCGTACTTGACCTGGATGTCCGGATTCTGTTCGCCGGCCTTCTCCACCAGGTCGATCACGGCTCCCAGATGCTGGATGGTCAGCGGGTAGGTGTGCTCGGCCGTTTCCAGGAACTCGCTGGCCAGCGCGTACCGGTTGGTGCGGCCCGGGTAGCCGGCCACCATAACAAAGTCACCGGCGCCCAGCGGCTGATCGGCAAACTGCAGGTGGTGCTTGGGCTGGTAGGGCACGTTGTCTTCGCTGTAGGCGGCCGGCTTGCCGTCCTTGCCGACATAAGCGCGGTAGAAGGCAAAGTCACCGGTGTGGCGCGGCCACATCCAGTTGTCGATGTCGCCACCGAACTTGCCCACGCTGCCCGGCGGCGCATAGGCCAGACGGACATCGCGGATTTCCAGGTTCTTGAACAAGCGGTAGGTGTTGCCGCCGGAGAAGGTGAACAGGCGGCAGTTGTAGCCGGCCTCGGCCTCGCACTCGGCGATCAGGTTCTTTTCGAAGGTCTCCAGCGCGTTCATGCGCGCCAGGCCGTCACGGCCGGCCGCTTCGATGGCCGCCTTGGCCTGGGTGGTGACGTCGGTGATTTCATCCAGCACGTAGACGCGGGCATTCGGGCCTGCGCTCAGCTCGGCCTCCGGGGTGGCGGCATAAAAACCGTCACGGATCAGGTTGTTCTCGGCCGTGGAGTTGAGCTGGATCGCGCCGTAGGCACAGTGGTGGTTGGTGGCCACCAGGCCCTGGGGCGAGACGAAGCTGGCGGTGCAGCCACCCAGCGCGACCACGGCCCCCATCGGGTTGCCGGTCAGGTCCGACAACTGCTCGGCCGAGAGCTTCAGGCCGGCTTCCTTGAGCGGGCCGGCAATTTCGGGCAGCTGCTGCGGCACCCACATGCCTTCGGCGGCAGAGGCCAACGGCGCCAGGCCGAGCAGGATGGACAGGCTGAGCAGGTTTGCGCGCATCGGGGCGCCTCCAACGGGAAAAGAGCCCGATTGTAGCCCTGCCCCGAGGCGGCCGCACGTACCGATCTTGCCGCTGCGCAACACGAATGGTTGCTGGTGAAAGCCTATAATCGGCGCCCCGACTTACTTGCATGCGTGGTATGCCGTCATGGCACAGACGATGAAGGCGCTGGTCAAGCGCGAAGCGACCAAGGGCATCTGGATGGAAGAGGTGCCGGTGCCGACCCCGGGCCCGAACGAGGTGCTGGTCAAGCTGGAAAAGACCGCCATCTGCGGCACCGACCTGCACATCTACCTGTGGGACGAGTGGAGCCAGCGCACGATCAAGCCGGGCTTGACCATCGGCCACGAGTTTGTCGGCCGCATCGCCGCCCTGGGCTCGGCGGTGACCGGTTATGAAGTCGGCCAGCGCGTCTCGGCCGAAGGCCACATCGTCTGCGGCCACTGCCGCAACTGCCGTGGCGGCCGCCAGCACCTGTGCCCGAACACCGTGGGCATCGGCGTCAACGTCAACGGTGCCTTTGCCGAATACATGGTGATGCCGGCCACCAACCTGTGGCCGATCCCCGACCAGATCCCGTCCGAGCTGGCCGCCTTCTTCGACCCCTACGGCAACGCCGCCCACTGCGCACTGGAGTTCAACGTCATCGGCGAGGACGTGCTGATCACCGGCGCCGGCCCGATCGGCATCATCGCCGCCGGCATCTGCAAGCACATCGGTGCGCGCAACGTGGTGGTCACCGACGTCAACGACTTCCGCCTCAAGCTGGCCGCCGACATGGGCGCCACCCGCGTGGTCAACGTGGCCAACCAGTCGCTCAAGGACGTGATGGCCGAGCTGCACATGGAAGGCTTCGACGTCGGCCTGGAAATGAGCGGCAACCCGCGCGCCTTCAACGACATGCTCGACTGCATGTACCACGGCGGCAAGATCGCCATGCTCGGCATCATGCCCAAGGGCGCCGGCTGCGACTGGGACAAGATCATCTTCAAGGGCCTGACCGTGCAGGGCATCTACGGCCGCAAGATGTACGAGACCTGGTACAAGATGACCCAGCTGGTGCTGGGCGGCTTCCCGCTGGGCAAGGTGATGACCCACCAGCTGCCGATCGACAAGTTCCAGGAAGGCTTCGACCTGATGGAAGCGGGCAAGGCCGGCAAGGTCGTGCTGAGCTGGAACTGATTCCGGCATCGGCCGTGGCACCGCTGCGGCCGATCGGCAAAAATGAAAAAGGCGCCTTGCGGCGCCTTTTTCATTGCCGGTGCGGCAACCCTCAATTACCGAAGGTCACGCTCAGCACCACGCGGTCATCGGCGTTCTTGCCGAAGTTGTACTCGCCGTTGCCGTTGGTGCCGTGGTAGGTCAGGCCAACGGTGGCCGGGCCGAAGGCGCGGCTGACGCCCACGCTCCAGTCCAGGTAGTTTTCAGCCACGTCCTTGTCTTCGAAGGTGCTGTAGCCCAGGCCGGCGTTCAGGCTGAACTCATTGGGCAGCGCCCACTCGCCGCCCACCGCCAGGTACCAGGCATCGGTGTCGGTGTTCCAGATGTTGTTGGTGTAGGCCACCGTGGCGTTGTAGTTCTCGGCGAAGGTGGTGGTGGTGATCAGCTCGTTGTAGTTCTCCTGGCCGGCATCGACCAGAATGTAGCGCACCAGGGCCACGTCGAAGTTGACCTGTTCGCTCAGGTCGGTGTTCCAGCCGATGGCGGCATTGAGCTCGACGTCCGGCTTGTCGGTGGCAAAGTCCACGCCCGAGGCCCAGATGTCGGCATAGATGCCCGGAGCGGTGGTGTAGGTGAAGCCGGCCTGCAAGGTCGGGTCTTCCTCGGTCTGCGAAGCGCCACGGAACACGTAGTCCGAAACGGCGCTCACTTCCCAGCTGTACGGGGATTGCTCGGCCGCCAGGGCGGACAACGGGGCAGCCAACAGCGCGGCGCAGGCCAGGGCAGTGAGGCGGTGGTTCATGGATTCTCTCCGGCAAGACGTGGGTAGGGACACTCCGGGATGCCTGCCGCATGCAGCAGCCGCGGCAGCCACTGCTGCTTCACGGTTTTTTAACCCCGGAGTTTTTGCGGCGCAAACAATAACTGCTCCGCCCCGGTTTCGCACCTGTTTTACCGCACCAGTGCCCACACCCGGACTGCAAGCGCCTGACAACGCTAGAATTGTCGCTTTCCTTCGCTGGATTGCCGCCATGACCGACGCCCGCTCCCCTGCCCCGCTGACCGAGCGCTATGCGCGCGAACTCGATGCCATCCGCGAACAGGGCCTGTTCAAGGCCGAACGCATCATCACCAGCCCGCAGTCGGCCCAGATCACCCTGGAAGACGGCCGCAGCGTGCTCAACTTCTGCGCCAACAACTACCTGGGTCTGGCCGACCACCCGGACTTGATCCAGGCCGCCAAGGACGCCCTGGACAGCCACGGCTTCGGCATGGCCTCGGTGCGCTTCATCTGTGGCACCCAGGACCTGCACAAGCAGCTGGAAAAGCAGGTTGCCGACTTCTTCGGCAAGGACGACACCATCCTCTACGCGGCCTGCTTCGACGCCAACGGCGGCCTGTTCGAGCCATTGCTGGGCGAAAACGACGCAATCATTTCCGACGCTCTGAACCATGCCTCGATCATCGACGGCGTGCGCCTGTGCAAGGCCAAGCGTTACCGCTACGCCAACTGCGACATGGCCGATCTGGAAGCCCAGCTGGTGCAGGCCCGCGCCGATGGTGCGCAGACCATCCTGATCACCACCGACGGCGTGTTCTCGATGGACGGCTTCATCGCCCCGCTGGATGAAATCACCGTCCTGGCCGAAAAGTACGGCGCCCTGGTGCATATCGACGAATGCCATGCCACCGGCTTCCTCGGCGATACCGGCCGCGGCTCGGCCGAGGTCAAGGGTGTGCTGGAGAAGATCGACATCATCACCGGCACCCTGGGCAAGGCCATGGGCGGCGCCCTTGGCGGCTTCACCACCGGCCGCGCCGAGGTGATCGAGATGCTGCGTCAGCGCTCGCGCCCCTACCTGTTCTCCAACTCGCTGCCCCCGCACGTGGTAGCCGCCGGGATCAAGGCCTTCGACATGCTCGACAAGGCCGGCGACCTGCGCGAGCAGCTCAAGGCCAACACTGCCTATTTCCGTGAGCGGATGGGCGCTGCCGGCTTCGACATCAAGCCCGGCGTGCACCCGATCAGCCCGGTCATGCTCTACGACGCACCACTGGCCCAGCGATTTGCCGAACGCCTGCTGGAAGAAGGCATCTACGCCATCGGCTTCTTCTTCCCGGTGGTGCCCAAGGGCCAAGCCCGCATCCGCACCCAGATCAGCGCCGCCCACACCCGCGAACACCTGGACCAGGCCATCGATGCCTTCACCCGCATCGGCGTGGAGCTGGGCGTGATCAAGGGCTGATCCCCCACCCTCACGACCACAAAAAAGGCACCGCTCGCGGTGCCTTTTTCTCGCCGGGCAACAAGCAATCAGTGCTTGCTGCTGTCCTGGGCAGCTTCTGCCTGCGGGGCGGCCTCGGCCGGGGCGGTGCCACGGGCTACACGGATGCCGTTGGCCTTCATCCAGGCATCAAATTCATCGGCGCTCATCTTCTTGTCGCCTTCGGACATGTTGAAGCGGTAGGCGCCGTGCACATCGCGCTCGGCGGTGGGCTGCACCACCACTTCCACCACCTTCTCCTCCACCGGGGCCTGGGCCACCGGGGCCGGCGAGGTGGCACACGCGCCCAGGGCCAAAGCCACCACGGCAGAACTGCACAACGAACGAATCAAGCTGGCCATGGCACTGGAGCCTTCAACAATCAAGGGAAGGCCAAGTCTAATCCCATACGTTCAAAATGCCAGCCATGCATTTGATATTTCGGGATATAAGTCACGAGCACCACCTATTCAGGCCCTGCCAAGCCCGGCCACTTCGGCCGCTTCCAGAAAACGCCACTGGCCCTTGCCCAGCTCACCCAGTGCTACCGAACCGATCGCCACCCGGACCAGCCGCAGCACCTGCAGGCCATTGGCCAGCATCAACCGGCGGATATGCCGGTTGCGCCCCTCCTCCAGGATCACCTCCAGCCAGCTGCTGCACTGGCCCTGGCGCAGCAGACGCACCGAGCCGGCAGTAAGCCACTGGCCGTCATCCTCGACCCCGCCTGCAATGGCCGCGATCTGCCCAGGCCCAAGCAGGGCATCCACCTGCACGTGGTAGGTCTTGGTCACCCCGCCGACATGGGAGGTGATCGCCGCCGCCCACTGTGGGTCGCTGCTGAACAGCAGCAGGCCTTCGCTGGCCTTGTCCAGCCGCCCCACCGGGGCCAGCCAGGGCAGGCCGGCCCCGTCGAAACAGCGGTACACGGTATCGCGCCCACGCTCGTCCACCGTGGTGGTGAGCAGGCCGCGCGGCTTGTTCAACAGTACATAGACATGCTCACGCCGGCCCAGCGGCTGGCCATCGACACACACCCGGCTGTGGCCATGACGTACCGGGAATTCCGGGTCACGCACAATGCGCCCATCGACACTGACCCGTCCGGCCTGCACCCAGCGCGCGGCCTCGGTGCGCGAACACAGCCCGGCCTTGGACAACACCCGGGCCACCCCATGACGGGGAGCGGTTTCCAATGCAGCCGCAGCGCGCGCGGCCTCCGGCCTGCGCAATGCCCGCGCGCCACCGCCGCGTGGCGGCAACGGCCCGGCTGGCTTGCCTTGTCTGTTTGTTGTGTTGACGGTTTTGGGCGGGTGTTTGCGCTTGCTGCTGTTCACTGCCGCCCTGCCCTGTTACTTGACCACAGGCTCGACAGCCGCCGGAGCGGCTTCGCCACGCGGGCGCACCACGCGCACGCCACGGGCCTGCATCCAGGCATCGAATTCCTCGGCGGTCATCCGCTTGCCGCCCTGGGTCATGTCAAAACGCCAGGGGGTGTTGTCATGCTCGGTCTGTGGCTGATAGGCCGCCGGGTCAACTGCGGCAACCTGGGCACTGGCCGTCGGCACGGCCACTGCCGCGGCAACGTTCTGACAACCATCGATACGCAGCCGCTGCAGCACACGCTCGGCCGACTGCTCGAAACTGTAAGTGCCGGCCAGGCCACCGGAGGGCATCCCCAGCTGGGCATTGCGCGCCTGCAGTTCAGCCGCCAGCGGTGCGGTGACCGTCGAGGGCAGGGACAGCGGCTGGCGAGCCACCGCCGCGGCCGAGCAATCCATCCCGGCCCATGCCGGGGAAATGGCAGTACAGGCCAAGAACACCACGGCAAGATCGGCAGTACGCAGCATGGCAATACTCTTGATGGAATCGTCGGAAGTGTAGCAGGCAAATGCCGCCGCCAGCGCCAGCGTACTGCCCATGGGCACAGCACCGACCAGCGGCGCGCAACAAAAAGGCCCAGCTTGCGCTGGGCCCTTTCAAACTGTCAGCTCAGAACAATCAGTTCTGGACGTTCAGCTCGGTACGACGGTTCTTGGCGCGGCCTTCCGGGTTGTCCGAACCATCAGCATTGGTGTTCGGAGCAATCGGACGAGCTTCGCCGTAACCGATCGGGCCGGTCAGACGCGAAGCGGCAACACCCTGGCTGGTCAGGTAGTCATACACCGCGGTGGCACGACGCTCGGACAGCTTCTGGTTGTAGGCATCGGTACCCTTGGAGTCGGTGTGGCCAGCCACTTCGACGCGCAGGTCCGGGTAACGCTTCAGGATTTCAGCAGCTTCGCCCAGGATGGACACGGCGTCCGGACGCAGGGTGGCCTTGTCGAAATCGAAGTTGACACCCTTCAGGTCGATCGAGATCGGCACCGGGCAACCGTCCGGACCGATGGTCTGACCCGGCTGCGAATCCGGGCACTTGTCGTTGCAGTTGTTGACGCCGTCACCGTCGTCATCCAGGTCTGCGCAGCTCGGGGCAACCGGAGCCGGAGCCGGAGCCGGAGCCGGAGCAACAGCCTTCGGGCCCAGCGGGATCACGACGCCGATCGAAGCCAGCAGGTCGCCGAAACCATCTTCGTTCGGAGCGTAGTGGCTCTGATCGTCGAAGTCATGGCGGTAGGCCAGTTCGGCACGAACGGCAACCGCCTTGTCGAAGGTGGTCTGCAGGCCGACGCCGGCCTTGGCAGCAAAGTTGCCGTCCTTGCGCTCACCCGGGGAAGCCGGGTTCGGGAAGGCGTCGAACTCTTCTTCCGACTTCTGGTAACCCAGGCCCATCAGCACGTACGGGTTCCAGCCGCGGCCTTCGGTCACGAAGTGGCGACGCAGGTCCAGCGAAGCGCCGTACTGCGACCAGTTCAGGTCCTGGTTGGCGTCCTTGTTCGGGTTCTGGTAGTTCAGGTCGAAGTCCAGCGACCACACCGGGCTGATGAACTTGCCCAGGCCAACCGAAACGAACGGAGCATCCTTGGTGCCACGGTCGCTGTCCTGGAAGTTGAAGCCAGTGGCACCGGTCAGGTACCAACGGTCGTCAAAATCCTGTGCGCTGGCAGCCTGGGCAACAGCCAGACCGCCCAGCAGTGCTGCTGCGAGAAGCTTCTTGTTCATCGGTACAACTCCTTGTGTCAGGGTTTGGAAACCGGTGTGGCGATGTCCAGCACAGAGGTTTCTGTCATTTCGGACGGCCTTGCCGCGTTGCCATCGCCGCGCAGATTATGCGCGCAAATGTGAAGGTGGTGTTAACAAGCCCATAACATGTGCAGTCAACCCACGTAAGTTCCACGGGTAGATGAATCAGCCATACAGGTTGATGACCGGGGGCATATTTAGCGCCAATCACCCCATGCTGGCAACCCCATCTGGCAGCCCGGCCGGGGCTGGGCCATCATCAGGCCTCCTCCAGCACCACGGGCAGCATGCATGAAAACGATTGTGGTCCAGCCCGGCACGGCTCCCGGCAGCGATCCGGTACTGGCGCAGCAGCAGGCTGCAGCGCCCGCACAGCCGCAGGGCCATGACCTGTGCATCGCGGTGCAGGCGGTTTCAGTCAACCCGGTGGACAGCAAACTGCGCCGTACCGCCACGCAGGTGCGCATCCTGGGTTTCGATGCGGCCGGCACGGTCACCGCCGTTGGACCGCTGGCCGAGGACTTCGAGGTCGGCGACCGCGTGTATTACGCCGGTGACCTCACCCGCCCGGGCAGCAATGCACAGCTGCAGCTGGTGGACAGCCGGCTGGTGGCCGCCATGCCCAGCACCTTGGACTTTGCCCACGCCGCGGCCCTGCCGCTGGTCAGCCTGACCGCCTGGGAACTGCTGTTCTGCCGCATGCCCTACCAGCTGGATTGCAGCCGGGCGCAGGGCCGCCACCTGCTGGTGATCGGTGGCGCCGGCGGGGTCGGCTCGATGGCCATCCAGCTGGCCCGCCATGCCGGTTTCCAGGTCACTGCAACCGCCTCGCGCGTGGCCTCCGCACAGTGGTGTCGGCAGCTGGGTGCGCACAACGTGGTCAACCACCACCAGCCGCTGGCGCCACAGCTGGCGGCGCTGGGCCTGGCCAGCTGCGATGTGATCCTCAACCTGGCCGATACCGATGCCTACTGGCAGCAGATGGGCGAGCTGATCGCCCCGCAGGGCCACGTCGGCCTGATTGTCGAGCCACGTGGCGAGCTGCGCATCGGCGACCCTTACAAAGCCAAGAGCGTCTCGATCCACTGGGAATTCATGTTCACCCGCTCGCGCTTTGCCACCGCCGACATGGCCGAGCAGCAACGCATCCTCAAGCGGGTGGCCAGCCTGGTCGATGCCGGCGCCCTGCGCAGCCCGCACACCCAGACCCTGGGTGCGATCAGCCTGGCCAACCTGCAGCAGGCCCACGCATTGGTGGAAAGCGGGCAGACCATCGGCAAGCTGACCCTGGCCGGCTGGGACTGAGTCCTGCCGCGGCCCGGTACCTGCCGGGCCGGACGCTGAGGATCCGGCCAGCCCGCCCCCAGTTCTAGACATATCGCTTGCCCTGTGCCGGGCAAGCAGGCACCCTGCGCTGATCCGTACGTATACGTATCGCCAACGCCATGACCGCCAACGCCACGCCCGCCTATCCACACCTGTTCCGCCCGCTGGACCTGGGCTTCACCCAACTGCGCAACCGTATCGTGATGGGCTCGATGCACACCGGGCTGGAGGACCGCGCACGCGATTTCCCGAAACTGGCGGCCTATTTCGCCGAGCGTGCCGCCGGCGGCGTGGGTCTGATCATCACCGGAGGTTTTGCCCCCAACGTGGCCGGCTGGCTGGCTCCGTTCGGCTCGAAGATGTCCATGCCCTGGGAAGTGGCCCGCCACCGCCAGGTCACCGAGGCCGTACATGCCCACGGCGCCAAGATCTGCATGCAGCTGCTGCATGCCGGCCGCTATGGCTACCACCCGCTGCAGGTGGCACCAAGCAAGCGCAAGGCCCCGATCAACCCGTTCACCCCGCGCGAGCTGTCCAGCGCCGGAGTCGTGCGCCAGATCAAGGCCTTTGCCCGCGCTGCCCGCCTGGCCCAGAAGGCCGGTTATGACGGGGTCGAGGTGATGGGCTCGGAAGGCTATCTGATCAACCAGTTCACCGCCGCCCGTACCAACGGCCGTGACGATGCCTGGGGCGGTGATGCCGCCCGCCGCATGCGCTTTGCGGTGGAGACCGTGGCCGCGGTGCGCCAGGCCTGTGGGCCGGAATTCATCATCATCTACCGGCTGTCGCTGGCCGACCTGGTCGACGGGGGCAACGACTGGGCCGAGATCGTCGAGCAGGCCCGGGCGGTAGAGGCCGCCGGGGCAACCCTCATCAACACCGGCATCGGCTGGCACGAGGCGCGGGTGCCGACCATCGCCACCTCGGTACCGCGTGCCGCCTTCGTCGGCGCCACCGCCAAGCTGCGCCCGGAAGTGGGCATCCCGGTGATTGCGGTCAACCGCCTGAACACCCCGGAAGTGGCCGAAGGCGTGCTGGCCAATGGCCAGGCCGACCTGGTTTCGCTGGCCCGGCCCCTGCTGGCCGACCCGCAATGGCCCAACAAGGCCCGTGCCGGCCAGGCGGCGAAGATCAACACCTGTATCGCCTGCAACCAGGCCTGCCTGGACCACGTGTTTGAAAACAAGGCGGTCAGCTGCCTGGTGAACCCGCGCGCAGCGCACGAAACAGAGCTGAACTATCTGCCCAGTGACAAGCCACAGCGCATTGCCGTGGTCGGCGCCGGCCCGGCCGGGCTGGCCTGCGCCACGGTGGCGGCCGAACGTGGCCACCAGGTCACCCTGTTCGAGGCCGCCAGCCGCATCGGCGGCCAGTTCAACGTGGCCAAGCAGGTGCCCGGGAAGGAGGAGTTCCACGAGACCCTGCGCTATTTCCAGCAACGTCTGGCCGATACCGGGGTGCAGTTGCAGCTGGGCCGCCAGGTGACCGCTGCAGACCTCACCGGTTTCGACCAGGTGGTGCTGGCCACCGGCATCACCCCGCGCGCGGTGGACTTCCCGGGTGCCGACCACCCGATGGTGATCAGCTATCTGGACCTGCTCACCGGCAAGGCCCGGGCCGGTGAACGGGTGGCGGTGATCGGCGCAGGCGGCATCGGCTTTGACGTGGCCGAGTACCTGGTCCACGACGGCCCGTCCAGCGCGCTGGACGTGGGCCGCTGGATGGCCGAATGGGGCGTGGACCCGAAGTTCGAGCAGCGCGCGGCCCTGCTGCCGCCGCAGCCAGAGCCGCCGGCCCGCCAGGTCTGGTTGCTGCAGCGCTCCCCCGGCAAGCCTGGGCGCAAGCTGGGCCGGACCACCGGCTGGATCCACCGCGCCGCGCTGAAGGCCAAGCAGGTCAAGATGATCGGCGGGGTCCAGTACCTGGGCGTGGACGACGCCGGCCTGCATGTGCGGGTGGATGGCAGCGAGCAGCTGCTGGCGGTGGACACGGTGGTGATCTGCGCCGGCCAGGAGCCCCGTCGTGAGCTGCTGGCCCCGCTGCAGCAGGCCGGCGCCAGCGTACACGTGATCGGTGGGGCCGACGTGGCCGCCGAACTGGACGCCAAGCGCGCAATCGACCAGGGCAGCCGGCTGGCCGCCGGCTTGTGAAACTGAATACGGAACCCCATTCAGCTTGCCCCGGGCAGTTGAATGGCGGGGACTTTTGCGTTTCTGCCGCCCTTGCAAACTGAATGTCAACCTTGCGCATTCAGTTTGAATTTACATTGCCACCCCTACCTTGCGCCGTCTTCGGACCTGCAGGTTCAACCTGAACAGGCCAACCCGGTCACCTCACTTCCCTCCGGTGACCTCGGGCGGCACGGCAAGCCGCCTCCCCATAACGCCAAGCTGTTCCTGTTTCAGCGCTGCTGCCTGTGCCCGTAACTGTGGCCACCAGCACCCGCCCAGGAGGCCCATACGGAGCAAGGAGTGTCATGAAACTCGCCTGGATTCTCTGGCTGTCGCAGATCCTGCCGCAGCCGGCGGCAGATTCCCTCTGCCTGAGCACCACCGTTTATCTGGAAGCCCGCGACCAGACCCTGCGCGGCCAGCAGGCCGTGGCCGAGGTCGCCCTGCGCCGCCGTGACAGTGGTCTGTGGGGCAGCTCGACCTGCTCGGTGGTCACTGCGCGCAAGCAGTTCGCCCCGACCATCGTTGCCCCCGGCACCGAGCTGCGCAACACCCAGGCCTGGGCCGAAGCGGTGGATGTGGCCCTGGCCGCCGAGCGCAACTGGGCCCTGCCGGCCAACCAGCGTACCGAGGTTGTCCCCGGTGCCAGCCATTTTGCTGCCCTTGCCCTGGCCCAGCCGAACTGGCGCAATGCCTACCAGGTGGCCACCATCGGCGACCACACCTTCTTCCGCGTGCAGAAACTCACACCGCGCCACGAAGGCTGATAATGGGGGCCCAATCAACGAGGCCTCCCATGAAGCTCTACAGCAAACCCGGCGCTTGCTCGCTGGCCGACCATATCGCGCTGTACTGGTCCGGACTGGATTTCACTGTTGAACTGGTCGACATGGCCACCATGAAGTCGCCGGAATACCTGGCCTTCAACCCGGCCGGCGCGGTGCCGGTGCTGCGCGAGGGCGATTGGGTGCTGACCCAGAACCTGGCCATCCTGCATTACATCGCCCAGCAGGCACCGGACAAGGCCCTGGATGGCGGCAGCGACCTGCGCACCCGAGCCGAGGTCAACCGCTGGATGGCCTTCCTCAATGCCGACCTGCACCCGGTGTACTTCCCGATCTTCGGCTCCACCCGCTACCTGGAAGACGAGGCGGTGATCGCCCGCACCCAGCAGCACGCACGCGAGAAGCTGCGCACGCTGTACCAGCGGGTGGAAGACCAGCTGGCTGCCGGCAACCACTGGCTGGCCGGCACCGCCAAGGCCAGCATTGCCGACGCTTATCTGTATGTGACCCTGCGCTGGGCCCAGGGCGTGGGTGTGGACCTGTCCGGCATGGATGCGCTGGCGGGCCTGCGCACGCGCATGGAAGCCGACCCGGCGGTACAGGCTGCCCTGAAGGCCGAAGGCCTGGCCTGATCCACGCAGACAGGTGTGCCAGAACACAAAGGGCGGCCCGTGCGGCCGCCCTTTGTTGTTGATCGTCGGCTGCCTGCGCCTCGTTTGCTCAGGGCAGCGCTGCCACCCTCTCGCGCAGCACGAATTTCTGCACCTTTCCGGTGGCCGTGCGTGGCAGCTCGCCGATCACCAGGGTACGCGGCAGCTTGTAGCGGGCCAGCAGGCCGGCACAGTGTTCCAGCAACTGCTGCTCACTGACCTGGCAGCCATCCTTGAGCTCGACAAACGCACAGGGCGTCTCGCCCCACTTGCTGTCCGCACGCGCCACCACCGCCGCCGCCAGCACCGCCGGGTGCCGGCACAGGGCATCTTCCACCTCGATGGAGGAAATGTTCTCGCCACCGGAGATGATCACGTCCTTGGAGCGGTCACGGATCTGCGCATAGCCATCCGGGTGCACGACAGCCAGGTCGCCGGTACGGAACCAGCCTCCGGCAAAGGCCTCCTCGGTGGCCTTGGGGTTGGCCAGGTAGCCCTTCATGGTGATGTTGCCGCGGAACATGATCTCGCCCAGGGTCTGGCCGTCATGCGGCACCGGATCCAGGCTGACCGGGTCGAGCACCTGCATGTCCTCCTGCAGCAGGCAGGCCACACCCTGACGGCTGTAGCGCTGGGCCCGCTCATCGGCAGGCAGTGCCTGCCATTCCGGCCTGGGCGGGCACAGTGCGGCCGGGCCATAGACCTCGGTCAGGCCATACACGTGGGTCACCGTAACCCCCATCGCCTCCAGGTCCTGGATTACCGCCGCCGGTGGCGCGGCGCCGGCGATCTGCGCCTGCATCGGTGCCAGCCCCTGCTTCCAGGCCGCCGGTGCCGCGGCCAGGGCGGCATGGATCACCGGTGCACCACAGTAATGGGTGACCTGGTGCTCGCGCATCAGTTCCAGCACTAGACGTACATCGAATCGGCGCAGGCACACCTGGGTGCCACCTACCGCTGCCAGCGTCCACGGGAAGCACCAGCCGTTGCAGTGGAACATCGGCAGTGTCCACAGGTAGACCGCCTGGCTGCCGATGCCCCAGTCCACAATGTTGGCCACTGCGTTGAGGTAGGCACCGCGGTGGTGATAGACCACGCCCTTCGGATCGCCGGTAGTGCCGGAGGTGTAGTTCAGCGCGATCGCATCCCACTCATCGTCAGGCAACTGCCAGGCAAAGGCCGGGTCGCCGAGCAGCAGCAGGGCCTCGTATTCGTATTCCCCGAGGAAATCACCCTCGGCCACCGCCGGGTCATCGACATCGATCACCCGTGGCGGCTGCCTGCACAGGGCCAGTGCCTGCGCTACCAACGGCGAGAACTCCCGGTCGGTGAACAGCACCCTGGCCCCGCCGTGGTCGAGCATGAAGGCCAGGCTGGCTGCATCCAGCCGCGTATTGAGGGTGTTGAGCACCGCGCCGAGCATGGCCGGGGCAAAGTGCAGCTCGACCATTGCCGGCACATTGGGCAGCAGCGCGGCGACGGTATCGCCATGGCCGATGCCCAGCTGGGACAAGGCACTGGCCAGGCGCCGGCAGCGTTGGCCGACCTGGCCCCAGCTCAGGCGCCGCTGGCCATGGATAACGGCCAGGCGGTCGCGGTGCTGGCGCTCGGCCTTGCCCAGGAAACTCAAGGGTGACAGGGCGGTGTGGTTGGCCCGGTTGCGTGCCAGTGCGGTGGTATTTGCGTTCATTGCTTCGATGGTTCCTGCGCTGCCCAAGCCATGTGCGGCCACCAGACTACGCATTCACAACAAGCCTGCCGCCAAGACTTTGGTCGCACACGATGATTTGACACAGGGTACCTGCTCACCGAGGCTGACAGCCTTACCGTTTGCCGCCATTGGTTGCCGATGACCCGCCATGTCTTGCTGCTCTGCCTGCTTGCCACTCTGTCCACGCCCTCTGTCCGGGCCGAGGCCTCGCCGTTGAACGACCACTGGCAAAGCCTGCATGCCGGCACCCGGGTGGCCGGGCTGGAATCACGTCGCTTCAGCGCCGAGCAGTGGTGGCAGCTGACCCTGCCTGGTTTGACCACCGAACGCGGTTTCCGCGTCCAGGAAATCGGCCACAGCGCCCAAGGCCGGCCGCTGCGCCATGTGCAGTGGGGTCATGGCCCGACCCACGTATTGTTGTGGTCACAGATGCATGGTGATGAAAGCACCGCGACCATGGCCCTGGCCGATCTGCTGGCCTGGCTGGGCGATGCCGCGGACGATGCCCGGGTGCAACAGCTGCACCAACAGCTGACCCTGCACATCGTGCCCATCCTCAACCCGGACGGCGCGGCACGCTTTGAACGTCGCAATGCCCAGGGCATCGACATCAACCGCGATGCCGCCGCCCTCGCCTCCCCCGAAGCACGGGCCCTGAAGGCCCTGCGCGACCGCCTGCAACCGGCCTGGGGCTTCAACCTGCATGACCAGCGCCCGGGCTACCGTGCCGGCAACAGCAACCTGCCCACCGCCATTGCCCTGCTCGCCCCGCCAATGGATGCCAGCCGCCAGGTCAATGCAGTGCGCGCCCGTGCCATCGGCGTGGCCGCCCATATCAGCACTACCCTGCAGCCGGCCCTGGACGGGCGGCTGGCACGCTGGGATGACACCTTCAACCCGCGTGCCTTCGGCGACCTGATGCAGCAATGGGGTACGAGCACGGTGCTGCTGGAAGCCGGTGGCATCGAAGGCGATGTACAGAAACAGCAACTGCGCCAGCACACCTGGGTGGCGATCGTGGCCGGGCTGCAGGCCATTGCCGATGGCAGCCATGCCGATGCCGATACCCGTGCCTATACCGACCTGCCCGAGAACGGCGTGGTCTGGCCGGACCTGCTGATCAGCGGGGCCACCGTGCATGTGCCCGGCAACGCCCCGCTGCGCACCGATGTCCAGGTCAACTTCCGCCACCCACTGGGTTTTGAGCAGGGCCGGATCAACGATATCGGTGACCTGGCCGCACAGCCGGCACGCCACCGCATCGACGCCCAGGGCCTGCACCTGCACCCGCTGGCCAATGGCCAGCTGCGCCCGGACAGCCCGGCCCGCTTCCTGCTCAGTGCCGACGCTGCCGGCAAGCAGGTGCTGTGGACCCTGGACGGGGACCTGCCACTGGCCCAGCAGCCGGCGATCAACCACTGAGCCCACACGCAAGAGCTGCCCCGGCCCGTCCTGAGCGCCCGGCCGGGCGACCTCTGTTCAGAAAGGCACGGGCGAGTGCAGCAGCAAGGCCTGGCCGCTGACCGGGTGGGCAAAGCCCAGCTCGGACGCATGCAGGCAGACCCGTGGTGCCGGCCGCGCGCCATACATTTCATCGCCGATGATCGGGTGGCCGATGCTGGCCAGGTGCAGCCGCAGCTGGTGGCTGCGCCCGGTCACCGGCTCCAGCAGCACCCGGCTGTTGCCGTTTTCATGGCCGACCAGCTGCCAGCGCGTATGCGCCGGTTTTCCCAGCTGCCAATCCACCATCTGCCGCGGCCGGTTGTCCCAGTCACAACGCAGGGGCAGTTCAATCTCACCGCTGGGTTGGGACAGCTCCCCTTCCACCAGCGCGACATAGCGCTTGTGCACCTGGCGGGACTCAAACAGTTTGGACAGCGCCACCTGCACCGCCTTGCCACGCCCGTGCAGCAGCAGCCCCGAAGTGACCATGTCCAACCGGTGCACGGTCAGTGCATCCGGGTACAGCGCCTGCAGCCGGGTCACCACACAGTCCTGGTTTTCCGGCGCCCGCCCGGGCACCGACAGCATCCCGCAGGGCTTGTCGGCCACGATCAGGTGGTCATCGATGTAGGCGAGGCTCAGGTGCACAACCAATTCTCTCAGGCGCTGCCGGCCAGCATCGCCGACACATACAACAACGGGGAGGCCAAGGCCTCCCCGTTGCACATCTCAAGGCAAGATGGAATTACAGCAGGTCGGCAACGCCGGCGCGCTCTTCTTCCAGCTCTGCCAGGGTGATGTCGATGTACTTCTGCGAGAAGGCATCGATCGGCAGGTCCTTGACGATGGTGTATTCGCCATTCTCGGTGGTCACCGGGAAGCCGAACACCACACCTTCCGGAATGCCGTAGGAACCGTCGGACGGCACGCCCATGGTCACCCACTCGCCGTTGCTGCCCAGCGCCCAGTCGTGCATGTGGTCAATGGCAGCGCCGGCGGCCGAGGCGGCCGAGGACAGACCACGGGCGGCGATGATTGCGGCGCCACGCTTGCCCACGGTCGGGATGAAGGTGTTGGCGTTCCATTCCTGGTCGTTGATCAGCTCGGCAACCGAAGCGCCTTCACTGGTAGCAAAGCGGTAGTCCGGGTACATGGTCGGGCTGTGGTTGCCCCACACGGTGAACTTCTTGAACGAATCAACGGCCTTGCCGGTCTTTGCAGCCAGCTGCGACAGGGCACGGTTGTGGTCCAGACGCAGCATGGCGGTGAAGTTGCGCGGGTTCAGGTCCGGCGCCGACTTCATCGCGATGTAGGCATTGGTGTTGGCCGGGTTGCCGACCACCAGCACCTTGACGTTGCGGCTGGCAACGGCGTTCAGGGCCTTGCCCTGGACGGTGAAGATCTTGGCGTTTTCCAGCAGCAGGTCCTTGCGCTCCATGCCCGGGCCGCGCGGACGGGCACCAACCAGCAGGGCGTAGTCGGCATCCTTGAAGGCCACCAGCGGATCGGCGGTGGTCACCACGCCGGCCAGCAGCGGGAAGGCACAGTCGTTCAGTTCCATGACCACACCCTGCAGGGCGGCCTGGGCCTTCTCGTTGTCGATTTCCAGCAGCTGCAGGATGACCGGCTGGTCCTTGCCCAGCATTTCGCCCGAAGCGATACGGAACAGCAGGGCGTAGCCGATGTTGCCAGCGGCGCCGGTTACGGCAACACGAACGGGAGCTTTCATGGGGGTTTCCTCTTCGTAGATACGGTAAGGGTGCGCAGCCAGCGCAGCTACGCACGGGGACTGTCAGTGCCGGCTCAGGCCGACAGGATGGCGTTCCATTCGGCCACGCGATCGGCCTTGGCAGCGAGCACGGCGGCGCTGTCGCCCTCGATGGTGACCTTGTTGATCACATCGCCCTGGGCGACGGCATCAACCACGTCCTGGCCTTCAAGCACCTTGCCGAACACGGTGTGGCGGCCATCAAGCCAGTCGGTCTTGATGTGGGTGATGAAGAACTGGCTGCCGTTGGTGTTCGGGCCGGCGTTGGCCATGGACAGCGAACCGCGCTCGTGGGCCACGCCGTTCTTGGTCTCGTCCTCGAAACGGTAGCCCGGGCCACCGGTGCCGCGGCCGTCCGGGCAACCGCCCTGGATCATGAAATCGGCAATCACGCGGTGGAAGTTCAGGCCGTCGTAGAAGCCACGCTGGGCCAGGTTGACGAAGTTGGCCACGGTCAGCGGTGCCTTGTCGGCAAACAGCTCGACCTTGATCTGGCCACGGGAGGTGTCAAAAAGAGCGGTCAGGGACATGGGAAGCCTTGCAGGTCGTAAATATTGGATCGCACTAGTCTACACCTCCGCCCCGTGCCGCCGCAGGCCAACACTCGCGGTGTTGGCTGGGCCCAAGACATTTATCTGCCTGAACGACCACATGCTGCAAAAAATTTCCTTGCAGCATCTGCAGGCCATATAATACTGAACTCATTTTCCAAAAAATGGCGCCCCAAGGGCCCCCTTCGTCATGTCCATCGAAAACCTTCGCAACATCGCCATCGTCGCTCACGTCGACCACGGCAAGACCACTCTGGTTGACTGCCTGCTCAAGAACTCCGACACGTTGGCCGAGCGCACTGTGCTTGCCGAGCGCGTGATGGACAGCAATGACCAGGAAAAGGAGCGTGGCATCACGATCCTGGCCAAGAACACTGCCATCACCTGGGAAGACAAGAAGACCGGTGTCAAGAACCGCATCAACATCGTCGACACCCCCGGGCACGCCGACTTCGGCGGCGAAGTGGAGCGCGTGCTGTCGATGGTCGACTCGGTGC
>JBJEWP010000140.1:0-5497 GCA_051885115.1 Stenotrophomonas sp. | reverse complement strand
TGTGGCTGACAGTGAGCATCTGCGCCTCGCCGGCAGCCAGCTTGGCCAGCGACGGCCCCGTATCGAACTGCCCTTCAATCAACGGCAGGTAGCCGAACGGGCCTTCGAGCATGTCCTGCGGGGCCGGGAACCCATTGCGGGCCAACTCCCAGCAGCTCAGGGCCGCACGGGAATTGAGTGCAATCTGCAGGGCCAGGGTCGGCGAGCCTTCCACATGCGCCTGCATGGTGCCGGACAGGTGCGAATAGGTCAGGCCCAGCGCATTGCGCACGGTTGCCGGGTCGGCCGCGTACAGGTGGGCGATGCCGGCCGTGGCACCGAGCGCACCGCACATGGCCGGGCGGAAAAAGCGCATCGGTGCCCGCCCGCTGATGCCCAGCAGGGTGGCCACATCCACGGCCACGTTCAAGGCGCTGATCAGGGTGCGGCCATCCACCACGCCCAGCCCGCGGTTGGCTTTGTCTTCTGCCGCAGCGATCAGGGCCGAGGCGATCACCGCCATCGGGTGCACCACCGCCGGCATGTGCACGCAATCAAATTCCTGGCAGTGGATCTGCCAGCCATTGACCATCGCCGCACTGGCCGCCGGCAGCGGTTCGCCGGTGACCCAGGCACGTGCCGCGTTGCCACTGCCGTAGCTGGCCGCACTGGCACGCACCGCGGCGGTCAGCGGCACCTGGGTACCGGAGCCGGAAATGCCGACCGCCAGTGAATCCATCAGGAACACCTTGCTGGCAGCAACCGCGTCGCTGCCCAGGTGTTCGTATCGCAACGAGCAAGCGTGCTGCAGCAGGGCATCGGTCAGTGACATGGGCTTACCTTGGACAGCAGTGGATTGAGGTCTTCAAGCGTGCCGCCTTCGACCAGATTGCGCACTTGGACAATCAGTGCATGGGCCAGGCCGGGTTCCACCCCACCCCACTGCGCCAGCTCCATCGCCTTGGCATCGATATCGCGGCTGTGCATCGGCTGCTCGGGGTCTCCCCAGGCGTCGATGCGCTGGGCCTGCAACACACGGCCGTCGGCCAGCTGCACCCGCACGTTGGCACCGTAATGGGCCGGAAAACGGGCCGAGCAGGCCGCATCCTCGACCACATGCACAACGCTGCGCAGACGGGCAATGGCCGGATCAGCGCAGGCCGCATCGGTGTAATGCGCCAGCACCGGGGTGCCATGGGCACAGATCGCCGCCAGTGCATGCTGCAGCGAGAACTTCGCCTGCAGTGCGGTCTGCGGCTCGGCACGATCACAAAAGCGCAGGGCCTCGGCATAGGTGGCCACCTCGATGGCCTGCACCTGGGCCGCATCGCCGGGACAGCCGCTGGCCAGGGCATCACGCAGGGCATCGATGGCCGGGTGCGCATGCCGGCAAGCCGGCCAGGGCTTCAGGCTGGTGCTGTGGATCAACCAGTCCGCCTCTGCGGCCACCACCAGGGCCGGCTCGGCCTGCGGTGCGGTGGCGGCGAACAGGCCCTGCTCACCTTCCAATATGAAACGTGGGCCACGCAACCCGGCCTGGGCCAGCAATGCGGCCTGCCAACCGCTCTGTGCGGCCTGCGCGTTGTGCAGGGATTTGGTCGGCACGCTTTCGTGGCGCATCTGCCACAGCCCGCCGGTACGGCTGCCGGCCGTACCCAGCGCATCAGCGGTCTGCGTTGCGTCCAGCCCCAGTACCGAGGCGGCGGCCGCGGCAGCGCCGAACGCGCCGGCAGTGGATGTGGGGTGCCAGTAGCGGTAATGCGAGGTGCCCAGCGCGCGGCCGATACGGAT
Organism: Stenotrophomonas sp.; assembly: GCA_051885115.1. Classification (GTDB taxonomy): domain Bacteria; phylum Pseudomonadota; class Gammaproteobacteria; order Xanthomonadales; family Xanthomonadaceae; genus Stenotrophomonas. The sequence continues at coordinate 3,727 of JBJEWP010000140.1, read as the reverse complement.
GGTGGCCTCGTAGCCGCGCACGATCGCATCGAGCAGGTCGTGGCCGTTGCCGTTCTGGCGCTGGGTGGCGGCCAGGGCCACCGGGATCACCACCGGGCCCGGATGCAGGATCGCCGCGCGGTGCACGTCATCCATCTCCAGCACATTGCCCAGCGCGGCATTGATCAGCAGCGCATCGTGGATGTCATGCTGGCCGGCCGACAACGCCGTGCACGGGCCCGGCGCGCTGGCCGCCACCAGACCCTGCAGCTGCTGCGCCAGCGGGCCGCGCAAACCACCCAGGGCGCAGCCCAGCCAGTCCACCAGCAGGGCCGCCGCACGTTGCCGCGCAGGCGCATCCACCGGCCGCTGCAGTTGCGTTGCCAGCTGTTGCACAAGCGAAGGAGAAGCCACGGTCATCACGGATTCCTGGATCAAGAAGCGGCACGGCAAACGGCGCATTGGCGCCCGTCCAGGTTTTGATGATAACCAACTTTGTCCGGACATATCATATGATCCGCGCATTGGACCCACATTGGATGTTTGTATGCCGCACGTGCTGGACAGCTCCCGCTTCCTGGATTACATCCGCGCTGCCAGCGAGGTGTATGCGCCCGGCTGCGCTGGCCATTCGCTGCTGTTCCAGCAATGGCTGCAGGCCGAACCGCAGGCCAGCGCCGGCACCCGCTACAGCGGTGTGCAGATTCCCACGGTCAACCGTTTCGACTTCGCCGGCCTGCACCCGCGTACGCGCCAGCGCACCATCTTCCTGTCGGCCGAACTGCGCGCCAGCTGGCTCGATGGGCGTGTCGACTACCTGCCGCTGACCTATACCGCCACCTGGCACTGGCTGCGCGAGGTCGCACGCTTCGATGTGGCCTTGGTGCAGGTGGCACCGCCGGATGCCGATGGGAACTGCTCGCTGGGCATTGCCTGCGACTTCACCCCGGCGGCCTGGCCCAACGCCCGCGTGGTTCTGGCCCACATCAATCCGCTGATGCCACGCACTCGTGGCCCTTCCATTCCCTACAGTGCGATTACCGCGGCCATCGTGGCCGAGGCGCCCCTGCTGGAAGTGCCCGACCCGGCCGCCGACGGCGCCATGGATGCGGTGGCCGAGCGCGTGGCCGGGCTGATCGGCGATGGCGCCACCCTGCAGCTGGGCCTGGGCAGGCTGCAGTCGGCGGTGCTGCGTGCCGTGGCTGACCGGCGCAACCTGCGCATCCACAGCGGCATGGTCTCCGATGGCCTGCTCGGCCTGTATGAATCCGGCGCCCTGGCCGATGCCGAGGATGCGGTGGTGGCCGGCGTGGCCCTGGGTACCGACGCGCTGTACCGGGCTTGCGGACAGATTTCCTTCCGTGAAGTCGGCTACACCCACGCAGCCGCCACACTGGGCAAGATCGACGGCCTGCACGCCATCAACAGCGCGCTGTCAGTGGATCTGCTGGGCCAGGTCAACGGCGAATTCCTGTCCGGCAAGCAGATGAGCGGGGTCGGCGGCCTGCCCGATTTCATCCACGGCGCTCGCCAAACCGTGGCCGGGCGCGGCATCATTGCCCTGCCTGCCAGCACCCCGAAGGGGCAATGCCGCATCGTGCCGATGCTGCCCGCTGGACCGGTAAGCCTTGCCCGCGTGGATGCCGACTGCATCGTCACCGAGCATGGCGTGGCTGACCTGCGTCATCTGGATGTACACCAACGTGCTGCCGCCCTGATCGCAATCGCCGCCCCCGAGCACCGTGAGGGCCTGGCCAGTGCCTGGCATGACCTCTCACGGACTCTCTAGTACAAGGATCTGGCCCACATGACTGGCACGCGCCGAAGCAAACCCCGTTACGCCGAACTCGGCGATGAGCTGCAGGCAGCAATCGAGAAAGGCGAATATCCGGTCGGCACCCTGCTGCCGACCGAACTGGAGCTGTGCGAGCGCTTCCAGGTCAGCCGGCATACCGCCCGCGCCGCCCTGGCCCAGCTGATCAGTGCCGGCCTGGTGGACCGCCGACCGGGTGCCGGCACCCGGGTCATCGCGCAGAACGTGGCCATGCGCTACGAGCACGAGATCGACACCGTCGACCTGCTGATGCAGTACGGCAACTCCACCCGCCTGCAGGTGATCACCGCGCAGCGCCTGCCGGCCACGGCCGAGATCGCCCGCCAGCTGGAAATTGCCGAAGGCAAGGACTACCTGCGCCTGTACACCCTGCGTCTTGAGGAGCCCAGCCGGCAGCCGCTGGCAGTGACCGAGATGTGGGTTCCGGTGCGCACCGGGGTGCCGGTGGACAAGCTGCTGGACGTGGCCAGCGCGGCCCGTGCGGTGGCCCGCTTCCTGGAGCCGAGCAAGCTGTCACGGGTGGAGCAGGTGTTTGATGCCACCTCCTTCAGCACCGAGGACGCACGACAGCTGAGCATCAAGAAGAGCGAGCCGGCCATGCGCGTGCAGCGCCGCTACCGCGATGCCCAGGGCAAGATGCTGATGATCGCCACCAGCCTGCATCCGCCTGGGCGCTTTGCCTATTCGATGGTGCTCTCGCGCAACCATCGCTGAGCAGCGCAACAGGCACAAAAAAGCCGGCAACTGCATGCAGTGCCGGCTTTTTTGTGCCTGGCCTCGGCCAGTGATGCAGCCTGCCGGTGCGTCCGGGGGAGGGAACGACGCATCGGGCGGCCTGCCACCACCACGGCCTGGCAGCGGCCAGGCCGGCCAGGGCTTACTTCTTGAAAAACAGGGCCAGCACGCTCGGACGCAAGGCCATGCGCAGCATCTGGCGGAACTCGGCCGGGGTCAGGGTGGTCTTGCACTGCATCATGCCGGCCACGCCATCCATCACCAGCAGGCCGTCTTCAGCCTTGACGTCGTTGATGCGCACATCCAGCTTGGTCATCGGGGTCACGACTTTCATGCTCAGCCCTCCCAGTTCTGCAGGCCGACGATGCCACGGCCCGCAGCGCGGCCGGAGATCATCGCTTCGGTCAGGTAGGAACCGTTCTGGTACAGGTCGGAGAACATCGAGCCCATTTCGCCGGCTTCGTACAGGCGCGGGATCGGGTTGCCGTTGTGGTCCAGCACTTCGGACTTGATGTTGCGGCGGGCACCACCGCCGGTGCAGACGATCACCGGATCGATGCGCACGCCGTAGAACGGGCCCTGGGCGATCGGCTGCAGGGTCAGCGGGTTGCGGCCGAAAGCATCGTCCTGGCCGGCGGCGCAGGCGGCGTTGTAGCGGTCCACCTCGGCACGCAGCTTGGCCGGGTCACGGCCGATCAGCACGGCCAGTTCCTCGATGGTGTCGGCCTTCTGGATCCAGCCCTTGGCGATTTCGGCGCTGTTGTCGTCCGACCACTGGTAGCCACGGACCACCGGGTTCCAGCTCATCACTTCCACCACCAGCTTGTTGTACTGGCAGGTGTTGTGGTCAAAGATCATGTGCACCGGCTGCGCACGGTAGTGCGGGGTGTCCACCCAGTGGCCGTGCTTCTTTTCCTTGTAGTGGGTCAGCTGCAGCTCGGCGGTTTCGTTGTAGAAACGCTCGGTGTTGGCGTCCACTTCGATCCAGCTGAAGCTCTGCCAGAAGAACTGGCGCAGGAAGCCGTTGACGAAACCTTCCGGCTTGAAGCCCGGCCAGATACCGCCGGACTGGCCCTGGTTGCGCATGTGCCACAGGTCGGCACCGGCCTTCTGCAGGATCTTGATGCCGTCACCGGTGTTGTGCGGGGTACCCAGCGGCGCCGGGTTGGCCAGGCCGAA
>JBJEWP010000139.1:0-5638 GCA_051885115.1 Stenotrophomonas sp. | reverse complement strand
TCGTCGGCCGGCTGCAGCTGCTGTGCCAGGCACTGGGGCAGGGGTTGTTCGGGGTGTTGCTCAAGGCAGGTCAGGCTGGCTTGCAGGCGGGAGAAATCGGCGGTGCTGTACCAGCCCTGGGCATTGGCCCGGCCCAGGGCCACGGCGATCTGCCGGCGCTGCGCCGTATCGGCATGGCGGTAGCTCATCAGCAGCTGCTGGCTGTGGCTGTGCTGCAACTGCTGCAGGGCCTGGGCGAAGCCGGGGTCATCGGTGGGCGGCAACTGCAGCAGCGGCTGCATGGCAATCAGATTGTCGCGGGCCAGGTCATGCTGCGGGCCCTTGCCCAGGCGCATGCCCAGGCTCAGGCCAATGCCGCCGGCCAGCAGGGCGGTAACGGTGAGGGTGGCCAGCAGGGTTCGTTGGGTCAGGACAGGCATGGGCGGGCAGGGCGGGCAGGAACAAACCCGCCATCCTTGCAGGGATGGCGGCACCCTGCTGTGCGCTGTTGCCCATTGTGAACACTCGACGCGTTGTACTGGCAGGGCGGCCAGGCGATGTCAGGTTTTGAGCCGGGCTTTGGGCAACAATGGAGCCTTGACCACCACGCCGCTGCCGCGGCCCTGCTTGCGAGACACAGTGAAGACACCGGCCCAACTCCAGGAATTGATTGACGACGGCGTGATTGACGAGGTCCTGCGCCCGCTCAAGAGCGGCAAGGAAGCGGCCGTGTACGTGGTGCGCAGTGGCGATGAGGTGCGTTGCGCCAAGGTCTACAAGGACATGGCCCAGCGCAGCTTCCAGCAGCGGGTGCAGTACCAGGAAGGGCGCAAGGTGCGTGGCAGCCGCGAGGCGCGCGCCATTGCCAAATCCAGCAAGTACGGGCGCAAGCAGCAGGAAGCGGAGTGGAAGAACACCGAGGTGGACGCGCTGTACCAGCTGCGGGCGGCCGGTGTGCGCGTACCCGAGCCGTTTGGTTACTTCCATGGCGTGCTGGTGATGGAGCTGGTCACCGATGCCGAAGGCTTCAGTGCGGCCCGCCTGGGCGAGGTGGAGCTGGAGGCCGGGGTGGCGCGGCAGTACCACGCGGTGCTGCTGGAGCAGATCAAGAAGATGCTCTGCTGCGGGCTGATCCACGGTGACCTGTCGCCGTACAACGTGCTGGTCGGCCCGGATGGCCCGATCGTGATTGATTTTCCGCAGGTGGTCAGCGCGGCCGGCAACAATGCCGCACGCACCATGCTGCTGCGAGACGTCAACAACCTCACCGCGTTTCTGGGCCGCAGCGCGCCCGAGCTGCTGGACACCTGGTATGGCGAGCAGATGTGGGAGCTGTTCCAGGCCGGTGACCTGTTCCCGGACACGGTGCTGACCGGCGAGTACACCCCGGATGAGAGCGCGGTGGACCTGGACAGCGTGCGCGAGGCGATCAACGACGCCCGCGAGATGGCGATGATCCGCGAGCAGGGCCGTCAGGCCGCTGCGGAGGATGAGGATTACTGAGCCCTGCGGTGTGGCAGGGTGCAGCACACAAGGCAGTGGCCGGGGCATCCTGGCCACTGCCTTGTGCATTGAAGATGGCCACCCCGCGAGGGGAGCGCGGGATGGCCAGGGCGCTGACACTGCCGGGCAGGGGATTGACCCGGCAATGACGGTGCAACGATCTATCAGCGGTGGGCGCGCCTGCCGGTGAGCAGCATGACCAGCTGCCACAAGGCTGACAGGCCGACCAACACATAGACCACTCGAGCCAGGGGCGCGTCTTGACCGCCGAACAGCGCGGCGACCAGATCAAACTGTGCAGCGCCCACCAGGCCCCAGTTGATGCCTCCAACGATTACCAGCACCAGGGTCAGGACGTTGAGGAACTTCATGCGTGCATCTCCGCATTTACAAGGGTGGGGGAGGTTCAGTTGCCGGGCATCAGCACCTTGTCGATGACGTGGATCACGCCATTGCTGGCAGCCACGTCAGCGGTGGTGACCTTGGCGCCATCGACCATCACCTCACCGTTGGCGGTGCGGATGTCCACCTTGTCACCATTGACCGTGGCCGCTTCGCTCAGGGTCACCACCGTGGCGGCCGGCACGCTGCCGGGCACCACGTGGTAGGTCAGGATGGACACCAGCTGATCCTTGTTTTCCGGCTTGAGCAGGTTTTCCACGGTGCCGGCCGGCAGGGCGGCAAAGGCGGCATCGGTGGGGGCAAACACGGTGAACGGGCCGCTGCCCTTGAGGGTGTCGACCAGGCCTGCGGCCTTCAGTGCGGCGGCCAGGGTGGTGAACTGGCCCGCTGCCACGGCGGTGTCCACGATGTCGGCGCTGGCGCGGCTCTGTGCCGGGGCAGCGTGGGTGCCACCGGTGCCGGCGGCCATGGCCAGCGGCGCGGCCAGGGCCATGCCCAGTGCCAGGGGAAGGATGCGCAGGGTCTTGGCGGGGATCAGGTTGTGCAGGTTCATCATGGCAACACCAGTTGGGAACGTGGGCCCAGTCTGTGGTGGTTGAAGTTATAAATTCGTACAACAGCAGGTTGTACAAAGGCTGTACATTTTGGCCATGTACTCCGTCAAAGCCACTGCCGGGCTGACCGGCCTCACCCCGGAAACACTGCGCGCCTGGGAGCGCCGCTACGCGGCGGTGGTGCCGCACCGCGACGACAAGGGGCGGCGCAGCTACGACGCGGCGATGTTGCAGCGGCTGACCCTGCTGTACCGGCTCACCGACCGTGGCCATGCCATCAGCCGTCTGGCGGCACTGGACGATGCTGCCCTGCAGGGCCTGCTGGAGGACAGCCGGCAACTGGCCTACGGCGCGGTGGATGACCTGCCCGGGCGCATGCTCGATGCCATTGCCGATTACCAGGTGGATGTATTTGACCGCGAATTGACCGTGGCCATCGCCACCTTGCCGTTGTCGGTGCTGATCGGGCGCCTGGTCAACCCGCTGCTGCACGAGGTGGGGGTGCGCTGGGCCGATGGCCGCCTGGCCATTGCCCAGGAGCGTCTGGTCAGCAGCCTGCTGCAGGCCCGCCTGCTGTCCATCCTCAACCAGCATCCACGCGAGCACAAAGCCCGCGTGCTGTTTGCCACCCTGCCCGGTGAGCAGCACCAGCTGGGGTTGATCGGTGCGGCCCTGCAGGCTTTCGATGCCGGGGTGCCGGTGCTGTACCTGGGGGCCGAATTGCCGGCAGTGGAGCTGGCGCGGGTGGCCAACCGGGTGCAGGCCGCGGCTGTGGCGATCAGCTCGATCTACCCGGCCCATGCCGGCCAGGTGCTCGATGAGCTGCGCAGCCTGGATGCGGCACTGCATGCGGACATCCCGGTCTGGCTGGGCGGGGCCAATGCCGCCTACCTGGGCGAGGAGCTGGCCCTGCCGCGCCTGCGGGTGATCGCCAGTGCCGATGCCCTGCGCCATCTGGCCCTGCGGGTGTGAGCGCCTGCTGTCCGGTCAGCCGTGCCGGCAGGCGGGCGTTGCTTGATCCGGGCGCACCCAGCACGGGGTGAAGCCGCCAGAGACGCCGACAAACAGCGACAGCGGGCCATCGGTGCCGGCCTGCACCAGCGGGCTGTCGGCCAGTGCCGAGGGCAGGCGGCTGTAGCGGGCATTGCCGACCTGGGCCCAGCGCGTGCCCAGCGGGCGCAGCAGCGACACGCCCAGGTGCGGCACGGTGACGGCCCCGGGGCGGTAGCGCGGTGCGCCGCGGGCGATCCCGCGCTCCAGCGTGCCGTAGTAGTTGGCCAGGTCGGACGACTACTACGGCACCGATCTGCGGGGTCAGCGCTGTCGCACCGATACGCAGCGGGTAGCCGTACTGCAGCGGGATTTCCTGGCCACCGCTGCGGTTGGTCGCATCGCTGAGCAGCTCGCGCTGCAACTTGCCGCCGCGTCTGCTCCAGTCCAGGTCCAGGCCCAGGTCCAGGCCCTTGTCACGGTCAGACCGCCCGTTGCGATCCACCCCGTTGGCAGCAAGCTGGCGGCGGCCCAGGTCATCGGCATCGAACCCGTCCAGGCGGGCCTTGGCCAGCAACGACACCTCCAGTGCATCGTCCCCGGCCACCCGTCAGCCAGCGGTGAGCCCGCGGAAATGGAACTGCGCAGTCTCGCAGGACAGCAGTGGGATCGGCAGCACGCGGGTGCCCTCACCGGCATGCACGCTGTCAGACACCGCCGCGGCCACGCCGATGCCCCCAGGGCGGGCCAAGGCTGGGCATGTGCGATGGTTGCCAGGGCAAGGCAGGTACCGCCCGGCAGCAATGCGGGCAAGGCTTTCCTCAGGTACACCCGGGTGGAAGACTGCCTGCACGGTACAGCAAGGGCCTTCGGGACGCTTGCAGCGGCGGTGTGGCTGCAGGTGGCAAGGGCTTCATGGCACTGCATTGCTCAGGCAGGCGGCAGGTCGCGGGCGACCCGGAAGCCGCTGGTGGTGTCGGCCCCGCCGGCATTGCTGGCCCGCCGCGCGCTGGCCCGGCTGAGCCAGTGCAGCAGGTCATGTGCGCCACCGCGCACCACACGCCGGGCAAAGCCGTCACCGGCGCGGCAGCCATCGTTGCGCGCGCTGGCATCGGCCGGACGGCCGGCATGGCTGTCGTGCCAGCAGTCCTGTACCCATTCGGCCACATTGCCGCTCATGTCATGCAGGCCAAAGCGGTTGGCCGTCTTGCGTCCGACCGGCTGCTGCCAGTTGATGCCCGTGCCATGGTCGGCATTGCCGGAGTACCAGGCCACCGCATCGGCATTGTTGCTGCCGCAGTACAGGTGGCGCCCGCCGGCACGGCAGGCATATTCCCATTCGGCTTCGGTGGGCAGGCGCCAGCCGCCGCGGCCGGCGCTGTTGAGCCAGGCCACGAACGCCTGCGCATCATTCCAGCTCACCAGCACCACCGGTGCATCCGGGCCGCGGGTGTTGAAGTCGTGGAAGTGGCGGTGCAGGGTGGCCTGCGCGCCGGTTGCCTCGATGAAGGCCAGGTACTGGCCGAGGGTGATCTCGAACTTGCCGAGGATGAAGCCGGGCACCTGCACCCGGGTGGGCGGACCTTCTTCGGCCTGTGCACGGGCGTCATCGGGCTGGCATCCGCTGCCGCTGCAGCCACCCAGGACAACGCTGCCAGCGGGCAGGCGCATCGAGCGCAGGCCGATGCGTTCGGCCGGTGACGGGCCGGCCGCGGCGGCCGGCAACGGGCCACGTGCACACAGCGGGGCGCTGGCCAGCAGCAGGCCCAGGCCCAGCACCGGCAACAGACGGGTGGCGCGCATGTTCAGCGCGCCCGCAGGGACAGCACGAACACCCCGCCCAGCAGCCCGGCCAGCACCAGCAGGTACCAGTCCATCGGCGGCAATGGCTCGCCATCGCGCCAGTGGCGTGCCGGGCGGTCGGCCACGTACTTGATGCGGATGCTGCCATCGGCCAGCAGGTGTTCGATATCGCGCGGGCTCAATACCAGCGGGTAAACGAAGGCGGTGCCACTGTCGGGGGTGATGCGCACGTCCAGCTGGCCATCACCACTGGCAAACCACTGGTTGGCCTGGGTGGTGTACTTCGAGGCACGGGTGACCGTGGCCGGAATGCCGCCGGTCAGCGCGTGACGGTCCACCACATCGGCGATGAAGCCGACCAGGCAGCCCAGCGCCATGAACAGCAGGATCGCGCGCAGGCGGTTGCG
>JBJEWP010000138.1:0-5814 GCA_051885115.1 Stenotrophomonas sp. | reverse complement strand
GGCCAGAATTCGATCAAGGCCGGCATGCCGCTGTTCCTGCTGGTGGTGGTGACCTTGCTGATGCTGCAGCTGCGCAGTTTCTCGCGCATGGCCATGGTGCTGGTCACCGCGCCGCTGGGCATCATCGGTGCGGTGCTGTTCCTGCTGCTGTTCCAGATGCCGTTCGGCTTTGTGGCCATGCTCGGCACCATCGCCCTGGCCGGCATGATCATGCGCAACTCGGTGATCCTGATCGACCAGATCCAGCAGGACATCGATGCCGGGCATGACCGCTGGCACGCCATCATCGACGCCACCGTGCGCCGTTTCCGCCCGATCGTGCTGACCGCACTGGCGGCGATCCTGGCCATGATTCCGCTCTCGCGCAGTGACTTCTACGGCTCGATGGCGATCTCGATCATGGGCGGGCTGCTGGTCGGCACCGTGCTCACCCTGGTGTTCCTGCCGGCACTGTATGCGGCCTGGTTCCGGGTCCGCGCCGACGAGGGCCGGCAGGGCTGAGCCCGGCCTGCGGCAACCTGTCAGGACTTTCCTGACAGGTCCGCTTGCGCCTGCTGCGGTAAAGTTGCGGGTAAAAGTGTGGCCCCCGTCACACTGATGCCGCCTGCGGCGGCGTTCTTCCGACCTGCCGATGTCCATTCGCTTTCCGGCGCTTTTGCGCCCACCACAGCCCGGTCGTTTGCGCTGGCTTCGCCTGTCCGTGCCGGGGCTGTTGTTGCTGGCTGCGCTGCTGCCGGTGCTGGCCATGGCCAGGGGCCTGCATTACGGGGTCACCGCCTGGGACATGCGCGACGGCCTGCCGCACAACATGATCCATTCCATTGCCCAGGACCGCCAGGGCTTCATCTGGGCCGCCACCTGGGAAGGGGTGGTGCGCTTCAATGGCCGCTCGTTCACCGTTTTCGACAACGAAAACACCGAGCAAGCCCGCCTTTCCGGGGTGTTTTCCGTGTTGGCCGAAGCCGATGGGTCAATCCTGGTGGGGACGGCCTTTGATGGCATCTATCGCTACCACAATGGCCATTGGCAGCGTTATGGCGGTGCGGCCATGCACCGGCAGCGGGTGGAGGAGATGGTGCGTAGCGGCGATGGCCGGCTGTGGTTCAGTGCGCGCAGCCAGCTGTACTGGGTTGATGCACAGGGCCTGCCGCAGCAGGTGGTGTTTCCAGCACCGTTGACCCCCGGGCAGATCCACGGCCTGTACGAGGATGCCGGCAGCGTGCTGGTGGCCAGTGTCAACGGTGCCTGGCAGGTGCGCGATGGCCGGGCACAGCCGTGGGGGCAGGCCCAGGGCTTTGCCGGCAAGCAGGTCAGGCAGATCAGCAGTGATCGTGCCGGCGGCTGGATCGTTACCTGCGATGACGGGGTCTGGCAGTGGCATGCCGATGGCCGCCTGCAACAGCGGGTGGCCGGGCACCGGGCCAGCCAGGCGATGGTCGACAGCCGGCAGGCGCTGTGGGTGGTGGCCAGCGACGGCCAGGTGCAACGCATCGCCAGTGATGGCAGCAGCCAGCGCATCGCCCTGGGGGGGCTGCCGACCCGCGCCCTGCTGGAAGACCGCGAAGGCCTGATCTGGATGGGCAACTCGCGTGGTCTGCGGCGGTTGGCACCGGGGGCGGCGCAAGGCCTGGGCAGGGCCGAAGGGCTGCAGGACGAGTACACCCGCACGGTGCTGCAGACCGCCGACGGCACGGTCTGGATTGGCCAGGCCAGTGGCCTGCAGCGCTGGCTGGGTGGGCAGCTGCAGCCGCCGGTGGCGATGCCCGACCCGGGCCTGAGCGGCACGGTGGTTGCGCTGGCAGCCGACCCGCAGGGCGGCGGGGTCTGGGCCGGCAGTTACCAACAGGGCGTATTGCGCTACGCCGCCGATGGCCGCCTGCTGGAGCAGTGGCCGGTCAACCTGGGCAGTGGCCGCTCGCTGATGGTGCGCAGCCTGCTGCCCACCGCGCAGGGCCTGCTGGTGGGCACGCCACGCGGCCTGTTGCGCCTGTACGACGGGCGCACCGAGGCACTGGGCAAGCAGCTGGGGCTGGGCGATTACGCAGTGCAGGTGATCAGTCGCGACCGCCAGGGCCGGCTCTGGGTCGGCATGGAAACCGGCATGGCGATGATCGATGGCGATGCCAGCGTGCGTCACTGGCCGCCGGGCCCGCAGATGCCGGCGCACGCGGTGTTCGACTTCCTGCACGATGCCGATGGCACGGTCTGGGCCGCCACCGATTCGGGCCTGCTGCGCCTGCGCCAGGGCCGCTGGACGGTATTCGACCACCATGCCGGGCTGCCCCGCGACAAGATTTTCCGCATCATCGACGACGGCCGTGGCCGGCTCTGGCTGTCCAGCAACCAGGGGGTGTTCCGGATCGCACGCAGCGAATTTGCCGCCTTCGATGCCAACCCGCAGGACCTGCTGGCGGTGGATGTGATTGACACCAGCGATGGCATGCCGTCCAACCAGGCCAATGGGGCGACCTGGCCGGCCGGTTGGCAGCACCGCAATGGCCAGCTGATGTTTCCCACCGTGGCCGGGCTGGCGTTGATCGATCCGGAACTGGCCGGGCGCGATGCCGGCGGGCCGCCCTCGGTGGTATTTGAACAGGTGATGGTCAATGGCGACCGCCTGCCGTTGCAGGGCCGCTTCGGCCTGCAGGCACCAACCAGCCGGCTGTCGATCAGTTATGTGGCCCTGGCCTTTGCCAGCCCGCACAAGCTGCGTTACCGCTACCGCCTGCTTGGCTTCGAGGAACAGTGGGTGGAGGTGGGCGATGCCACCGAGGCGGTCTACACCAACCTGCCGCCGGGCGATTACCGCTTCCAGGTACAGGCGATGGCGATGCCGCTGGACTGGAGCCACAGCCAGCGGGTGGGGCAGGCCGAGCTGGTGGTGCAGCAGGTGCCGCTGCCGTGGCAGCGGCCGTGGGTGATTGCCGCCTTCGGCTTTGCCCTGGCCCTGCTGCTGTGGCTGTGGATGCGCCTGCGCACCCAGCGCTTCATCCGCCGCCAGCAGTGGCTCAACGACCTGGTGGCACGGCGCACCGAGGAGCTGAACCGCAAGAACCAGGACCTGCTGGCCGCCGCGCGCGAGCGCGACCAGCTGTTGGCCCGGCTGGAACACCAGGCCCTGCATGACAGCCTGACCGGGCTGCCCAACCGGCGCGCGGCCGATGGCTACCTGCAGCAGGCCCTGCAGCAGGCGCGGGCCGACGGCAGCGCGCTGTGCGTGGCGCTGATCGACGTGGACAACTTCAAGGCGATCAATGACGGCCATGGCCACCATGTCGGTGACCAGGTGCTGGCCTACCTGGGCCGCCTGCTCGGCTCGCCCAGTGCCGGCTCGCTGTTTGCCGCCCGCCATGGTGGCGAGGAGTTCCTGCTGGTGATGGGCGACACCGACCTGGACCGCGCCCGCGAGCGTATGCAGGCGCTGTGCCGCGAGGTGGCCAGCGCGCCCTTGGCCCAGGCCCCGGCGTTCACGGTGAGTGTCGGGGTGGCCGCGCTGGGCCCGGGCCAGGACCAGGTGCGCACCTTGCTGGCGGCCGCCGATGCCAACCTGTACCGGGCCAAGGCCGAAGGCCGCAACCGGGTGGTTGGCTAAGCCGCAGGCGCCTGCAGCAGGCCGGCAAAGGCGTTGGCCGCGCGCGACAGCGTGCGCCCGCCATGGCGCACCCAGCCCAGCTGGCGTTGCAGGCTGGCCCCGGCCACCGGCAGGGCCACCACCTGGGCATCAAGCAGGCTGGCCGGCAGCGCGCTCCAGGCCATGCCCACACTGACCAGCATCTTGATCGTCTCCAGGTAATTGGTGCGCAGGCGCACCTGCAGTTCCAGCCCGTGCTGCGCGAACAGGCCGGCAATCAGCTTGTGGGTGAAGGTGCCCGGGTCAGGCAGCACCGCCGGGTGGGCGGCCAGATCAGCCAGGCTGACCCGCTTGCGGGTGGCCAGCGGGTGGTCGCTGGCGACCATGAAACACAGCCGGTCCTGCCACAGTGGCTGGGCCAGCAGCGGCGCGGCGGTGTAGGCGGCCAGGGTGGTCACCGCCAGCTCGGCCTGCCCGGCCATCACCCGCGCGTAAGCCTGCTCGGAATCGACAAAGGCGATGTCCAGTTCCACCTGCGGGAACTGCTGGGCATAGCGCTTGAGCAGGGGGGGCAGGTGGTGCAGGCCTATGTGGTGGCTGGTGGCGATGCGCAGGGTGCCGCCGATGCCGTCGCCCAGCGCGGCCAGTGCCCGCCGGGTATCGGCCGCCTGTTCCAGCAGGCCACGGGCACGGCCCAGCAACAACAACCCGGCCTCGGTGGGCATCACCTGGCGGCCCAGGCGGTCAAGCAGGCGCACGTCCAGTTCGGCCTCCAGCAACGCAATGCGCTTGCTCACCGCCGGCTGGCTCAGGTGCAGCTTTTCGGCGGCGGCAGAAAAGCCGCCATGCTCGGCCACGGCAACAAACACGGCCAGGCTGCTCAGGTCCATGCTATTCCAGTTTGGAATGGGTGGAATGAAAAATAGGAGTTTGAGTTATTGATGGCAAGCGCCGACCATCAAGCCATCACCCCGCTGCACGCCTGCCATGACCGCCAAGACCCTGTACGACAAACTGTGGGAGATGCACGAAGTCTCCCGCCGTGATGACGGCTCCTCGCTGATCTACATCGACCGCCACATCCTGCACGAGGTCACCTCGCCGCAGGCCTTCGAGGGCCTGCGCCTGGCCGGGCGCAAGCCCTGGCGCATCGATGCCAACATCGCCACCCCGGACCACAACGTGCCCACCACCCGTGCCGAGCGCCAGGGCGGGCTGGAGGCGATTGCCGATGAAGTCTCGCGCCTGCAGGTGGCCACGCTGGACGAGAACTGCGATGACTTCGGCATCCTCGAGTTCAAGATGAACGACCCGCGCCAGGGCATCGTGCATGTGGTCGGCCCGGAGCAGGGCGCCACCCTGCCGGGCATGACCGTGGTCTGCGGTGACTCGCACACCTCCACCCATGGCGCGTTCGGCGCACTGGCCCACGGCATCGGCACCTCGGAAGTGGAGCATGTGCTGGCCACCCAGTGCCTGGTGGCCAAGAAGATGAAGAACATGCAGGTGCGGGTGGAGGGTGAGTTGGGCGCGGGCGTCACCGCCAAGGACGTGGTGCTGGCCATCATCGGCGTTATTGGCACCGCCGGCGGCAACGGCCATGCGCTGGAATTTGCCGGCAGCGCGATCGAGTCGCTGTCGATGGAAGGCCGCATGACGATCTGCAACATGGCCATCGAGGCCGGTGCCCGCGTCGGCCTGGTGGCGGTGGACGAGAAGACCATCGACTACGTGCGCGGCCGCCCGTTCGCACCCACCGGTGCGCAGTGGGAAGCCGCGGTGGCCGTATGGCAGACGCTGGTCTCAGATGACGATGCGCTGTTCGACAGCGTGATCACGCTGCGCGCCGAAGACATCAAGCCGCAGGTGAGCTGGGGCACCTCGCCGGAAATGGTGCTCCCCGTGGATGCCCGCGTGCCGGACCCGGCTGCCGAAGCGGACCCGGTCAAGCGCGATTCGATCGAACGCGCGCTCAAGTACATGGGCCTTGCCGCCAACCAGGCGATCACCGACATCCGCCTGGACCGGGTGTTCATCGGTTCGTGCACCAACTCGCGCATCGAGGACCTGCGCGCCGCCGCTGCCGTGGCCAAGGGCCGCAAGGTGGCCGCTTCGGTGAAGCAGGCGCTGGTGGTGCCGGGCTCGGGCCTGGTCAAGGCCCAGGCCGAAGCCGAAGGCCTGGATGCGATCTTCATCGAAGCCGGTTTTGAGTGGCGTGAGCCGGGCTGCTCCATGTGCCTGGC
>JBJEWP010000137.1:0-5904 GCA_051885115.1 Stenotrophomonas sp. | reverse complement strand
GAAGGCAAGGCCGACATCCTCGGCCTGTACATGATCACCGAGCTGGGCCGCATGGGTGAGCTGGACGCATCCAAGCGCATGGACAACTACGTCACCTTCCTGGCCGGGATCTTCCGCTCGGTACGCTTTGGTGCCTCTTCGGCCCATGGCCAGGCCAACATGGTGGCCTTCAACTACCTGGCCCAGGCCGGCGCCTTCCGCCGCGATGACAGCGGCCACTACACGGTGGATTTTGACAAGATGGAGAAGGCGGTCAATGACCTGTCCGCGCGCATCCTGACCCTGCAGGGGGACGGTGACCATGCCGGCGCCCGCGCCCTGCTCGACAGCCACGGCCATATCGGTACGGAGCTGGAGCACGACCTGGCCCGGATCGAGGCAGCCAACATCCCGGTGGACATCACCCTGCGCCAGGGCCGCAGCGAGCTGGGCCTGTAAGCCCGGCAAAGCCCAGCGGCCCCCAACCGGCGTCGGCAACGGCGCCGGTTTTTTCATGCCTTGCGACCGCCCACGGCAGCTGGACAAACATTCACCATCAAATGCAAGCATCTGAAATAATTACATTATTTCAACTTACCCACAGGATTGCCCCGCCACCGCGCACATCAGTTGTGGACAAGCCTGCAGCACGCCCCGGCAACGGCCTGGCCAATTTTTAGCCACTATCTGCAATTAATTGATTCAATGGGACTTTCAGAAGATACCCACAGGCTGATCCCCTTCACGTCCACATCTGCGGTGGACAAGCCCTGCATGCGGGCCATTTCGCCCTGAATATCTCTCGGTGGCGCCTGGACAAAACTTGACCATCAATTGCAAGCCGTTGTACTGAAAGTATATTTCATGGATATCCACAGGCTTTTCAAGCACCGGCCCACATCGCCTGTGGACAAGCCTGCAAACGCCACCAGCCCCGTCCTGGCCAATAATTGACCAACACCTGGAAACCCTTGCCGCGCAAGGGCTGCAGTGCCTTATCCACATCTTTGTCGGTTTCACATCCACACCGACGGTGGACAGTCCTGTGCAGCGGCGGGCAGGGTATACAGACATCGTGTCCCGTCGTCCTGTCGCCATGTCCGATACGTCCCCGCAGCCGCCCCTGCCCCACCCCCGTGCACGCTGGCGCCAACTGCTCCGCTACACCTGTGGGTTTGCGGTATTGGGACCACTGATGGGAAGTTGCCTGATTGCCTTGCTGATGTGCGCAGCACGCATCGCTGAGGATGGCTGGGATGCGCTGCTGGTACTGCCGGCCCTGCCGGTGCTGGTGATGGTGGCCCAGGTGATCGGTCTGGTCCCGGCGGCCTTGACCGGCCTGCTGTATGGCTGGCTGCGGCCGCATTTGCAGCGCACGTGGCAAGCCAACCTGCTCGCTGCCGGCTGTGGTGCCTTGGCGCTGGCCGGTTGTGTCCTGCTGGTGGCCTCACGGCAGGCTGACCTGCTCGATCAACTGGCCATGCGGTACTGGTCCAGCTATGCCCTGGCCGGCGTGTTCGGCGCTCTCTCGGCCTTGCTCAGCCGTTGCCTTGCCGTCGCCGTGCGGACACGCTGGCAGGCACACTACCTCAGCCGGGAACAGCCGCAGGCTCCGGATTGACGCAGATACCCCACGCAGCGTGCTTTTCCCTGCCCCAGTGGTGCCTGCCCGCACCCACCGGGCTGTGGTGGTCTGCTGCCAACCAGACAACCTGCCGGACCCGACCATGAATCAGCCTCCCCCTGCCCTGTCCCCCCGGCCCACATACAGCCGCAGGCAACGCCTGCGCAGCGGCATCATCAGCGCACTGGTGTTCGCCCTGCTCGGCCCACCAATGGTGCTGGGTCTGCAGGTACTGATGATCATCAACAGCGCATTGACGCCTCCCCTGGACCTGGCGTGGCAACCGCATGCCCTGGACCAGGTGTATGCCGCGCCGGCAGCGCTGCTGGGCCACAACGCCCCCTGGCTGGCCACCGGCACAGCCGCTGCCGGGCTGCTGGCCCGGGCCGATGGGCTGCTGGCCTTGTTGGTGCTGTACCAGGTGATCATCTACAGCATGACAGCCCTGCCTGCCGCCGTGACCGGCCTGGTGCATGGCCTGCTCTGGCCCGCAGGTGGGCCGGTGCTCCGCTTCGTCCTCAGCAGCGCCCTGATCGCCGCGCCGGTGAGCGCCCTGGGCAACCTGCCGTATCAGTCCTCGTTCACAACGGTGTGGGCATCAACCCAGCAGGCCAGCCTGCTCGGTGCCGTGTCCGCAATGCTGGTGGCGGCGCTGATCGCCATGGCCCGCGCCGTGAGCCGGCACGGCCAGCGTGTGAGGGGCGGCAGATAACCCCCACCGCCGTGCTCAGCGCAGCTGGCTGTCCTTGCTGCCCCGCCGGTTGTAGCCAGCCTGCGCCTGCGCATCGGCATCGGCCTGTGCCTGGCAGCCCACGCACAGACGCACCCCGGGCACCGCCGCGCGCCGGGCCGGCGGAATCGGCGCATCACACTCCTCGCAGTATTCGCGTCCCGGGCCTTGCGCCAGCTGTGCCCGCGCACGCTTGACCGCGTCTTCCACGGTGGCATCGATCTGCTGCTGTACGGCGTCATCGCCGGCCCAACCGGTGGCCATGTCTGTCTCCAGGTGCAATCAGCGCTTCAACAGCGATGGTAGCGCCGGCAGCAGGCTGGCGTCGCTGGCCCGGTTCAGGGGCAGTGTCGCTGCCACCGACCTTGTTCGATGTCGTAACACAGGCCCGCCTGCTCGAACTGTTCTGCCACCACTTCCGGCCAGGCCAGATAGGTGGTCGGCGCCTGCTCCCGGCACAGCAGCTCCTGCGACGCGGCCAGGGGGGCGCCGGTGCGGGCATCGAGCGTCGTAATCTCGATCCCGGCGCTGTACGCCGCCGTGGCAAAAGGGCCTCCACCGAGCCGGTCATAGCGCAGCCAGCCCTGTAGCCGCTGCTGCCCATCTACGAAGAAGATGTTGCCGTACACACCACGTCCAAAGCCCAGCCAGGGGCCCGAGGCCTGTGCGCCCTGCATGGGCATGCGCCATTGCTGCACCTGCTGACCATCATCAATGTGCAGGCTGACCTGGGGCGTTGGGCTGAGCGCAGTGCACATCTTCGCCTGCCGACCATCCTCCAGCTCGCAGGAAAACACCGTGGTCTGTGCGCAATCGCGGTGACGCAGCAGACGTGTGCGCTGGTCGTTGAGCGTGGCAAGGACACAGGCCTGGTAGGCAAGATCAGCTGCCGGGTCGCCGTCATCGCCAGCTGCCAGACAGGCTTCGGCGTGCTTGTCGAGCCAGTAGTCCATATCCACCTTGGCTCCCTCATTGCTGTCGCGCCACAACTGCGCCAGCTCGTGCTGCAGCTGCGCCCGTTGTGTCGCCATCGCTGCACGATCCGGCGCAGCGACAGCAGCAGCCAGTTGCCCATTGCCGGCTGCCAGCACCGGGGACACGACACACAGCAACGCAAACAACGTCTGACGCATCCTTTCACCTGTCATGCACCACCCATGGATGCTGGCAATGGTAACCACCGCACGACAGCAAACTGTGCCATGCCTCACACAACCACGGGCTGACAACTGCAATGCACCGGCTTGCATGATCTACCATCGTTATCGATCTGGTTTGATGGCAGGCAGACAAGCAATGACAGACCCCCTGGGCACCCGGCAATGCCTGCCATGGCCCCGCATCCCCCTGCTGCTCACGCTGCCATTGCTGCTGGCAGCCTGCCCATCGGAGAACCTCATGTCATCTGCACCACACCCGGCTGATGTCCCGGCCAGCGACAACCAGCAACAGCGCGCCCGCACCCAGGCCCATCCACAACAGGCCTACGAGCTGCTGTTGACCCTGGACAACCCGCCCGGTCCGTTCGCGGTGGTCGAAGCGGTGGCCCAGTACGACGTGGTCAACGAGGAACAGTGCGGCAACATCAACCCGCTGACCGGCACCGCCGAGCGCATCACCCACCAGCAGGCCATCACCCTGCAACCGCTGGGCGGCAACCGCTACCGCGGCACGGTGTACGCCGACCTGATGCGTGATGAGGACTACTACGGCCGCGGTGTCTGCCACTGGCAGTTCAGCGGGGCCGGCGCCCTGCTCAAGGCCACCGGGGCCGATGGTGAAACCCGCTTTACCTCCTTCATTGATGCCCAGGCCATCGACCAGGGTGAGCCTGCCACGCGCCACTACCCGGCCCGGGACTACCCGCAGGTAGAGGAAATGGCCGACTACGCCCAACCCGGCAAGGCCGATGCCGACAGCTATGTGCCCGCCCTGCGTGGCCAGCTGTTCACTGCCACCCTGCAGGCCAACAAGGTGGACAACTGATGCCCGACACCCGCACCTATGCCGCCCTGGCTGCTGATGCCTATGAAGACCGTGGCGTCGGCGTCAACCTGCCCCAGCACGAAAAGCCCGTGCCCCTGAACGGGGTCAATTACAAGATCCTGGAGCACGCCGACAACCCGCGTACCGGTTACCAGGGCACGATCTACCTGGACGAGAAGGCCGGGGAGATCATCGTCGCCCACCGTGGCACCGAACAGATCTTCAAGGACGGAGTGCTGGCCGATGCCGGCATGGTGCTGACCCGCAACAACCTGCAGGTACCCGATGCCATTGCCCTGACCGAACGTGCGATGGGCTATGCGCGCAAGATCGGTGCCGACGAGGGAAGGACACCGGAAGTCAGCGTCACCGGGCACTCGCTGGGGGGCACCCTGGCCCAGGTCACCGCCCACCGCTTCGATCTCAAGGGCGAGACCTTCAATGCCTATGGCGCGGTCAGCCTGAACCAGCGCATCCCTGAAATTCCCGGCAAGGTCACCAACCACGTGATGGCCGCCGATGCGGTCAGTGCGGCCTCGCCGCATTACGGCCAGGTCAAGATCTACGCCACCCAGAAGGAAATCGACACCCTGTACCAGTCCGGCTTCCGCGAAGCGCGCTGGGCCCAGGCGCTGATGCCCGATTCACCGGTGCTGGCGGCGGCGCGTTCGCTGGGCTCGCACAAGATGAGCCAGTTCACCGGCCCCGACTCGGTGCTCGAGCGCCCGCAGGCCCTGGCCCTGGCCAAGGCCAATGCCGGGCTGATCGAAGACTACCGGGAGAAGGTCGGCGAGATGCGGCAGAGCATCACCGAAGGCTCGCGTGGCCTGCCGGGCAAGGTGCTGGACACCATCGATGCGATCCGCGGCCCGGCCGCGCCCGGTGCCGGCCTGCGCAGCGCGGTACAGCACGAACCCAACAGCAGCCTGCTGATGAGCGACCCTGCCCACCCCGGCAGCCGCCTGTTTGCCCAGGCCCAGCAGGGCGTGCACGGCAACGATGCCCGGGTCGGCCGCACCCCGGACCAGATGAGTGACCAGCTGGCCGGTTGCCTGGCCAGCCGCATGCACGCCGCCGGTGGCCAACGCATCGATGCGGTATTGCTCAGCAACGATGCCAGCCGCACCTTTGCCGTGCAGGGCAACCCCAACGACCCGGCCCATCTGCGGGTGGCAGTGGAAACCACTGCGGCCATGCACACACCGCTGGAGCACAGCAGCCAGCAGCTGCTGGCCCAGGCCCAGCAGGGAAAGGCCCAGGAACAGGCCATGGCGCATAGCCAGCAGGCCGAGCAGCAGGCCAACCCGGTACGCCAGATGGGCTGATTGCCACCCGGCAGGCTGAGCACAACGGCACCTGCGTGGTGCCGTTGTGCATCTGAGGTGTTCAAGGCACGGCGAGCAATCAGTCTCTGCCACCCGGACAAGCCGTCGTGGCAGCTGTTGCCAGTCAGCTGCGGCAAACCAGCCTGCCCTGGCATCACTACACTTCACCGCCATGCATACCCTCCATGATCTGGAAACTGGCGCACTGGCCGGCGCCCGCCATGTCCGCCTGACCGGGCTGGGCCTGCGCCAGTTTCCCC
>JBJEWP010000136.1:0-5988 GCA_051885115.1 Stenotrophomonas sp. | reverse complement strand
CCATGCGGCCCAGCTCGGTGATCATGTACAGGCCGAGGATGTCGGCCTTGCCTTCTTCGTAGCTGCTGGCCAGCTCGCTCAGCGCCTGGCGCACGGTGCCCTTGCCATCCAGGGTGTTCTTGATCCCCAGGCCATGGGCCACTTCGTGGAACATCACATTCTCGAAGAAGGCATCGAAGGTGACGTGGGCCAGCTGGTCCGGGGCGATCAGCTCGGCGGCGATCGGCGCCATGATGGTGTCGAACTTGGCGCGCATGCTGTTTTGCAGCTGCAGGCGGCGTGAGCCCTTGGCCAGCTGTACCTGCTCGTCGTTGGGCAGGTTGATGGCGATGGTCTTGGCCCCGGCATTGGCGTCACCGCCGTAGTAGACCGCGTGGTAGGCATTCAGATCGGCATCGGTGCCGGGCATTTCGGCCTTGTAAGCGGCATCGACCGGCAGCCCGCGCTGCAGGGCCGGCAGATGGGCGGCGAAGCGGGCCAGCTTCTCGCTCCAGGCCTGGTCCTTGATCAACACGAAGGCCTCGAAGGCGGCCTTGGTGCCGAACAGGCGGTCCTGGTAGCTCTCGATCGGGCCGATCACCACGTCGATCGGGCTGGTCTTGCTGTCCATCCAGGCCATGTCGCTGGCCTGGTACTCATTGGACAGCAGGGCGTCGGCACGCAGGCGCAGGTAGGTCTTGAAGTGGGCATCGCTGGCCACCTCGCTGGCCTGGCGCAGCAGGGCGGCCACCTGCTCCAGCTCGGTCTGGTAGGCCTGGCTGTAGGGCACCACCACCAGCTTGCCGGCGTCATCGCGCTGGATCAGGGTGTACAGGCTGTCCTTGCCCGGCAGGTTGGCGGCGCTGAACTCGGCCTTGTCCATGTCGGCCGGGTAGAACTGGGCGCCGGGCGGACGCGGGCCGATGCCGTCAACGAACGGCTTGTCGCCGTCCAGCAGGTCCCAGGGGCCGTAGTTGATGTCGATGTAGCGGGCGGTGGCCGGGTCGTTGGTGCGTGCCAGCAGACCCTGGCGGTCGCCCCAGACCTGCTTCCAGAACAGCGCGTCGATGATCTGGCCGGCATCGATCAACAGACCCACGGCCTGACGGTCGCCCTCGGACAGGTGGGACAGGTCGGCGGTGAGCGGGACTTCGGCGTAACGGGCGACACGGGCGGCCATATCGGTTCCTTCGCTGGGGCTGGCAGCGGTGGTGGTGGCCGGCGCGGAGGTGTCGGCCTGGCAGGCGGCGAGGCTGGCCAGGCCCAGGGTCAGGGCCAGGGTAAGCGGGCGCAAGGTCATGGCTGGGGTGCTGCGATAGGGAAAGAGGCCATGCTAGCGCCAATCGGCGGTCTGGCAAAAAGCGCCACGCCCGCAGCAGCGGGCGTGGTCGGGGGTGGATCAGGGTCTGGCCGGGGGCATGGCCTGGCGGTGGCGGCTGACCATCACCCCGGCCAGCAACAAACCGACCAGCACCAGGCTGCCGGCAGCCAGCGGAATCTTCTCCAGGCCGTGATGGCGGGCCACCAGGCTGCCAATCAGGGCGCCGGCACCGATGCCGATGTTGAACAACGAGGAGAACAGCGACATCGCCACGTCGGTGGCATCACTGGCCAGGTGCAGCACCTTGGCCTGCAGGTCCAGCGCGAACATGATCATCGCCACGCCCCACAGGCTGGCCACCGCGCACAGCAGCCAGGACTGGCCGATCACCGCGGCCAGGGCAAACAGGCAGGCGGCCATGCCGGCGATGCCCAGCATCAGAAAGCTGCGCGGGTGGCGCGGGGCGAAGCGCGAGAACAGCAGGCTGCCGATGATCCCGGCGCCGCCGAACAGCAGCAGCACGGTGGTGGTGACCTGGCCGGAATGGCCGCCGATGCGCTGCACATACGGCTCGATGTAGGTATAGGCCACGAACTGGCCGCTGACCGTGGCAATCAGCAGCAGGTAGAGCAAAACCAGGGCCGGGCGCCGGGCCAGCACCGGCAGGCTGGCCAGCGAGCCGGTGTTGATGCTGGGCAAGGGCGGCAGCAGCCGGGCCAGGGCGGCCATCACCAGCAGGGCGACGGCGCCGATGCCGGCAAAGGTGATGCGCCAGCCCAGGGCTTCGCCGACCACCCGGCCCAGCGGGATGCCCAGCACCATGGCCAGCGAGGTGCCGGTGGCCAGCAGGCCCAGGGCCTGGGCCTGGCGGCCGTCCGGGGCGATGCGCACCGCCAGCGCGGCGGTGATCGACCAGAACACCGCATGGGCCAGGGCAATGCCGGCACGGCTGGCCAGCAGCATCGGGTAGCTGCTGGCCAGGGCCGAGACCACATGGCTGGCGCAGAACAGCACGAACACTCCCAGCAGCAGCTTGCGCCGGTCCAGCCGGCGGGTGGCCAGCATCAACGGCAGCGAGGTCAGGGCCACCAGCCAGGCGTAGATGGTGAGCATCAGCCCGGTGGTTTCCACCGGCATGCCGAAGCTGTGGCCGATGTCGCTGAGCAGGCCGACCGGGGCGAACTCGGTGGTGTTGAAGATGAAGGCCGCCAAGGCCAGGGCGATCACTGCGGCCCAGCGCTGGCCGTTGGACGGGCCAGCAGCGGGCGCGCCGGCCGGGTGGGGGGAAGGACGGGTGGGGGAGGTCATGCAAACCAGCGGTAACAGCGCAGTGGGGGCTGCGGGGGGCAATATTTTCCCACAGCCGGGCACGGCCAGTGCCGTGCAGCTGCTATGTTCAGCCGATGCAAACAAACAAGGATGGGGAAGTGATGAAGTGTGTGTTGTTGCTGGGCGGGGCGCTGCTGTTGAGCGGCTGTACCGTGGTCTCGCCGGAGGTTGGCCAGGAGGCGGTGCTGGTGGACCGGCCGTGGGTTTTCGGCAAGGGCGGTGTGCGCCTGGATGACGTGCGCAAGACCGGCCGTTCCTACACCTGGTTGTCCACCGAGAAGATCTACGTGGACACCACCCCGCAGACGATCAAGGTGGCCTTCAACGATTATTCGTCCTCGGACAACATCCTGTTGGACTTTGAAACCGCCATCCAGTACCGCATCACCAACAGCCCGCGCCTGCTCAGCACCAAGGGCACGCAGTGGTTCGAGAACAACATCCGCTCGCAGTACTCGGCCATCGTGCGCGACCAGGTCAAGCGGCATGACATGACCAGCATGATGAGCAAGCCGGAAACCGCCGCCGCCATCGATGCGGCGGTGACCGAGGCGATCCGCGCCGAGGTCAAGGAGCAGGCCATTGATGTGGAGATCATCAACATCACCCTGGGCCGGGCCCAGCCCAACCCCAACGTGCTGGAGCAGATGAACCTGACCGCCGCCCAGCAGCAGCGGGTGAAGACGCTCAAGGAGGCCACCCTGGCCGAGGAGCAGCGCAAGCTGGAACAGGAGGCGGTGGCGGCGGCCGACAATGCCTACCGCAACCAGATGGGCCTGAGCCCGCAGCAGTACCTGCTGCGTCAGGTGGCCGAGATCAACGCCCAGGCCTGTGTGCAGGCCAAGGCCTGCTACATCGTGCCCAGTGGCACGGCGATCGTGGCCCAGCCGTAAACAACAACGCCCGGGGCGGTGGCTGCCGGCCCGGGCGTTGTGGATCTTTACGCGGCTTCAGCCGCCGGCCTGCCAGCGGCCCCCGGCATTGGCACAGGAGCCGGGCAGCGATGCCAGCTCGGTGCGCTGGTAGTAGTAGGCATCCATGCCCGAACCCATGAAGTTGCGGCAGCTGCCCTGGGCCGGGGTCGGGCAGCGGTTGCTGTATTCGATCCTGGCCGGGGCATTGCCGGTCTGGTTCAGGCCATTGGCCAGGCCTTCGCAGGCCTGCTGGAATTCAGCCACCGACAACGCGCCGTTGGACTGCATGCAGTCGCGGATGTCCTCGGTCACACCGGCAAGGGTGACCTTGGCACTGAGGGTGCAGGCCTGCACCGGGCCGCCACTGCCGCGCCGTGCCGGCTGGCGTGCCAGCTGGCGGCGGACCAGTTCGGCCGGGTCCATGTCCACGGTGTCGCCCATGTCATCGTCGTCATCGAAGCCATCGAAGTCATCCGGGTCGTGATCGGCAGCGGGGTCATCGTGGTCGTGACTGGCCGGCTGGGGCGCGGCAGTCATGGCGGCGGTGCCGGCCACGGCCAGGTTGGCCGGGGCAGCATTGCTGTCCGAGCTGGCGGTGCAGGCGGCCAGCAGCAGGCTGGCGGTGAGCGGGGCAAGGGCGTGGCGCAAAAACACGATGGGCATTGATTGGCCTCCATGGCGACAGGCCCGCAGGGTGGCAACCCGGATGCGGGCCTGTCAAAAGGCGGGGGCGAAATCTGTGAGCGCGGTTACGGATCGTTGGCCGGTGCCGGGCTGGCACCGCCGCCGGCGGCCAGGGACGAGCCGGAAAACGGGTCCAGTACCGGGGCCGGGGTGGTGGCCGGCGGTTCGGTGCCGGGCTTCCAGCGGCGCAACGCGCGCTGGAAGAACAGCGAGTTGGGGATCTGCACATAGTTGCCGCCCCCGTGGGCGCCGCCGGCCTCTTCCAGGGTGGAGTAGATCAGGTTGATGTCGATCACCCGGCCGCGGAAGCCCGGCTTTTCGCCGTTCTCCACGATCTCGATGCTGTCGCCCAGACGGAACGGCCGGGTGGTGAAGATCAGCAGGGTGCAGAAGATGTTGGACAGCACGCTCCAGGCGGCGAAGAAAGCCACCGCACCGACCGCAGCGAAACCGGTGAAGGCGGTCCACAGCACGGTGGCCGAGACCCCGACCGTGTCGAGGATGGCCAGCACCGCGCCGATCCAGATCACAAAGTTGCTCAGGCGCTTGGCCGCCAGCTCCATCGACACCGGGAAGGTGTAGGCACGGCCCAGGCGGGCGAGCAGGCGGCGGGCGAGCAGGCGCAGCAGCCAGGCCACCAGCAGGATGATCGCGATCTCGATCGCCGCCTGGATCGGGGTGATCCAGTCCTGCAGCCAGGCCGGAAGGGTACGGGCAATCATCAGTGGGCCTCCTTGGCCTGGACCAGGGCATCGGCGGTGTGCTGCAGGTCGCCGTCATGCGCAGCCGGGGCAATGCCCAGCAGGTGGGCCAGCAACGGGTAGACATCGACATTGTCGATGCCGGCAATGGTGTGGCCGCGTTTGAAGGCCGGGCCGTTGAGGATCAGCGGCGAGTGCATCTGTTCAAGCTGGTTGTCATAGCCGTGCTCGCCACGCAGCGGGTGGTTCTTCAGGGTGGCAATGGCACGGGTGGTGAGCTGCCAACCCGGCTGTGCCATGCAGTGGTATTGCGGCACGCGACGGTGTTTGCCGTAGGCAAAGCGGGCCGGAATGTCCTCCCGCACCATGCAGCTGAAGTGTTCATGCTCACCGAGCAGGGCATCGGCTTGCGATTTCCCGGCGGGCAGGGCATTGAAGGCGGCATAGGCGCCGGTCCAGATGGGCTGGATCAGCGCGGCATCCAGGTAGTCATCCAGATAGACCACCTGGGCATCGCTGGTGGCCATCATGCCGTGGTCAGCGGCAATGACCAGGTTGGTGTGGCCATCCAGGTTGCGGCTGCGCAGGCCATCCACCAGGCGCGCCAGGGCGGCATCCACCTGGACCAGGGCGGCATCAAGCTCGGCCGAGTCCGGCCCGAAACGGTGGCCGGCGGTATCCACGGTGTCGAAATACAGGGCGATGAAGTGCGGGCGCTTTTCTGCCGGCAGGTCCAGCCAGCCCAGCACCGTGTCCACCCGCTGGTCGGGGCTGACGCGGATGTCGAACGGATGCCAGTATTCGGGGTAATGGCCATGCACCGGAGCCTCCGAAGCCACCCAGAACATCACCGCGCTGCGGCCGCCGGCCTGGGTGACGCTGTTCCAGATCGGCTTGCCGTCATTCCACCAGCGGGCATCGGTGGTGGTGGCCGGATCGAACATGGAAAACAGCACGCCGTCGATGGCCGGGTCGCGCATGAAGTTGGCCACCACCCCGTGATGGTCCGGGCGCAGGCCGGTGACCAGGGTGTAGTGGTTGGGGAAGGTGATGGACGGAT
>JBJEWP010000135.1:0-6000 GCA_051885115.1 Stenotrophomonas sp. | reverse complement strand
GGCCAGGTGCTGGAAATCCAGGTGGGTATAGATCTGGGTGGTGGCGATGTCGGCGTGGCCGAGCAGTTCCTGTACCCCGCGCAGGTCACCGGAGGATTCCAGGATGTGGCTGGCAAAACTGTGCCGCAGCATGTGCGGATGGACGTGCTTGAACAGGCCCTGGCGCTGGGCCAGCTGCTTGATCCGCAACTGGATCGCACGCTGGGTTATCGGCCCGCCGTTGCGCCCGGGAAACACCGGGGCATCATCGCTGCCGCCGCTGTCGGCACGCCATGCTGCCAGCGCGGCCAGCGCATGCGAGCCGACCGGCACCAGGCGCTCGCGCCGGCCCTTGCCATGCACCTGGACCAGGGCGGTGGCGGTATCAAGGTCACGCCAGCGCAGGGCGCAAACCTCACTCAGACGCAGGCCCGAGGAATAGAACAGCTCCAGCAGCGCGCGGTCGCGCAGGCCCAGCGGCGCATTGGTGGGCAGTTCGACCAGCTGCACCGCCTCGTCGGCGTCCAGGACCTGGGGCAGCTTGCGCGCCGCCTTGGGCGCACGGATGCCGGCCACCGGGCTGACCTCGATGCGACCATGGCGCAGCAGCCAGGCATAAAAACTGCGGCAGGCCGACAGGCGCCGCTGCAGGCTCTTGGCCGACAGGCCGGCGCGGTGGCCGGCCGCGACGAAAGCGCGCAGGTCATCGCCCTGCAGCTGCAGCACATCGCCACCGGAATGCTCGCCACACCATTGCTGCAACACCTGCAGATCCCGCTGGTAGGCCAGCAGGGTATGTGGCGAGGCATGACGTTCGATCTGCAGGTAAGCCAGAAAATCAGCTACCGGCCCACACAGCCCATCCACGCCGGCCATCAGACAAAGCGTGCCAGGGCGGTAAGCAGGGATTGCGCCATCATGTGCACGAACACCGTGCCCATGCCCGGGTAGAAACGATTGGCATCGGTGCTGCCCACCGCGAGCAGACCGATACCAGGCAGCGGCAGCAGCACGCTGGACTGCACCTGTCCGGCATGGTCGCCATACAGCACCGCATTGCGCGCCGGCAGCAGACGGCCACAGACCGGCTCTCCACTGGCCAAGGCATCGGCGAACACCGCCAGACGCGGGTCATCGGCCGCGATCACCTGCAGCCACGGTGCCTGCTCCAGCTCGGGCACAGGCTTGAACAGGACGATGGCAACTTGATCGCCGGCAAAATCCTCGGCCAGGGCCGCGGCCATCGCACGCAGGGTGTCTGCAGCGGTGGACTGGCGCATCAGGGCCAGGGTCAGCTGGTGGGTGCGCAGGGTCAGCTGCTCGTTGACCTGGGCATTGCTGGCCAGTTCGTGCAGGCGGCGCGACAGGTCACGGTTCTTCTCGCGCAGTATTTCCAGCTGATATCCAACCAGCGAGGCGGCCTGTCCATCCTGGCGCGGCACCACCAGGCTCATGGCCAGGTCCGGATACTGCTGCAGGAACTGCGGGTGACGGCGCAACCACGCCGCCACCTCGTGCCCGGCCAACGCCGGTTGGGCTTCACTCATGCGATCCACTCCCCGTCAAAGACAAAGGCCGCCGGGCCAGCCATACGCACTGGCGCAGCATCGTCGTCCCAACTGATGGTCAGCACCCCGCCGGGCAGCTCGATGCGGGCCTGGCGGCCCAGACGGCCGCGGCGCATCAACACCACCGCGGCCGCACAGGCGCCGCTGCCACAGGCCCGGGTCTCCCCGGCCCCGCGTTCGTACACGCGCAGGCGCGCATGGTCCGGGCTGAGCACCTGGACGAAACCGACATTGACCGATTCGGGAAAACTGGGATGCTGCTGCAGCAGCGGGCCGATGCGCTCGACCGGTGCGGTTTCGACCAGGCCAACCTCAAGCACGGCGTGCGGGTTGCCCATCGACACCGCGCCCAGGCGCAGGCTTTCCCCGGCCACGGAGACCAGGTATTCATCGCGCTCGTGCGGGAAGCCCAGCAACGGCACCCGCCCGGGGGCAAACCGCGGCGCACCCATTTCCACTTCGAACTGGCCATCGTCAATCCAGCGCACGGCGTGCTCGCCGCTGGGGCTGTCGATCACGAACTGATCGCGTGGCGCAGCCCCCTCGCGTACCAGCCAGGCCGCCACGCAGCGGGCACCGTTACCGCACTGCCCGGCCTGGCTGCCGTCGGCATTCCAGATCCGGTAGGAAGCCACCGCCCCTGGGGACAGCGCCGGCTCGATGGTCAGCAGCTGGTCACAGCCGATACCGGTATGGCGGTCAGCCATGCGCGCCACCAGGGCCGGTTCCGGCGCGGCCTGCCCATGGCGCAGGTCGATGACGATGAAATCATTGCCCGCACCATGCATCTTGCTGAAGCGTACCGCCGTCGATTTCACTGCCACCTCAACGCTCCGGCAGGTCGGTGTCGTCCATGTCAACAGGCTCCTGGGCCTCGGGTTGCTCGGCCGCCGGCGGCGGGGCCGGCAGCACCAGCGGGCCCTTGTTGCCACAGCCAACAATGGCGCTGGCCAGCAGGCCTGCGCACATCACCCGGAAAAGCGGACGCGTCAAAATGTTCATGCCCGCAGTATAGCCACAGCCTGCCTGGCCCGCGGGCTCAGCCGGCGCTCTCTTCAGGTGGCAGTGGACGGCACCACAGCCAGGCGCAGACCACACCCATGCAGCTGATCGAGAGCACCTTGACCCACAGCTGCGGCACACACCACAGGGTGATGGCCGCGCAGACCAGCATGGTCGCGGTGGCCATTTTCTTGCCACGCCGGCTGACCGCGCCATGCTCGCGCCAGCTGCGGATCGACGGGCCGAAGCGCGGGTGGCCGAGCAGCCAGTCATGCAGGCGCTGCGAGCCACGGGTCGCCGCCCAGGCCGCAATCAGCACGAACACGGTGGTCGGCAGACCCGGCACAAAAATGCCGATGATGCCCACACCCAGGCTGAGGTAGGCCAGCGCGCACCAGGCCCAGCGCACCAGGCGGGGAATCGGGCGGACAATCGGTAGCGATTCGGGGACGGACATGGGCACCCACGTTGCCTGAGCCCCTGCAGGCTGGCAAGCGCCAACAACCACAACGGCCCGCACACAGGCGGGCCGTTGTCGATCAACCGGAACTGGGGCGCTGGCTCAGTCGGCCAGCGGCTGCGCCGGCACGCCGAGCTGGTCGAGCATGAAGGCGTAGTACTCGGCCATTTCGCGGTAACGCTGGAAGCGCCCGGACTTGCCGCCGTGCCCGGCCTCCATGTTGGTGCGGAACACAATCGGCCGCTTGCCGGTGTTCACATCACGCAGGCGGGCCACCCACTTGGCCGGCTCCCAGTACTGCACCTGCGAATCCCACAGGCCGGTGCCGACGAACAGTGCCGGGTAAGCCTGGGCAGTGACGTTGTCATACGGCGAATACTTGAGGATGTAGTCGTAATAGACCTTGTCCTCCGGGTTGCCCCACTCGTCGTACTCGTTGGTGGTCAGCGGAATGGAGGCATCGAGCATGGTGGTGACCACATCCACGAACGGCACCTGGGCCATCATCACGCGGTAGTCGCCGGGGGCCTGGTTGGCCACCGCACCCATCAACAACCCACCGGCGCTGCCACCAGCCGCACCGACGCGGTCAGCCGCCGCCCAGCCATCGGCCACCAGCGCACGGGTCACGTCGATGAAGTCGTTGAAGGTGTTCTGCTTGTTGAGCAGCTTGCCGTCCTCATACCAGGCGCGACCCATTTCCTCGCCGCCACGGATGTGGGCAATGGCATACACCACGCCACGGTCGAGCAGGCTGACCACCGGGCCGCTGAAGCCCGGGTCCATCGACATGCCGTAGCTGCCGTAGGCGTACTGGTACAGGGCGGCCGTGCCGTCTTTTTTGAAGCCCTTCTTGAACACCAGCGAGACCGGGATGCGGGCACCGTCGCGGGCAGTGACCCAGACCCGCTCGGTCTGGTACTTGCTGGCGTCGTAGCCGATCACCGGCTGCTGCTTGAGCTGGCGGCGCTCGCCGGTGCGCACGTTGATCTCGTACGTGGTGGCCGGGGTGGTCATCGAGGTGTAGCCGTAGCGCACCCACTCGGTGGCCGGCTCGGCGTTGACCGACAGGCCCATCGAGTACACCGGCTCGTCGGCGGCAATCAGCTGGTCACGGCCGTCGTTGAAACGTACGCGCAGGCGCTCCAGCGCTTCGGCACGCTCGGCCACCACCATGAAGCCATCAAACAGGTCAAAACCTTCCACCAGCACGGCCGGGTCATGCGCGACCAGGTCGGTCCACTGGGCGCTGGAAGTGGCATCGGAGGGAGCGGTGACCAGCTTGAAGTTGGTGGCGCCGCCGGCATTGGTGCGGATCACCCAGCGGCCTTCGTGGTGGTCGGCGTCGTATTCCACATCACGCTGGCGCGGGGCCAGCACGGTGAAGGTTTCCGGGTTGTCGGCCGGGGCATAACGCAGCTCGGAGGAAACGGTGGACTCCACCACGATGGTGATGAAGCGGTCATCGGTGGTACGGCCGATGCCCATGTAGAAACTGTCGTCTTCTTCCTCGTAGACCAGCATATCGCTGCTGGCAGGGGTGCCCAGCACATGCCTCTTCACCCGCACGGTGAGCAGGGTTTCCGGGTCGTTCTCGACATAGAACAGGGTCTTGTTGTCATCGGCCCAGACCACGTTGGGCGATGCACCCTCGATCACATCGTCCAGTACCTGCCCGGTGGCCAGGTCCTTGAAGCGGATGGTGTACTGGCGGCGGCCCACACCATCCTCGGCCCAGGCCAGCAGACGGTTGTCCGGGCTGACGGCCATGTCGCCGACCGAAAAGTACCCCTTGCCCTCGGCCATCGGGTTGAGGTCGAGCAGGACCTGCTCCGGGGCCTCCATGCTGCCTTCGCGGCGGGCATGGATCGGGTAGTCCTTGCCGGTCTCGAAACGGGTGTAGTACCAGTAACCGTCATCCAGATACGGCACCGAGGCGTCGTCCTGCTGGATGCGGCCGACGATCTCGGCATACAGCGCTTCCTGCAACGGCTTCAGTGGTGCCAGCAGCGCATCGGCGTAGGCATTTTCGGCATTGAGGTAGGCCAGCATGTCCGCGTCGGTGCGGCTGTCATCGCGCAGCCAGTAATACTCGTCGGCACGCGTCGCGCCATGCGGGGCAGTCACGTTGTGGGCGCGCTTGGGGGCATCGGGGGCGGCAGGCAGGGCCGCGGCGGCAGGCAGGGTCATCAGGCTGGCCATCAACAGGGGGACAAGTCGCTTCATCAGATCGGGGCACACGGTCGCGTTACAAGGCGGCCAGTGTGCCAGTTGCGGCGGTTTGTTGTCGCTGCAGAGGCCACCCGGCGCTCTGCGCATGGCCCATGCCGGAAACAGCAACGCCACCTTGCGGTGGCGTTGCCCGGTGTTGCCTGCCCTGTCCGCTTATTCGGTGCTGGCCTTGTCACCTGCCAGACGCTCCCACAGGAAGCGGTAGGCCAGGGCCTGCATGTGCGCGGCCTGGGCGTTGTTGGCCGCACCGCCGTGGCCACCTTCGATGTTCTCGTAGTAGGTCACGTCCTTGCCGGCGGCCAGCATCAGCGCGGCCATCTTGCGGGCGTGGCCCGGGTGCACACGGTCATCGCGGGTGGAGGTGGTGAACAGCACCGGCGGGTAGCTCTTGGCCGCATCGAACAGGTGGTACGGGGAGAAGGTCTTGATGAACTCCCAATCGCTGGTGTCCGGGTTGCCGTACTCGGCCATCCACGAGGCACCGGCCAGCAACTTGTGGTAACGCTGCATGTCCAGCAGCGGCACCTGCACCACCACCGCGCCGAACAGCTCCGGGTACTGGGTGAGCATGTTGCCGGTGAGCAGGCCGCCATTGCTGCCGCCCTGCACGCCCAGGTGGGCCGGGGCGGTGATGTTGCGCGCGATCAGGTCACGGGCCACCGCGGCAAAGTCCTCATAGGCCTTGTGGCGGTTGGCCTTCAGCGCGGCCTGGTGCCAGCGCGGGCCGTACTCGCCACCGCCACGGATGTTGGCCACCAC
>JBJEWP010000134.1:12749-41088 GCA_051885115.1 Stenotrophomonas sp. | reverse complement strand
GTCGAGCAGCCCGCCGTTGTGACTACCGCTGCTGCCCCAGCTGCGCGAATGGCTGCTGGAAACCCCGGCACCGGTGCCGACACTAAAACGAGCCGCCGCCGATCACCACACACATCACCCACAGACCCCAGCCACGCATGCCGCTTGCTGTGCGTCGCCCTGTGGCCTGCATGGATGACCCGGCAGGCGGCAGGCGCGGCATCCCCGTAAAGGAGGACGCAGGCAGCGCTCAACGACGGGCCGCCACCTGGGCAGACAGGAACGCGCGCAAGGACGCCGGTTTGACCGGTTTGGTCAACATCCGCCAGCCCTGGTCGCGGGCGATCTTCTTCAGCTCGTCGCGGCCATCGGCGGTGAGCAGGGCCCCGGGCAGGTTGCGCGCGGTGCTCTGGCGCAGCAGGGCCAGGGTCTGCAGGCCGTCCAGACGGTCATGCAGGTGATAGTCCACCAACAGCACGTCCGGCTCCTGTGCCAGGCAGGCCACGGCCTGGTCCACCGTGGTGGCAGTGATCACACTGACCTGCCAGCGCGCCAACAGGGTGCGCATGCCATCGAGGATTTCGTGGTCGTTGTCCACGCACAACACACGCAGACCGGCCAGGGACTCCCCGGCCGGCAACCCATTGCTTGCCGGTGCGGCCTGGCGGCGGACTTCCGGTGCCTCCACCCGCGCCAGGCCGATGGCAAACATCGAACCATGGCCGACCTGGCTCTGTGCCGCCAGCCGGTGGTCGAGCAGGCGGGCAATGCGCTGGCAGATCGACAACCCCAGCCCCAGCCCCTGTTCACCCCAGTCAAAGCTCTGCTGGTAACGGTGGAATTCGTTGAAGATCTGCTGCATGTGGGCATCGGGAATGCCCGGACCGGTATCCCAGACCTGCAACCAGACCATGCCCTGGCGCTGGCGCAGGGCCAGCACGATGCGCCCGCTGCGGGTGTAGCGCAGGGCATTGGCGATGAAGTTCTGCAGCACCCGGCGCAACAGCCGGCGGTCGGTATGCACCCAGCAGCCACGGCCATGCACCCGCAGCTGCAGGCCACGCCCGGCCGCCACCGGCGCGTACTGGCTGGCCAGCTCGTCGACCAGGGTACGGGCATCGAACACGCTGTATTTGGGCTGCAGGCCGCCACCATCCAGACGCGAAACATCCAGCAGGCCTTCCAGCAGCTCCTCGGCCGCACGCAAGGAGGCATCCACCCGTTCGGCCAGGCGGGCCTGTTCGGGGCTGTTGCTGGGGTATTCGCGCAGGGCCGAGGCGAACAGGCGGGCCGCATTGAGCGGCTGCAGCACGTCATGGCTGATTGCCGCCAGGAAACGGGTGCGTGACTGCTGCGCCAGTTCGGCGGCCTGGCTGCGTTCGGCCACCCGCTGTTCCAGGGTTTCGTTGGTTTCCAGCAGGGCCTGTTCCACCCGCTTGAACTCGGTGATGTCGTTGTAGCTGGTGACATAGCCGCCGCCCTGCAGGGCCTGGCCACGCATTTCAAACACCCGGCCGTCGCTGCGCACGCGCTCGAACACATGGGCGGTACCGGCCCGCATGTGGGTGATGCGACGGGCGATCTGGGCCTCGACATCGCCACTGCCGCCGACCTCGCCACGCTCGGCGTTGTAGCGGATCAGGTCGGCCACCGGGCGGCCGACATACAGCATGCCGTCGGGATAGCCGAACATCGACTGGTAATGCCCGTTCCAGGCGATCAGGCGCATCTGCGCATCGACCACGCTGACCCCGGCGGCGATGTTCTCCAGCGTGGTGTGCAGGATGTCGCGGTTGAAGCGCAGCTCCTGCCCGGCCTCGTCGAGCACCGCCATCACCTCGTCCACGCGCATGCCCGAGCCGCGCAGCAGGCTGGTCAGCAGCAGGCGTGCGGAGGTGGCACCGATGGAAGCAGCCAGCAGGCGCTCGGTGAACTGCACCCAGCCGCGGTCGGCCTGGCCAGCGAGCCCTCCCGGTGGCGGCAGCCGCCGGGCCTGTTGCTCGAAGGCATTGCGGGCATGGCGGTCACCGAGCACGCGCCCGGCCAGGGCCAGCAGGTCGTTCACCCGCACATGGCCAGACCAGCCTCCGACGGTGGCCGCTGGCGGCTGGCTGGCCGGCTCCAGGAACGGGGCCGCGCGCAGCCGTTCGGCCATGCCCGGTGGCCAGCGCCAGGAGGCCAGCACCAGCACCAGGGTGTTGAGCAGCAGCGACCACAGGGTGGCATGGGTCAACGGCTCCATCCCCTGCAGCCCGAACAGCGCCTGCGGTTGCAGCCAGCCCCAGCCCCAGGGCCCATCCAGCATCCACTGCGGGCGCGGCCCGGCACCGTCGGCCATGGTCGGCAGCAGCAGGCTGTAGGTCCACAGCAGGAAGCCGGCCAACACCCCCAGCTCGGCACCGAGCCGGCTGGTACCGCGCCAGTACAGCCCGGCAATCAGGGCCGGGGCAAACTGGGCCACGGCGACAAAGGCCATCAGCCCATAGGAAGCCAGGGTGGCGTCGTTGCGGCTGATCCGGTAATAGCTGTAGGCGGCCAGACCCAGGCCGAAGATCGCCAGCCGGCGGATCCACAACACCCGCGCCGCACGCACCGCCGCCTCGTGCGCGTCGCCATCGCGGCGCAGCAGCAGCGGCATCACCAGGTCATTGGAAACCATGGTGGCCAGGGCAATGGAGGACACCACCACCATCCCGGTGGCGGCCGAAAATCCCCCCACATAGGCCACCAGGGCCAGCACCGTCTGGCCATCGGCCAGCGGCAGGCCGAGCACCAGCGAATCGGCGGTGCTGCCGTCGGCGCCGAGCAGGCGGACCCCGGCGGTGGCAATGGGCAGCACGGCCAGCGAGATCACCACCAGGTAGGCACTGAACAGCCAGCGCGCGCGGCGCACGTCGGCCACCTCGCCGCATTCCACCACCGCCACGTGGAACTGCCGCGGCAGGCACAGCATGGCCAGCACGCTGAGCACGGTCTGGGCGATGAAGCCGCCAGGCATCTGGGTCGGGGTGAACATCTGCTGCACCGCCGGCCATGCCGCCGTGCCGCTGTTGCCCAGCAACTTCCAGGCAAACACCCCCACCGCACTGATCGCCACCAGCTTGACCAGCGATTCCAGCGCGATGGCCAGCATCATGCCGTGGTGGCGCTCGGTGGCATCGACCCGGCGGGCACCGAACAGGATCGCAAACACCGCCATCATCAAGGCCACGTACAGCGCCGGGTCCTGCCAGTAGCCCGGGTCCGGGCCCTCGTGCGCGGAGAGCACCTGCAGGCTCATCGCCACCGCCTTGTACTGCAGGGCCAGGTAGGGAATCACCCCGATCAGGGCAATCAGCGCGATCAGCGCGCCGAGGTGGCGCGAATGGCCGTAGCGCGAGGCAATGAAGTCGGCAATGGACACCATGTTCTGCCGCCGGGCCACATGCACCAGCCGCTCCAGCACCCGCCAGCCCAGCAGCATCAGCAGGATCGGGCCCAGATAGATCGGCAGGTAGCCAAGACCATGGCGCACCGCCGAGCCCACCGCCCCGTAGAAGGTCCACGAGGAGCAATACACCGCCAGCGCCAGCGAATAGATGATCGGGCGCAGCCAGGGGCGGTTGGGATACATCGGGTGGCGGTCGCCCAGCCAGGCCACGCCGAACAACAGGGCCGCATAGGCCAGCGATACCAGCAGCAGGATCCAGCTCGACACCGCGCAACTCCGCTATGGCTCCGATGCCAGCGTGGCAGTGTACCCCCCTGGCCCTTGCCCCGCATGGGCCACACAGCACAACGCCGCCCGCAGGCGGCGTTGTGCTGTGTGGGCATTTTCCTGGCCGGATCAGTCGGCCAGTTCGAAGCGCACTTCCACCCGGCGGTTGGGCAGCAGGCATTCCAGCAGGGCCGCACGCGGCTTGACGCCCTCGCAGGCCTGGACCTGCTGGGTATCGCCACGGTACTCGTAGCGGATCATCGCCGGGTCGATGCCACGGCCGATCAGCAGCTGCTCCACGGTCTTGGCGCGGCGCTGGGACAGGCCCTGGTTGTAGTCAAAGCCCCTGCCCTGCATGCGGTCGGCATGGCCAACCAGGGCCACCCCGGACAACGTCAGCTTCTCGTTGGCGATGGTGGCCAGGGCGCGGTCCACGCTTTCCAGCGAGTAGGTACGGATGTCGCGGTACTGGTCCAGGTCGAACTCGAACAGCACGTTGGCAATCAGCGGACCAGCCGGACGCGCCGGTGCTGCCGGGCCGACGTCGCACTGGCGGGCCAGCGCCTCGGCCTCGTTGACCAGGTCTTCGGCGATCTGGATGTACGGCTTGGAGTGGCGCCACTGCTGCTGGTTGAACTCGTTGCCGGCATGCACCAGCTCGACTTCGCCACAGGCCACCTTCTGCTGGGCGCAGGCAAAGCCCGGGGTGCCGTGGATCAGGCGCAGGCGCTGCCACAGGTCATCACGCAGGTACTTGGCGTCATTGACCAGCGGGGTGTCGGTGGGCATCGGCGAGACATCGCCTTCCATGTCCACGATCAGCTTCTCCGACTCGGTCAGTGCTTCCTGCGGGAAGTCGCTGCGGTCATTGCGGGTGTATTCGTGGAAGGACACGTCCAGCCAGCACTGGGCCTTGGACAGGTGGTAGTCGCGGATCGGGCGACCACGGTCATTCAGGCCCTGGATGCGGCCCTGCAGGTGCTCATAGCCCCCCAGGTCGGCATGAATGGCCTCATCGGTGATGCGCTGGGCCTGCGGGGTCAGCTGCACCTGCTGTGCCAGCGCAGTGCCGGCCAGCAGCGACAGGGCCACGGCCAGCAGCGGACGCAGGGAACGGGTAGCAGTCAAAGTGGTGTTCATCATGGGCATCCTCAGCGAGCCGGGTCGCGGTAGCGGACCGGGTCCGGACGGAACAGGTCTTCGTCAAACTTGAAGCGCAGGCGCAGGAACAGGCCCTGCTGGGTGTACTCGTAGCCGGACAGGTCACGGTCGCCGGTGAAACCGGTCCAGTTGTAACCGGCCGACAGCCACAGGTTCTGCCGCAGCAGGCGGCCAACCTCGACGCCGTAGGCGTACTGGTTGGACTTGTTCTGGCCACGGAAGGTGGAGGCCAGCACGCCGACATCCCAGTTTTCGGTGATGTCATAGACGATGCGTCCGGAGAACAGCATGGCACGGAAGCTGCTGTTGACCCGGCTGCCATCGCCATAGGCGAACTGGTCACGCTGCCACTTGCCGGCCACCCGGCCGGTGATCCACCACGGCCGCGACGGGTGCCAGTCGGCATGACTGGAAACGATGTGGGCACGCGTGCGCACATCCTGGCTACTGCCGTCGACCACATTGCCATCGAGCAGGGTCAGGCCGCTTTCGTCGCGCTCCAGCTTGTACTCGTAGCGCATCAGGGCATTGATGCGGTTGCGGTCGGTGTCGCGGTAGGCCGCACCGATCTGGAAGCGGTCCTGCAGCACATCGCCACGGGCTTGGTAGTCGGTGGACAGCAGGTAGTTGCGGGCCAGCAGGGTCCAGTCGCGGTTGAGCTTGCGCGCGGCCATGAACTGCACCAGGGTGGTATCGAACGCCTCGTTGACGTCCCTGGTCTGGCGCACGTCATCGCTGATCCGGTGCTCGACGCGCAGCGCGCCCCGCCACAACGGGTTGGCACTGTAATCCAGGGCCAGGGCCAGGCCGGTGTTGTCACCGGTGCTGCCGTCGATCACGTTGACGTGCTCGGCCGAGCTGGACAGACGCAGGCCTTCGGCAACATCCCAGGTGTTGCGGATGCCCGAGGCGGCCTGCACATCACGGCCGCTGATCGCATCACGCAGGCGGTATTCGCTGAACGCCTGGGTGTCACGCAGGTAGGTGCTGTCCACACCGAACACCAGGGCATCGGCCTCGCGATCGGTGGTGGTGATGCCGTAGGCACTGGTCAGGCCTGTCTGGCGTTCATAGCGGCCATACACGCGGCTGCGTTCAAACAGCTGGTAGTCCAGGCCGGCGGCCACACGGTGGCGGTCCTCGCCACTGATGGCCTGCTCCACTTCGGCACCGGCACTGAAGCGGTCACTGAAACGGTAGCCCAGGCCCAGGCGGGCACTGTCCGATTCCAGCTCGGTACCAATGGGCAGGTCGCTGTTGATGATCTCGCCGCTGCCCGAACCATTGATCATCATCAGGCCGGTGGCCGGGTCCAGCGCCTGCGCGCCATAGCCCAGGGCACCACCGCCACCGCCGGTGGCAAAACCACCGGTCAGGCCGCCGATGTTGCCGTAGCCGGTATTGGTGGACCAGGTGGAGTTGACCCCGATGGTCTCGCGGATGCTGCGCAGGCCCAGGTCCACGGTCAGGCGCTGCCCGGCCTTGATCCGCGCGCCGGCACCGGCGGCATCACGCTCGCCACCATCCGGGTTGCGGTCCTCGCTGCGCAGGCCTTCCACGTACAGCTCCAGACGCGGGCCGACGCGGTAGGTCAGGTTGGCACTGTATTCGCCACGGCCGCCGTACAGCGCCGAAGCTGCATTGTTGAATGCCGGGTCGGTGCGGGCGGCAAACAGGCGGGCGTCGAACTTCTCGCCGTCATGGCCGAACTCCACCCGCCAGGCGTCGCCTTCGACTTCGCCGACGGCATCCATCAGCCCCTGCGAGCCGACCTGGTTGAGCGAGTTGGTGTTGACCTCGCTGCGGGTGCGGGCAAATTCGGCCACCAGCGCGGTATTGGCGCCAAAGCGGTAACCGGCATTGACGCTGCCCATCTGGAACGGCGCATACGGGTTGCGGTCATCGACCACCGAGGCACCGACTTCCAGCTTGTCGGTCACCCGGACCTGGGCATCACCGCCGTAGGTCCAGAACTTTTCGGTGCCCTGGTCCAGCTCGTAGGTGATGCGCAGCGACACCGGGTTGAGGTCGGCGTCGAAGCTGGACAGGAACTGGTTGAGCAGGATGCGCCCGGAGAACGGCTCGAAGCTGTAATCCACCAGGCGTGCCAGCGAACGCACGCTGACGATGCGCGAGGGCTGGTTGCGGTCCCGGGTGATCACCTCGACCCGCTCGCTGCCTTCCAGCACCGCGTTGTTGCGCAGTGCGTACGGGCCGGAGCCCTGGCTGCGGAATTCCTCGATCACCTGGCGCAGCGAGTCCTCGATGGCGAACACGTTGCTGCGCACGCGCTCGTTCTCGTAGTGCCAGCCCAGGCCGGTGGCGGTGCGGTTGTAGGTGCCCAGCAGGCGCTGCGGCATGTAACCGCTGCCACCCAGGCCGGTGGCCGTGGCCAGGCTGTCGCCGGTCTGGAAGTCACCGTAAAGCAGGTAGCTGCGCTTGTTGTCCACGCGCACGTACAGGCGCTCGGCCGAGCGTGCATCGAAGCCACGCAGCGAGGAGTCACCGTAGACCGGGTAGTAATCGTCCGGCTGGATGTCACGCAGCAGGCGGCCGCGCACGTCCTTGTCCGAGTCATAGGCGGCGGTGAGCAGGTACTCACCCTTGATCTTGCCCTTGACGAAGAAGGCGGTGCGCGCACTGGCGCTGGCCTTGCCGTTGTTGAACTGCTTTTCCCAGCGACGGATGTCGCGGTCAAAGGCATCGTTGTGCTGTACCGGCGAGATCAGGCTGGCGTTGGAGCGGCGGTTGAAGTTGATCACCCCGTCCACCAGACCGGTGGCCAGCAGCTCGCGCATTTCCGGAATGAAGCCGATCACGCCCTGGGCGGTGTGGCCACCGGCGGTGATGCGCAGGGTCACGTCCTGCGGATCATGCGGGGCCAGCAGCTGGAACTGGGCAACGCCATTTTCCACCAGCAGCTGCACACCGGGGATGACCTTGTCGGCATCGCCGGCACCGGGGCCGAACTCATCGGTGCTGGCACCCGGCAGCAGCAGGCGGCCACCACTGTGTTCGATGGTGACGTACTGCTGGCCGCTCAACGGCTTGCCGTCACGGTCATACAGCTGCACCTGCACGTTCACCGGGCTCTGGCCATCGGCCGGCACCCCGTCACGGTCCACTTCCACCACCACCTGGTCCAGCAGCCCCTGGCGGCTGCTGTCGATGGCCTGCGGCAGCGCATCGGTGGTGGTCAGGCTGCTCGGATACAGGCTGTGGGCCTGGCCGATCACCGGGGTGAAGCGGCCACCATTGCCCACGCTCTGGGCTACCGCCGGCAAGGCGGTGGCCAGGGCACAGGCCAGCAGGCTCAGGCGCGGCATCTGCCGCAGCGTCGAGGTACGGCTCACGGCTGCACCTCCGGCGAAGCATCAACGGACGGAATTGCACGCGGTTGCACGATCGGTCTCTGGTTGGCCGAGTCCGTGGCCTGCTGCGGCGCACGGGTCGGCTTGCTGTCAAAGCGCAGCGGCGACTGCCCTGCCTCGGTTTCCGGGGCACGGATCTCACCCTGGCTGCGGCGGGCGCGGACCTGCTCCAGCACCGGGTTGGAACAGCTGCCCTCGACGAAGTCGGCGCGGTGCAGCTCACCGTTCTTCAGGTCCAGCAGCAGGCTGTCGGCATCGCCGAGGTTGCGGTTGGAGCTGGTGGTCAGGCGCGAGCCATGCGGCAGGGTCGAGGCATCGACCTTCAGGGTGTGGCTGTTGGCCGGCAGGCCGCAGTAGCTGTACTTGCCCTCCACGTCCGACACCAGCCAGGTGCCGTCGGAGAAGTACAGGCGCACGCCCGGGATACCCAGCTCCTCTTCGTCCTGCACATGGTTGAGGTTGCAGTCCACAAACACCTTGCCCAGCACACAGGCCTCGGTGGAGAACACACCGCCGGTGACCCGCACGCGGTACTGCGCCTGGTTGGACGGGATGCTGCCCGGCACCGGGCTCATCGAATCGGTGCTGATGCAGCCACCGTTGATCGAGCAGCCATGGGCCTGGGCACGGTTGATGCCGTCACCCTGCAACGCACCCACGCCAACCCGCACACGGTAGGTCAGCGACAGCTGCTCACCGACGTTGATCGCACCCAGGGCAAAGCCCAGACGCGGGCCCGGTGCACCTGCCGGATCGTCCAGACCACGCCCACCCAGGCGGGCGGTACCGTCGATGTAGGTGAAGCCACGCGGCAGGGTGTCGACGATGTTGACCATCGACAGCGAGCTGCCGGCGGTCTGGCGCACGGTGATGGTGTACTGCAGTGTGTCGCCCAGCTCCACGATCTGGCGGTCACCGGTCTTGGTGATCACCAGGCCAGTGGCCGCGGCGGTATCCAGCGGGATGTGGTTGTGGATGATGCCCGAGGTGCCCGAACCGGCAATCAGGTTCAGCCAGTAACGGGTGCCCTCGCCCACCGGGCCGGTCGGCGCGGTCGGCTGCGGCTGCACCGGCCAGTTCTCGCCCACCCCACCCGGCGGGTTCAACGAACCCTGTTCCGGGGTGATCTGGCTGGACACGAACTGGTAGCCACCCGGCGGGATCACCGACAGGGTGAACTCACAGCGGTCCGGTGCGGCCGGGCCGAACACGAACTGGTAGTAGCCGTTGCTGCCCACGGTCATCGAAATGGCATTGCCCTCGATGCGGTAACCACCGGCATTGGCGTTGAGGATGGCGGTAGCCGGGTCGTAACCGGCACACATGCCCACCGGGGTCAGGGTCACAATCGACCCCGGCACCGGATCACGGCTGACCGCGTCATACACCACACCGGACGGATCCACCGGCAGGCTCTGCTGCGGCAGGTGCTCACCCGGGGCCAGCACCACCGACAGCTGGCTGATGCCACCGGTACTGTTGCGGCAGGCACTGGCGGTACCGTTGGCGATGGCATCGGCCACGCCACAGCTCACCCCGGTGCCACCGGCGGTTTCCTGGTTCACCGGCCAGGCCCAGATCACGTTGGACTCCGGATCGCGGAAGTGGATGTTCCACTCCTTGCCCGGAATCACGTCGATAAAGGTGTAGCTGCCGTCAGCCGCCGTGGTGGTGGTACGCACCACCGCGCCGGTTTCCGGGTCCACCAGCTCGACAATCCACGATTGCAGGCGCTGGTCGCCGCCGTCGAGCAGGGTGTCGTCACTGCCCACGTCGAACCACACGGTACCACCCACCGAAGCGGACAGCTGCACCGGGGTCGGCACGCGGCAGGCGTTCTGGGTGATGGCCACATCGCACACCGGCAGGTCGGTGACGTTGCCTTCAAAGGCATCGCGCTCGCTCTTGCTCGGGGTACGGAACTCGTTCTCGCCGCCACCGGCCACGATCACCGCGTTGTTGACCACACCGGCCTTGGCGGCTTCGGCAGCCACCATGGCCTGCACGGTGATGGTCGCCGCCGCGGTTGCCCCGGCATTGACCACGGCCGAGCTGCGGCAGCTGAAGCGCGTATCGCCCACGGCTGCCGAGCAGGTCCAGCCGTCACCGGCCGGTACCGCGGCCAGGCTCAGGCCCGCCGGCAGGCGGTCTTCGACCACGTATTCGCCGAAGGACGGCTTCTGCCCACCGTTGCGCACGCTGATGGTGTAGGTGGCAATGTTGTTGACGGTCAGCTTCTCGCTGGCCGAGGACTTGCTCACCAGCATGTCCGGCGAATCACCGATCTCGCCGAAGTTGTTGCCCACCGACTCACCGCCGATCGGCAGCTTGATCTGGCTGATCCTGGACGGAGTGGTTTCCTTGCCGGTGGCCACACCCACGCTGCTGCCGTCGATGGTGCCGGCGGTGGTCAGGCCATTGAGGGTTTCCGGCGGCTGGTTCGGCTCGGTCACCTCGTAGGTGCCCGGGCGCAGGCCGTCGAAACGGTAATTGCCGTCGGCATCGGTGGTGGTGGTCATGCTGACCGGGTTGCCCAGGTCATCGGTGCC
The DNA here is from genome assembly GCA_051885115.1 of Stenotrophomonas sp. Classification (GTDB taxonomy): domain Bacteria; phylum Pseudomonadota; class Gammaproteobacteria; order Xanthomonadales; family Xanthomonadaceae; genus Stenotrophomonas. Next base: position 30,331 of record JBJEWP010000134.1, on the reverse strand, counting down.
CACCAGCTCGATCACCACATTGGCAATGCCGGCCTCGTCGTTCTCGGCGATGCCGTTGTCATTGCTGTCGTTGTAGACCTTGCCGCTGATCGAACCGACCGGAATCTCGCCGAAGTTGTTTTCCTGCGAGACCTCGCCCACGCCCACGGTGATGGTGGTAATGGTCGACGGGTTGCTGTCGGTGGCGCTGCCGGCGGTCGAGCCGGTGCCACCGGTGGTGCCCGGCACGGTCTGGCCGTCGGCAGTGCCGGCCGGCTGCTTGCTCTCGGTCACCGTGTAGGTGCCCGGCGGCAGGTTGGTGAAGGCGTACTCGCCATTGGCGTCGGTCACCACGGTGATCGGGGTGATCGCATCGCCATTGATGTCGGTACCGGTCAGCACCATTTCCACGCCCGGCAGGCCCGGCTCACCCGGGTCAACCACGCCATCGTTGTCACGGTCTTCCCAGACCTTGCCGGTGATGCCGCTGTTGGTCGGCAGTTCGCCGAACAGGTTGTCCACCGAGTTGGTGCCCGGGGTGGTCAGGTCAATGCTGGCAATCGCGCTCGGAGTGGTGGTCACCGGGGTGGCGGTGCCACTGCGGGTGCCGTCCACGGTCCCGGCAGTGGTGATGCCGTTGGCGGTGCCGGCCGGCTGGGTCGGCTCGGTCAGGGTATAGGTACCCGGACGCAGGCCCTCGAAGCTGAAGGTACCGTCGGCAGCGGTGGTGGTGCTCAGGCTGACCGGGTTGCCGAGGTCGTCGGTGCCGGTCAGGGTGATTTCCACCCCGCCAATGCCGGTTTCGGCCACACCCGCCATCGCGCCATCGTTGTTGACGTCGAAGAACACGGTGCCCGAAGCAGCCACCGGCAGGATTTCGGCAAAGTCATTGCTCACCGAGGCCTTGCCGGCCGGCAGCACGATGCCGCTGATGCTGCTGGGCACAGTGCTGACCGCCGTGGCGGCGCCGCTGCTGACACCATCGATGGTGCCAGCGGTGGTCACGCCATTGAGGGTGGTGGTGCCGTTGTACACCGGCTGCGCGGCCTGCTGGGTCACCGTGTAGGTGCCGGCCAGCAGGTCATCGAAGCGGTAGCTGCCATCGGCAGCGGTGGTGGCCGAGGTCACCGGCTTGCCCAGGGCATCCACGGTGCCGGCCGGCAGGCTGACCTGCACACCGGCCAGGGCCGGCTCACCGGCATCACGCACACCGTTGTTGTTGCTGTCCAGGTAGACCATGCCGGACAGCGACGCGGCCAGCTCGCCGAAGTTGTTGTCGGTCGAACCGGTTTTGGGCAGGTTGGTGATGGTGATGACGTTGCCGGTGTTCTCCTGGCCATTGGCCAGACCGGCCGGCTGGGTTTCAGTGATGCGGTAGTCCTGCCCGGCCACGGCGCCGCCATAGCTGTAGTTGCCATCGGTATCGGTGGTCACCGTTGCCGAGGTGTCATCGGCAGTGCCGAACACACCGTCCGGGCCAGCGCCTTCGATGGTGATGGTCACCCCTTCGATGCCCGGCTCGGTGCCCGGCTGCTGGTCGCCGTCATCGTTGCGGTCCAGGTAGACCGTACCGCTGATGGTGGCATTGGCCAGTTCACCGAACAGGTAGCCGGTGGCCTGCTGGCCGGCGCTGAGGTTGATGCCACTGATCACATTGGCCACGGCGTTGCTGCCCGGCACCACGCCATTGCCGGCGGTGTGCTTGCCGTCCAGGTAACCGGCCGGCTGGGTTTCGGTCAGCACGTAGCCTTGGGCATCGGCCGGCATCAGGTCATCAAAGCGGTAGCTGCCATCGGCCTCGGTGGTGGTGGTCTTGTTGACCGGCTGGCCATTGATGTCGGTGCCGGTCAGGGTCAGGACCACGCCCTGGATCGGCTGCTCGCTGCTGTCAAAACGGCCGTTGTTGCTGTTGGCTGGGGTGGCCGAGAAGTCCTCGAACACGAAGCCGCTCAGGCTGCCCAGCCGCTCGCCGAAGTTGTTGCTGTGCGAACCGGCCAGCGGCAGGTTGTTGATGGTGATCCGGTTGCCCGGATTTTCCTGCCCATTGGCATACCCGGACGGCTGCACTTCCACCACAATGTAATTCTTGCCGACCACCAGGTCGGCAAAGCTGTAGTTGCCATCCACATCGGTGGTGGTGGTGGCGATGACCGTGCCGTTGCCATCCTCCAGGTTGATGGTGACCCCGGCAATGCCGGCATCACCGCCGCCGTTGTCCAGGCTGCCGTTGTCATTGCGGTCCAGGTAGACGGTACCGCTGATCGAGGTCACCGCGTCCTCGCCGAAATTGAAGTTGATGCCATCAAAGCCGGCGGACAGGTCGATGTTGCTGATGCGGTCAGTGCTGGCGGCATCACCACCCACGCCACTGCCAACCACACAGCCACCAGCCGCACAGGGCTGGCCATTGATGGTGCCCGGGTTGATCGCACTGGGGCGGTTGCGGTAGCCACCGCTGGGCAACACCTCACGCAGGGTGTAGGTGATTTCCGGGTCCAGGCTGTTGAAGCGGTAGTTGCCGGTGGCATCGGTGGTGGCCGAGTCGATCAGGCGGCCATCGGCGGCATTGAGCAGCTCCACGGTGGCGCCGGCAATCGGGCTGTCATTGCCACTGCCGTAGACATCATTGAAGTCGGCATCGACATAGACCACGCCAGACAGGCTCGGGCGGCGCACTTCCGGGAAGTCGTAACGCACGCCGTCGGTGTCGCCTTCCAGCACGATGCCGCTGTAGCTGGAATCGGCCGTACTGCCACCACGGGCGTAGTTGCCGCCCTCGCTGGGTGCATTGGCACCACTGGTCGGCGGGTTCACCGGGCCATTGGTGTGGCTGGCCGGCTGGGTCTGGGTGATGGTGTAACCGGTCGCATCCGACGGCGGCAGGTCAATGAACGCGTAGTTGCCCTGGCTGTCGCTGGTGGTGGTCATGTTGACCGGGTTGCCCCAGCGGTCATTGCCGCTCAGGGTCACGGTGACCCCGGACAGGCCGGTTTCGGCGCCCTGGAAAATACCGCCGTTGCCGTTTGCACGGTCACTGTCCTCGAACACGCGGCCGGCCAGCGAGGACACCTTGATGTCGCTGGTGACCGTGCTGCCGTCATTGTCCGGGGTCGGGTCAATCTGTTCGGTCTGCAGACGCACACTGTTGCTGCCCACACCGCCAGCCGGCAGGGTCACCCAGCGTGCCGGAATCAGCACACGTGCCTTGCCGTCCAGGGCAAGGTCGCCGAGCTGGCAGGTCAGGGTTCGCCCGGCCTGCGTACAGGCGCCGGTACCGGCAGCGACCAGGTCGTTGTCGTTGCTCGGGGTCGCCGAGTCGATCTTGCGCCAGGTCACCTGGGCAGCGTCAATCAGCTCCAGGCCAGCGGCCAGCACGTCGGTCACCACGGTGCCGGTGCCATTGAGCGGGCTGCTGCCACTGCGGTCAATCGAACGGCTGTGGCCCGGGCCCAGGTTGGTGATGTCCAGCACATACCAAAGCGGCTGGTTCAGGAAGGCCTGGGTATTGGCCGTGATGGCTACCGATGGGTCCGGATCCGGGGCACTGGTGGTCATCAGCTTGACCACCTGCAGGTCACTGCGGGTGCGGATCGAGGTGGTCTGTACGGCCTGGTTGTTGCTCGTGTTGGACTCGCCCTCGTTGGAGGCGGTCGTCACCTTGTTGACGATGGTGGCGCCCTGGGCAGGCGGGGCATCCAGGTACTCATACACCAGATACAGGTAGCTGGTATTGCCCACGGCAATCTGGCCATTGCCAACCATGCCGGTGCCCGCGCTGGGCATGTCACAGCGCACCACCTGGTCGCCACCGTGGGCTGTGGGGTTGCCACCGCTCTGGACCTGGCACAGGGAGTTGGCATCGGCAAGGTCCACCACCGCGCCGGTCGGCGTGGTGAGGTTGCCCAGCTGGCTGCCCAGCAGGCGGATCCGCGCACCGGCCGGGGCGGTGATGGTGTCCACGATATGGGCACCGGTGGCCAGCGAAGGGCCTGCGTTGCGCACCGCGATGCGATATTTCAGGACGTTGTTGGCACCCATCCCGGGGCGCGAATCAAAGCCCAGCGGGTCAATGCTGCCGACAAAGCCCTTGTCTTCCTTTTCGATCGACAGATCGACCACGCCGGACTGGAAGTTCAGGGTGGCGCTCTTGCTGTCGTCAGCCTCGGTAGCGGTGCTGTTGTGGTTGAACGGAATGCCATTGGCATCGACGCCGGTGGCCGGGTCCGGCACACCGTCACCGTCGCGGTCCAGGTAGAAGTCGGCCTTGTTGCTGAAGGCACGGCCGGCGTTGGCGGCATCCACGTTCGGGCGGATCTTGATGGTCAGGTTCCGCGCTTCCTGGCCTGCCAGCGAGATCGGGGTACAGCTGATGGTCAGGGTCTTCGGCGTGCTTGCCGTGTTGGCGTAGGACATCCCTCCCGAGGCGGCGGTCTGGGTGATCTCAGGATCACGCGCGGTGACGGTACAGCTGCTGCCGGCCTTGGAACTGATGGCAGAAATCAGCACAAACCCCGCATCGTTGGCCGGCAACGTGAACACGTCACGCATCACCACGCCAGCAGCGCTGGATTTGTTCTGGTTGACATAATCGATGCGATAGGTGGTTTCCACACCCGCCCGCCCCGGGTTGCCCGAGGTGATGGTCTTGCCGGTGGTGGCCACATTGGTCACCGGGTAAACGGCAAACCAGTCGCTGGCGCTGTCATCGGTCGTGTTGGTGGTGCCGATGGCGTTGGCAACCTTCAGGTCAATGCCGACGCCGGCAGTGTTGCAGAAGCGCCCGGCCACATTGCCGGTGCAGGCACTGGCGGCCTGGCCCAGGCTGTCGGCCAGCGGGCGGGCAGCACGCACGGTGACCGTGAATGCATTGGCAGGGCCCGGCTGCAGCAAGGTGGTGCCCGAGGCGCAGCTGAAACTGCCGCCATTGGTGGTGCAGTTCCAGCCCGGGTTGCTCTGGCTGACAATGGTCAAGGCACCACCGGCATGGCCGGGCAGGGTGTCATTGATCACCACACCGCCGGTGGCGGCGCTGTCGTTCGAGCTGTGGACGCTGATGGTGAAGTCCACATGGGTATCGGTGATGTTGACGATATTGTCCGCATCGCCGGCCGCATTGGTGCGCTTGCTGATCTTCAGGTCAACGTAGCCATCGGTGGCCCAGGCACTGCCGCCGGCGCAGTTGTTGTTCAGGTTCGGGTCGCGGTTGACCCCGCCGGCAGTCAGCGGCGGAACGCTGCCGCCCGCCCCGCCGGTACACACGGTGTTGCGCAGCTCACCCACCACCAGCGGCAGGGTGTAAAGGCGCAGACCCACCTTGGCGTCCTTGGCCAGCGGATAGCCGCCCACCATGTCGCAGGTCACCACCTGCTGGCGGCCGGCCGCATAGGCCGCATCGACCGAACACTGCCAGTTGCCGACGTTCACCGTGGTACCCGGCAGCAGGTCGTTGCCGTTGGCATCCACCCACTTTTCGCCAACAGCCAGGGTTTCCACCACCTGCAGATTACCGGTCACCGCGCGCGGCCCGCCGTTGGTCACCGTGATGTCCGAGGTCCAGATGCTGTCGGCCAGCGGCTGGCCCGGCTTCCACACCGGCACCCGTTCCTTGGTCTTGCTCTTGCCGATGCTCAGGTCAGCGCCGTCGGCCAGCACGTCGAAGGTGGCCGACCCCTGGTTGTCCTTGCCCTGGTCGAACGGGTCCGGGGTATCACTGCTGATGGTGGCGGTATTGGTGACCTTGCCGCTGGCATCCAGCGGCACCGTCGCCACGATGGTGATGGTCTGCAGCTCGTCCTTGGCCATGCTGCCAATGCTGCAATCCACTACCGTACCGCCGGTGCAGGTGCCCTTGGTAGGCGTGGCACTGACAAATACAAAACCTGCCGGCAGCGGATCGTTCACCTTCACATTGCTGGCAGCACTGGGGCCCAGGTTGCGCGCGGTCAGGGTGAAGGTAACCGTTTCACCGGCAATGGCCGGGGTCGGGCTGACGGTTTTGGCCAAGGTCAGGTCGGCACCGGCGGTGACATCGGTGGTCACCGTGGCGCTGTTGTTGCCCGGGTTGTTGTCCGGGTACTTGCCGGCACCGGTGGCAACCACCGCGCCATTGGTCACCGTGCCACTGCCGACATTGGCCTTGGCCTTGAAGGTGTAACTGGCCGAGGCGCCCACGGCCAGATTGCCGTTGTAGGTGCCGTTGGCACCGGCAAAACTCCAGCCTGCCCCAGCAGCTGAACCCGCCACAAAGCTGGTGTTGCTGTCCAGGCTGTCGGTCACCGTGAACCCGGTCGCCACCGATGGGCCATGGTTGGTCACGCTCAGGGTGTAGGTCACCTCGCCGCCGCCGATCACCGGGTCCGGGGTAGCGGTCTTGCTCAATGCCAGGTCGGTGGCTTCGGTCAGCGTGGTGCTCTGGTCGAGCACGTTGTTGGTCAGGTTGGTGTCCATGCCGGCGCCAGTGCCAAAGAAGGCGTCGCCAGCAACCAACGAGCTGAGCGGCGTGGTCGCCGCCGGTGCACTGGCCGCATAACCGATGGCCGCATGCACGGTCATGGTGCCGACCGGATGCCCCAGGGTCATCACCGGCAGGTCGAACTCATACCCGGCATCCTGCGCACTCATCCCCTCCGGATTGGTACAGGTCACCCGCGTGCCGCCATTGGCTCCTGCGACGGCGGAACAGCCGGCCGGTGCACCGGCCGCGAGGGATGTGCCGGCAGGCAAGTCGAACAGGGTCACCGTGCCATTGGCAGGAGCGGCAGCGCCGTTGCCCACACTGACCCGGTACTTGACCACCGTGCCCACCGGGCTGGGGTCATAACCGGTGTCAGACACCTCGGTGACCTGCAGGTCCACTGCCAGCGCCGCCGGCGCCACCACGGTGGCCACCAGCCCGGCCAGCGGGGCAAGCCAACGCCGCGCAGTGCGCGACAAGGCATTGTCTGACCAGAAGGAGGAGAAACGGGACGCTTGACGGTTCATATACAGGCCTGCAGACGTGCGTAGAACCCGGCGATCACACTGGCCGGGTCCACTTCTCTGAAAAGGTTTGGTTGGCAGCGACGCCGCCCCCCTGAATGGGGGCGGATTATTCACAAGCTCCACACAAGCTGCAAACAGGTTGTGCATGAAGATGTATGGGCAATTTGGTCAACATTTGCACTGCAATTGGCAAATCATTGAACAGCCGAAGAAAATTCGCTTAATAAATTTTTTACGACGAGATCACGCAATTCAAAAAAATGCCGCCCCGGAGGGCGGCATTGCTGTGTTTCAGGTGACGCTGCGCGTCACTTTTGGCCCTGACCCACTCCCACCCCCATTTCCTGCAGCAGGTCATGGGCCGGGTAGACCTTGTCCATCAGCCAGCGCATGTAGCGCATGTCCACATGCACCGCGCGCTTGTAGCGCGGGTCGAACCACCAGCTGGCCGATACCGACTCCCAGTTGGAGTCAAAGTTCAGGCCGATCAGCTCGCCACGGGCGTTGAGCACCGGCGAGCCGGAATTGCCGCCGGTGGTGTCCAGGTTGGTCAGGAAGTTGACCGTCTGCGTGCCCAGCGCCGGGTCGGCGGTATTGCCCCAGTCGCCCTTGGCGATGGCCTCCAGCAAGGGCTTGGGCGCATCGAACGGGTAGGCATTGGTGTTCTTTTCCAGGATGCCGGCCACGGTGGTCACCGGGCTCCAGCTCACCGCATCACGCGGGGCGATGGCCTCGACCTTGCCGTAGGACAGGCGCAGGGTGCGGTTGGCATCCGGGTACAGCGCGCGGCCCTGGCTGTTGCGCCAGGCAAACAGCGCCTGCATGTAGGCCGGGCGCAGGCGCAGCGATTCGCCCTCGCGGGTCTTGGACTCGTGCTCCAGACGCAGCTGGGCCGCCACCAGCGGGCCGGCCAGGGCCAGCAGCGGGTCGGCATCCAGTGCCTGGCCGGCTTTGGCCTTGTCCAGCTGGGCCAGGCGCACCGCCTCGTCACCCAGGCTGGTGGCCGCGTACAGGGCATCCAGCTTGGCGCTCAGCTGCTCCGGGGTGCGGCCGAAGGCCGCATCGAACTCGGCCACGCGCTGGGCATCGGGCAACTGCTGGTAACGGCCCAGCAGGTGGGCCAGCAGGGCCTTTTCGACCTTGGCATCAAAACGGCGCTGCACCTGCTTCAAGGTGCCCTCGATCATCGCCAGGTCGCGCATCTGGTAACCGCTCTCGCGCTCGGCATCCGGCTTGCCGGCCTCGATGCGCAGGCGCTCCAGCAACAGCGCCGAACGCAGCAGCTGGGTGGCGCCGGACACCTGCTGCAGCAGCAGGTCACGCTCGCCCACCGCCGTGCCGGCATTGAGCTGGGCAAACAGGGCATCGATGTCACGCCGCAGGGCACGCGGGGTGGCCGCCAGCATGGCCGCTTCGTCGGCCGCACGCTGGGCCTTGGCGTCGCTGCGCAGCAGGCCTTCCAGTTCGCCGGCGGCACGCTTGCGGTTGTTCTTCAGGCTCTGCAGCTGCGAGGCATAGCGCTGGGTGGCCGCAGCATCACCACGGGTAGCCGCGTCGATGGTGTCGATCATCTGCTGGAACAGCGCCACCCGGCGCGGCAACACGTGGTCGATCTGGGCGGCAAACTCGTCGGCCGTGCGGTGGCGATAGGTGATGCCCGGGTAGCCGGCGAGCATGGCGAAATCGCCTTCCTTCGGGCCTTCGGTGGACAGCTGCAGGTGCGCGGGGTTGGCGTAGGGCACGTTGTCCGGGCTGTAGGCGGCCGGCTTGCCGTCGCGGCCGACATAGGCACGCAGCAGGGTGAAGTCACCGGTGTGGCGAGGCCACATGAAGTTGTCGATCTCGTCGCCGTAGTTGCCGATCGCCCGCGGCGGCGCATACACCAGGCGCACGTCCTGCAGTTCGACCTGGGCGATGCGGTAGAAATCGGTGCCGTAGTACATGTTGGCCACCGAACAGCGCACGCTGCCATCGGCTTCGCAGTCGGCCACGATCTGCTTGCTCACCTGCTCGATGGCGTCATGGTAGGCGCGGCCGGTCTTGCCCTTGGCCGCGGCCAGCACCTGGTCGGTGACCTTGTCAAAAGCGGTGGTGACCACCACCCGGAAGTCCGGGTTGGCCGGGCGCTCCTGCTCGCGGCCAGCCGCCACGAAGCCGTTGTCGATGATGTTGTCTTCCGGGCTGCTGTTGTACTGGATCACCCCCATCGCGACGTGGTGGTTGGTCAACAGCAGACCGTTTTCAGAAACAAAGGAACCGGTGCCACCACCGGCGCGTACCACCGCACTGAGCGGCGGCGCGGTGACATCGGCCAGCCCGGCCGGGTCGCCTTCAAAACCGGCCGCCTTCATCTGTGCGGCCAGATCCGGCAGCTGGGTGGGCATCCACATGCCTTCATCGGCATGGGCAGTAGCGGCAAGGCCAAGGGCCAGCGCAGCGGCAAGGGTGTTGCGGATCATGGGAACGTCCCCGGGACATCAATCAAGCCCCGCAAACTAACGGCCCCTGCCGGCAGCGGCAAGGGCCACGGGGCATGGGTGGCGCGCTCAGTCCTCGTCCATCGTGGCAAAGGCGCCCGCAAAATGGTCCAGCAGCGCGCGCACCGAAGGCAGCTGGCCGCGCCGCGACGGGTACACCGCATGGATGATCTCGCGCGGCGGCGCCCACTGCGGCAACACCCGCACCAGTTCGCCGCTGGCCAGCGAATCGGCCACCAGCATCAGCGGCAGCTGCACCAGCCCCACCCCGGCGCAGGCGGCCTGGCGCAGCGGCAGCATGCCGCGGGTCACCAGCCGCGGCTGGTGCCGGAGTTCGGCCTGCAGCCCGTTGGGGCCCAGCAGGTGCCAGGCATGCTCATCCTGCGGCTGGCCCAGGGCCAGGCTGGGCAGGCCGGCCAGATCGGCCGGGCCCTGCGGCACCCCATGCCGCTGCAGCAGGCCCGGGCTGGCCACCAGGCCCTGGCTGCGCTCACCGAACACCTTGAGCACCAGTTCGCTGTCCTCCAGCGGCGGTGGCCGCACCCGGATGGCGATATCAAAACCTTCGGCAATCACATCGACGCGGCGGTTGGTTTCCTCCAGGTGTACCTGCACGTCCGGGCAGGCGGCCATGAATTCGGCCAGCATCGGCCCGATGCGGAAATCCAGCAGCATGGTCGGGCAGCTCAGGCGCACCGTGCCGCGCGGCTGGCTGCGGGTCAGCTCGATCGCCTCGGCTGCCGCCTCGGCCTCGATCAGCATCGCCTGCACGTGCTGGTAATAGGTCTGGCCGATATCCGTAACCGAAAAATGCCGGGTCGAACGCTGGATCAGGCGTACGCCCAGACGCTCCTCGAGCAGGGCGATGCGCCGGCTCAGCTTGGATTTGGGCTCTCCCAGGGCGCGGCCGGCCGGGGCAAAGCCGCCGTGCTCGACCACCTTGGCGAAGTAGTACAGGTCATTGAGGTCCTGCATGGGCCACCATCGTTCACCAGATAGGACTATCTGACCACATTTCAACCACTACCGGCCATAGCGTTCCAAATCCATCATTCCCTCCAACAAAGGCGCAGCCCGCGCCGCAACCGGAGAAGGACATGAAGAAGATCAGCGGCCTGTACAGCGCCCCCCGCCCGCATTGGGTTGGCGACGGTTTCCCGGTGCGCTCGCTGTTCTCCTACAACACCCACGGCCGCCAGCTCAGCCCGTTCCTGCTGCTCGACCATGCCGGCCCGGCCCAGTTCGAGCCGACCGAACGCCCGCGTGGCGTCGGCCAGCACCCGCACCGTGGTTTCGAGACGGTGACCATCGTCTATGACGGCGAGGTCGCCCACCGCGACTCCACCGGCGCCGGCGGCGTGATCGGCCCGGGTGACGTGCAGTGGATGACCGCCGCATCGGGGATCATCCACGAGGAGTTCCACTCCCAGGACTTCACCCGCCGTGGCGGCAAGCTGGAAATGGCCCAGCTCTGGGTCAACCTGCCGGCCGCCGACAAGATGAGCGCCCCGGGTTACCAGAACATCACGGCCGACATGATTCCCAACGTGGCCCTGGCCGATGACGCCGGCACCCTGCGCGTGATTGCCGGTGACTATGCCGGCAACAAGGGCCCGGCCCGCACGTTCACCCGTATGAACGTGTGGGACCTGCGTCTGAACCGTGATGGTCAGGTGAGCCTGGACTTTGACGCAGGCGACACCGTGGCCATGGTCATCCTGCGCGGCACGGTGATGGCCAACGGTGGCCAGGTGGTACGTGAAGGCCAGATGGCGCTGTTCGACCGCGAGGCCGGCCAGGTCCAGCTGGAAGCCAATGGCGAGGCCATCGTGCTGGTGTTGTCCGGCGAGCCGATCGACGAGCCGATTGCCGGCTACGGCCCGTTCGTGATGAACACGCAGGAAGAACTGCGCCAGGCCGTGGATGACTTCAATGCCGGCCGCTTCGGCAAGGTTGCCCCCAGCGTTGCATGAACCTGCGACCGCCTGGTTTTCCGGGCGGTCTCTTTCCCCCGGCCTTCGGGCTGAAACCGTCAGGCGGGCACATTGCCCGCGCTGCAATCAATCAGGAGTATCACCATGGGTAAGCCGTACGTCCGCCTGGACAAGAACGATGTCGCCGTGCTGTTGGTCGATCACCAGACCGGCCTGCTGTCGCTGGTGCGCGACATCGACCCGGACAAGTTCAAGAACAACGTGCTGGCACTGGCCGACATCGCCAAGTACTTCCAGCTGCCGACCATCCTGACCACCAGCTTCGAAGAAGGCCCCAACGGCCCGCTGGTGCCGGAGTTGAAGGAGCTGTTCCCGGATGCGCCGTACATCGCCCGCCCGGGCCAGATCAACGCCTGGGACAACGAGGACTTCGTCAAGGCGGTCAAGGCCACCGGCAAGAAGCAGCTGCTGGTTGCCGGCGTGGTCACCGAAGTGTGCGTGTCCTTCCCGGTGCTCTCCGCGCTGGCCGAAGACTTCGACGTGTTCGTGGTCACCGATGCCTCGGGCACCTTCAACGAAGTGACCCGCAACGCCGCCTGGAGCCGCATGGAACAGGCCGGCGCCCAGCTGATGAGCTGGTTCGGCGTGGCCGCCGAACTGCACCGCGACTGGCGCAATGACGTGGAAGGCCTGGGCACCCTGTTCTCCAACCACATCCCCGACTACCGCAACCTGATCAACAGCCACACCAAGTTCACCGGCGGCAAGTAAGCCACCGCCGCGTGTTGCTGAAAAACCGCCGCGCCGAAAGGTGCGGTGGTTTTTTGTGCGCGCAGGAAAAATCCGGATGGCGGCCGCTTGCACATCCGCCATCCCCGGCGACACCGCCGCGTGGAATCCCGCGCATGGAGGACAGGCTTCCCCTACCCGCCCCACAGGCATAAGCCGATGGACATTGATGCCCTCATTGCCGGCCAACCGGCACCACCTTGAAATGCGCTGATGGATGAAGGAATCTTCACTGCGTCCGATTCTGCACAGAATCACAGGGGGACACATGGAATGTGTAGCAGGCGCACGCCATGCCGTGCGCTGGATCGTGATCACCGCGCTGTTGTGCAACACCGCCGCCCACGCGCAGACGGTGCGCTCGGCCCATGGCACCCAACAGCGCCCCTATATCCCGCCGGCCCGCCAGCCGCACAACTCCATGGCGCGTGACACCACGCCCTTCAACTGCGAGCAATACCGCCACCACCCGCACCCGGGCATGGCCGGCTACTGCCAGGGCATCGAAAACATGACCCTGCACAACGAAGCCCGCCGCCAGGGCCGACCCGCACCTTCGGCTTCCATCATCGAACTACCGCCCCTGGGCTCCGAACCGGCCAAGACGCTGGGCTATGCCTGCATCGGCGGCCAGGCGTTCAAGCGCCTGGAAAATGGCTGGGAGCAGGTGTCGGCGGCGGCAGGCAGATGGCAGCGGTGTCGGGGTGGGTAAGTGCGCCCCCTGCAAAAAATAAAAAACAATAAATAAACCTGATCCCGTTACCGATAAATTTCCAAACACCCTACTCTTCGATTACGGTTCTGGACACCGTAAGGGTGGCCTGAGCCCCAGCACCGTCAGAATCCGACGTTGTTGAAATAAATGCCCAACCCTGAATCTCTCCAACGCGCGATACAAAGTAGGCGATCTGTTTGAATTGAACCCCCTCCTGCTCAACGTCTCTTTCAACGATTCGTCGTACGGAAACACCGGGAGCATTGATGCCTTGGAGCACCCCTTCAAATACTTCATTCACAGACCTGCTCTCGGCTCGCCGTCCTCTCACCTGACACGTACCATCATCAAACAGGATCAGGCTGTTTTGGGCGTGAGGGCCAAGGCTCGCATCCCAAACGGTACCGGCCTTGCCATTCAAAACATCCCGTGAGCCAGAAGGGTTTTCTTTGAATCGATACTGCGCAGCAAAGGCACGAACCTGCTCGGGATCTGAAAAGTTCTTCGCACAGGTATCCATCCACAAGCGCGTTACCAAATCTGCTTGGTCCTGTCGCGACAAACTGCCAACTCCCTGGCTTTTGGCAACGCTGGGAAGCAATGCCCCCGCAAGCACTACTGCCAGAACTGACCGCATCATCATGGCTCCATGCTCCTTTGAAAGTAAGCCTTCACTCTGAACGTCTTACATTTCCCCTGTCCCAAGAGCCCGGCATGCACATCCGCTAACGCTTCGGCATCGGCTCCATCACCATTGAGCAGGAGCCAGATGCTACATGTCTACCTGCGCCCGAGAATTCAATCCATTTCGCCCTCGAACCAATACTTGCAGGCCTCGGGTACGATGCTCTCTGCTCCCGAATGCAGCCCAGAATCGACATTAACGCTGCCAGAGCGCGCTGGCAACGGGGTCAGGTTAACTTACCCGTTGAAAAGGGCTGGCACGACATCCGCGTCACCAGCAAAACCTGGATACACATGAGTCATTTCCCGTCGCGCAGGGGGCGCGATATCCATGTCGAACGCGTTGTTTTTCGGAAGGGTCCTTGCCAGCGCGGGATGGCTGCTGGCGATGTGTGCGGTGGCCCATGCGCACCCGGGTGGTTTGAACAAGGAGGGCTGCCATAACGACCGCAAGAACGGGGGCTATCACTGCCACCGCGGGGGCAGCGCTGGCAGTGCGCCGCGTGCCGGTTTTCAGCCAGCACAGCTGGCGCCTTCGCGGGCCGCGCCATCACCCGGCAGCAGCGGGGCATTCCGCAATTGCGCCGAGGCCCGGGCCGCCGGTGCCGCGCCGCTGCGGCGCGGGGACCCGGGCTATGGCCCACACCTGGACCGTGACAACGACGGTATTGCCTGCGAGCCCTATCGCGGGCGCTGAGCCGTGGCCTGCGCTACCCGGCCAGGCCACGGTACCGGCCGCGTACAGGGCCTGATCCTTTGCCGCCGCCTCACCAGCCGTGCGCACGTTGTTGCCATGTGCGTGCCCGCGGCGGGCCGATGTGGTTTAACCCCTTGCTCATCAGTCCATCGCGCGGCGTTACAGGCCGCTGGCGCATGGTGCGCTGCTGCCGCGCCGGCCCTGTGCCGGCATGGCAGCCAAGCCCCGTTACCTGTCCTCCCAATCAAGGCCACAGCATGACCAGTGAAACCAAGCGTGACCCCGTTGCCGATGATCTGCTCACCCCGGAAAACTGCGCGCTGATCGTCATCGACTACCAGCCGGTGCAGGTCAATTCCATTGCCTCGATGGACCGCCAGCTGCTGGTCAACAACATCGTCGGCGTGGCCAAGGCCGCCAAGGTGTTCGGCCTGCCGATCGTGCACTCCACGGTGAACGTGGAAACCGGCCTGAACCAGCCGCCGATCCCGCAGCTGCGCAAGGTGCTCAGCGGTGAACCCACCTATGACCGCACCTCGATCAATTCCTGGGAAGACGTGCAGTTCCGCCAGGCGGTGGAAGCCACCGGGCGCAAGAAGCTGGTGATGACCGCGCTGTGGACCGAAGCCTGCCTTACCTTCCCGGCTCTGGACGCCCTGCGCGAAGGCTATGAGGTGTATGTGCCGGTGGAAGCGGTCGGCGGTACCTCGCTGGCCGCCCACGATGCGGCCCTGCGTCGCATCGAGCAGGCCGGCGGCCGGATGATCAGCGTGCCCCAGTTGTTCTGCGAGCTGCAGCGCGACTGGAACCGCAGCGCCACCGCCCGCCAGTTCATGGACCTGTTCATCAGCACCGGTGGCACCGCCGGCATCCAGTTTTCCTACGACGCGGCCGAGTGACCGCCCACCCATGATCCCTGCCGGGTGGCAACGGCCGCCCGGCTTTCTCCACGGCAAGGCTTACCCATGACCGATATCGATCTGATCACCCAGGCCCAGCGCAGCAAGGCCCCCAAGGATGTCATCCAGGCCTTCCTGGTCAACAGCGGCAAGGACAGCGTCCAGCAGGCCGCCGAAGCCCTGGTGGCCGAGGACGCCACCTACATCTCGCTGAATTTCGACAACCCGGAGCTGGAGCGCATCGAACCGTGGACCGGCACCCGCAAGGGCCGCCAGATCTATATCGACACCTTCTCCAACGTCGGCACCTACTGGGAGGTCAACGACTTCCAGGTCAGCGACGTGATTGCCGACGGCGAGCTGGTGGCGGTGTTCGGCCAGTTCACCTACACCTCGGTGGAAGTGGGTCACCGCTTCACCTCGCCGTTTGCGATCAAGGCGCGGGTGGAGAACGGCCTGATCACCTTCTTCCAGTTCATGGAGGACACCTACGCCTCGGCCCGCTCGTTCCGCAAGAGCGGCAGCTGGGAAATCCAGAACAACGGCCGCCGCTTCCAGGTCGGCTGAGCCGCCACCCGCCACACTCAGCGCCGGTGCAACGCCGGCGCTGCCGGGCCACTTTCAAGGGCCCTTCCCGGCAACGGGATGGCCCAGGCCAGGCGGGCCTCGTCCAGCGCCCGGGTCACCTCGTCAACCCGGTAGGCGGTGGCCAGGCGGCCATCCACAAACACCCAGCGGCAGCGCCGCCCGGCCCGGCAACGGGCGTGGATGTTGCCCTCGCCATCCAGCTGCAGCCGCTCCACCCGGCCCAGCTGGCGCAGCACCACCTCCAGCAGCAACTGCGCGGCCGCGCGTTGGCTGTCCTGTTCGCCCAGGCCGCGCCCTGCCGGCTGGCCGGCCTGCAGCAGGCCCAGCAGCGCACGCCATTGCCCATGCAGCGGGTGTGCCGGGCTGCACAGGCTGGCAGGCAGGTCGTTGGCCATCGCCATGATCTCCGCAGGACAGGCCTGCAGCATGGCTGCCCCCCCGGCCTGCACCCATCGGGCAATGGCCGCTGATTGCACCGGTAACTGACCCCTGACGGGCTGCGAAATGACTTAAGCGCCTTGACCGCGGCAACCCGGGTTGGCTATCAAACAGCATTATTGTTGCGTGGAGTGGTCATGCGTCTTGCCTTGCCCGTCGTGCTGTCGTCCCTGCTGCTGGCACTGCCGGCTGCCGCCCACCAACCCATCGCCAGCGTGCGTGTGGCCTTTGATGCCAACGGCATCACCGCCAGCCAGGCCGAGGGGCTGGCCGACATCGCCGCACAGCGCCAGGTCAGCGCCGATGACCCGGTGCGCATCGCCTCCATTTCCAAGCTGGTGCTGGCCATCGGCGTGATGCGCCTGGTCGAGGAAGGCCTGCTGGACCTGGATACCGATGTCTCGCAATACCTGGGCTGGGAACTGCGCCACCCGCAGTTTGCCGACACCCCGATCACCCTGCGCCTGATGCTGTCCCACCGCTCCGGGCTGACCGACAACGCCGGCTACTGGGCCACCCCGCTGGACGGCGACATCCGCGACATCGTCAACGACCCGCGCGCCTGGGACGAACGAGCTCCGGGCACCTGGTTCCGTTACACCAACCTCAACTCCCCGCTGGTCGCCTCGATGATGGAGCGCGTCACCGGTGAACGCTTTGACCTGCTGATGCAGCGCCTGGTGCTCAAACCTGCCGGCATCACCGCCTGCTATGGCTGGGAAAGCTGCGACGAGGCCACGGCCGCGCGCGCGGTGGTGCTGTACGGCGAAGACGGCAAGCCGGCAGTGGACAACAACCAGGGCCGCAAGCCGGCCTGCAATGTGGCCCGTGCCCGCGATGGCCGCTGCGACCTGTCGCTGTGGCAGGCCGGCCGCAACGGTGGCGCGTTCTCGCCGCAGGGCGGGCTGCGCATCAGCGCCAACGCCCTGGCCCGGGTCGGCCAGCTGCTGCTGGGCGGCGGGGAAATTGACGGCCAGCGCATCATCAGCGCGGCCTCGGTGGCCACCCTGACCACCCCGCAATGGGTATATGCGCCGGGCAACGGCCAGACCTGGGAAGACGGCGAACCGGAACCGCCGCCGGGCCTGCCGCGCGCCACCATGTGCCGCTACGGCCAGGGCACCATCACCCTGGCCACCGACCACCCCGACTGCGGCGATGACCCGTTCGGTGACGGCGTGGTCCGTGTCGGCCACTCCGGCAATGCCTACGGCCTGCGCTCGGGGCTATGGATCGATACCGCCAGTGGCACCGGCGTGGCCTACTTCGCCACCGGCATGCATGGCGCCCCGCTGGGCAAGCACTCGGCCTTCACTGCCGAAGAAGAACGCCTGGCTACCGGCAAGTAAGCAGCGGCAACTGATGGATGCACAACGGCCACTGCGAGGTGGCCGTTGTTGT